>DATNHT010000088.1:0-78396 GCA_035604815.1 Opitutaceae bacterium
TCGGGCTTGCGGCCCAGAGCCACCGTGAGGGTCTTTCCGTCGAAGGTTGTCAGCTTGAAGGTCCGCATGTGCGCCGCCGCCTCGGCCACCGCGGCATCCTTCGTGTCCACCGTGTCGGTGAACCTGAGCGACGTGAGCGTCGTGAGAAGCGACGACACCTGGTCCGCGATCAGCTTTTGTCCCGCGGGCGCGCCCGGCGCCGTCCAAGGGGCTTCCTTCTTCGCCCGGGTCGCGGCGACCGCGGTCCCCCCGTCGAACGGGATCTCGACGCCTGCGACTTCCTCGGGCTTTACCGCCACGAGCTGGGCATTGGCCCAACCCTTCGCATCCGTGTCCAGCCAGACGTGCAGGCCCGAGAAGAACGCCCTGGACTCGTTGCCAAACCGTATGAACCTCCCGTTGCCCGTCTCGGAGGTCTTGCCGAGGGTCAGGCTCCAGATTTCCTTTCCCGCCTGGTCCTTGAGCGCGATCGACGAGTCCTTGAATTCGAGGCGCGCGAGCCGCCCAGGATTGGCCGTGACAAACCTGTCGACCTTGGCCTCGTTCAGGTCCTGGACGAGCCGCGAGATCTTTTCAAGGTCGGCCGGCATGTCGAAGTAGCTTGTGACCCGCCACGAATTGTCGCTGTTGCGCGCGAGCTCGACCTTTTTCCCCTGGTCGGCGACCACAAGGCCCACGGCGCGTGAGACGGTGTCCGGGTCCAGCAGGGCCTTGCCCACGCGGGGATCCTCGGATGGCGCGGGTTGGGGCCGGTCCTTGAGATAGGCGGCGATCGAGAGGGCCGCGAGTACGGCAATGGCGATGGCGAGCGTTCGGAGTTTCATCACGGGGTGAGCGGGGCGGCGTTCAGCCCCGGCGCCTGTAGTGCATCCAGAACCAGAAACCGAAGGCGCAGACGAGCAGCGGGGTGGTGAGCAGGTTTATCGCGAGGAGCTTGTCCTCCAGGGCGTCTATCCCCTCGCGCAGGGCGAGCCGGATGCCGCGGCGCTCGGCGCGCAGCGCGGACGCCTGCTTCTGGAAGTCTTCGATGGCGCGGGCCGCCTCGGGCGAGGCGAGGAGCCTGCCGCCCTCGTTCTTCTTGCCTTGGAGCTCGGTCAGCTTGCCCTGGACCTCGTTGATCCGCGCCTCGAGCGCCGTCAGCTTCTCCTTGTACTTCTCGGCTGCGTCGGCCTCCATCCGCCTCACGACCGTGAACGGGCGCACCGAATTGCCCTTTCCGCGGATCGAGATCAGGTCCCGGGAACCCCCGAGAAAATCAAGCGAGTTGGCTGCGAACGAGAGGTTGTCGTTGATCGGCTCCGCGGCGGACCGGCCCATGAAGTTGAACTTGCGCACGCTGTAGTCGTCGAACAGCCAGTCGGTGTCGGCGACGACGATCAGGATGGAGGAGGTCTTTGACTGCTTGAGCGACTCCGGAGCCGCGGGTGCCGGCGGCGCCGCGGCGGCCTTGTCCTCCTTCTTCTCGGGCTTGGCGGCTTCGGGTTCCTTTGGCGGCCCGTCGGGGAATGCCGTCCTGAACCGGCCCGTGACGAGTGCCGCAAGCGTCTTCTTGCCCGAGGGCGTGATCTGCCTGGCGACCTCGTCGGGCTGCGCGAATTGGAGCGCGGGCACCGGCACTTCGCCGGATTTCTCGGAGGTTTCGATGAGGGGCGTGAACGTGAGGTCCGTCCCGGGCTTGAGGGCCAGGCTGCCCGCCTCGACGAAGAGAGCCGACTCCAGCTGCGCCGTGGGCAGCGACTTGGCGTTGAAATTCTCGGGGGTCAGGTTGATCCACACGGGATAGCGCACCCGCGATCCGTCGCGCAGCTCGACCTCCTCGGCGTTCTCAAGGTCGCCCACGACCTTTTGCGGATCGTAGGCGATGCCCCAGCCCCCGAGCAGCTGGGGAAGGTCGCTCGACACGCTTGGCTGCGGCCCGCCAAACATGGCCGCCTGCCCGCCCTGGCGCTTGAAATAGAGGGAGGACGGATCGACAGCGAGGAACACGGGCCTGCCGGAAAGCAGGAACTGGTCGATCGCGAACTGCAGCTTCGGGGTAAGGTTCTCAGGATGAACGACCGCGAGGACGTCCAGGCCGGCGGGCAGATCCGTCGCCGCGGCCTCGACGGGCACGATCTGGTAGGTGTCCTCCCATTCGGCGACGACAAACTGGCCCTCCATCCCCTCCTGGCCCATCATGGGCATCCCCGGCGAGCCCTGCAGGGGCAGGCTCGTGACGAGCCCCAGTTTCTTCTTCTCGGTCTGGCCGACACCGTAGATGAGCTCGGACACGTCGTATTCGAGGAACTGCTCCCGCTGGGGGCTGAGGGCTCCGATCACCTTCTGCTGGTCGGCCTGAGTGGCGACCAGGCCGAAGTAGAACTGGCTGCCCCCGGGGATCGTCTGCGGCGAGATGCCCACGGCCGTTGCCTTCTCCTCCGCCGGGGTGTCCGGCTCGGGGTCGATGACATTGAGCCGCACCTTCCCATTCGACGCGCGCACGTACTGGCGCAGCATCTCGCGCACGCGTTCGGCGTAGTTCTTGTACTCGACGAACTGCCCGCTCGTGTTGCGCGAAAAGTAGAGGTCGAGAGTCGTTGGCTCGCCGATCTTCGCCAGCAGGGCCTTCGTCCCGGGAGAAAGGGTGTAGATCTTCTCCGACGTGGCGTCGTATCGCGCCGGGATGGCCGTCGCCAGGAAGTTGGCGAGGACGAGGCCCACGAGGAGGAGTGCGATGGCGAGGGTTTTGCTTCCGGAGGTCATGCTGGGTCGTCTGGGGTCAGCGCTCGAGCGCGATCACGTTGAGGAACAGCGTGAATCCCATGAGCGAGAGGAAGAACACGACGTCCTTCGGGTCCACGATGCCCCTCACCATCGGGTTGAAGTGTGTGATAAAGCTGAAGTTCGAGACGGCGTCGGCCACGCCGACGGGCAGAAAGCCCTCCAGGAACGACGTGAACCCGCTGTAGCCGAGGAACACGAGCACGGCGCAGACAAGCAGGCTGACTACGAAGCTTATGACCTGGTTCTTGGTGAGCGCCGACGCGAGCGAGCACACGCCGAGGAAGCCGCCGGCCATGAGGATCGCCCCGAAGTAGCTCGTCGCGACGACGCCCCAGTCCGGGCTGCCCAGATAGCCGATCGTCACCGCCATCGGGAAACTCAACAGGACGGCGAGGGCGAGGAATGCCCATCCCGCGAGGAACTTGCCGATGACCGCCTCGAGGGTGGTCACGGGCAGCGTGAACAGGAGCTCGGCCGTTCCGGACCTCTTCTCCTCCGACCAGAGCCGCATCCCTACCGACGGCACTATGAAGAGCAGGAGCCACGGGTAGAATCCGAAGTACGCGTCAAGGCCTGCGATCCCCGCCTTGAAGAACCCGCCGAATCGCGAGAATGCGAGGGCCACGGAAATGAGGAGGAACGCGACCAGGAAGACGTACGCCACCGGCGTCCGGAAATAGCCGACGAACTCCCGTTTGAAGATGGGCGTGACCTGTTTCACGCGTCGGGGTCCGTGAGGCTGCGGAAGATCTCGTCCATCCGGGCTCCTGGGCGCCTTGCCAGGAGCTGCGCGGGCGACTCGTCGGCCGTGATCCTGCCGCGGGAGATGATGATGACCCTGTTGCAGATCGCCTCGACCTCCTCGAGGATGTGAGTCGAGAGGATGACGGCCTTCTCGGCGGCCATCTTCTTGATGAGAAGCCGGACCTCGTTCTTCTGGTTCGGGTCCAGGCCGTCGGTCGGCTCGTCGAGGATGAGGGTCGGGGGGTCGTGAAGGAGCGCCTGTGCGAAGCCGACGCGCTGCTTGTAGCCCTTCGAAAGGGTCTCGATTGTCTGGTTGCGGACCGAAACGAGGTGGGTGAGTGAGACGGCGCGATCGACATGCGCCTGCCTTGCCGCGGCGTCGCGAAATCCGCGGACCTCCGCGATGAACCCGAGGAATTCGCCGACGGTCATCTCGGGGTACGCCGGGGCGTTCTCGGGAAGGTAGCCCAGCCTGCGCTTCACGGCGACCGGGTCCTTCGCCACATTGATCCCGTCGACCGAGGCGGTCCCCGCGTCGGGCCGCACGTAACCGGTTATCATCTTCATTGTCGTCGACTTGCCGGCGCCGTTGGGCCCGAGGAAGCCCAGGATGTCGCCGCGCCTGACTGAAAAGCTGACGCCGTCGACCGCCCGCAATGAACCGTAGTTTTTTACCAGGCCTTTGACTTCTATCATGGGTTAGGAATGACGGGGGCGGGAAGCGGAAGATTCATGGGAAACGGACATTTGACCGTTAGTTCCGTCCCCATTTCAAGTTGAAATTTCGGAGGCGGCCTGAAGCCCCTCGCGCTCCCCCTGTGTCTTTAGCCTCAATTGGCCGCACGCGGCCGCGATATCGTGGCCCTTCTCGCGACGCAGGGTCACCGACACGCCCGAGCGGTCAAGCACGTCCGCGAACGCGGCCTGGCGGGCCGGTTCCGGCCGCTCCCAGGGAAGCCCTTCGACGGTGTTGTAGGGGATGAGGTTAACGTGGGCATGCAGGTCGAGCGCGATGTCGCGGAGCCTGCGCGCCTGGTCGAGCGAGTCGTTCACGCCCTTGATCAGTATGAACTCGAGCGTGACCATCCGGCCGTGGCGCTCACCGAAGGCCCTGACCGCGGGCAGGAGCTTGGCGAGCGGATAGGCCTTGTTGATGGGCATGATTCTCGCCCGCACCTCGTCGGTCGCCCCGTGAAGCGAGACCGCCAGCCGGAATCCCAGCGGCTCGTCGGCGAGGCGGACGATCTTCGGGACCAGCCCGCTGGTCGACACGGTGATCCGGCGCGCGCCGAAGCCGAGGCCCCATTCGGCGTTCACGATCGTGAGGGCCCTCACGAGCGCGTCGTAGTTGGCGAGCGGCTCGCCCATCCCCATGACGACAATGTTGTCGAACGAGGCGAGCTCGGCCCGCGCGCGCGGCGTCCGAGCGTCCTCGGCGTAGCACACCTGGAGCAGCTGGCACACAATCTCTCCGGCGCTCAGATCCCGCTTGAGCCCGCTAAGGCCGCTTGCGCAGAACACGCATCCCATGGCGCATCCGACCTGGGTCGAGATGCAGATCGTCTTCCGCGAGTGTTCGACGCCGACTCCCTCCTGCGGCGCCCGGATGATGACCGTCTCGATGAGCGATCTGTCCTCCAGCTCGAGGAGCAGCTTGTCCGTCACGTCGGCCGAGTGGCGGTTGAGGACGAGGGACGCTGGCATGAGCGCGAACGTCGCCTCGAGCCATGCCCGCAGCCCCTTGGGCAGGTTGGTCATGGCGTCCCACGAGCGCGCCCGCTTCTTGTAGACCCAATCGAGCACCTGCCTTGCGCGGAAGGCTTTCTCGCCCCGCTCGGCAAGGGAGGACGACAGGGACTCAAGCGTCTCGCCGGTGAGCGGGCGCTTCGCGGGTTCAAACTTCATTTCCTGGCCACCGCCCTGTTGAGCGCGCTCACGATCGCCTTGATCGATGCGAGCTCGATGTTCGTGTCGATCCCGGCGCCGAAGAAGGCGGACCCGCGCGCCATCTTGATCTGGATGTAGCTCACGGCCCTCGCCTCGGCGCCCGCGCCAAGCGAGTGCTCGGAGTAGCTGACGACGTCGAACTTCGGCAGCTCCGTCAGTCCCAGCGCGCGCACGAACGCGTCAATGGGGCCGTTGCCGGAGCCCGTGAGCGTGTGGGGCGTTCCATTCGCGACTATCCTCGCCTCGCACCTGACCGTCGAGTCGCGCTCGGTGGTCTTGAAGTGCTCGAGCGCCACGGGAGCCGTCCGCCCCAGGTACTCGCGCTGGAATGCGTCGCGGATGTCGGCGGACGTGAGCTCGGTGCCCTTCGCGTCGGCCAGATCGTTGACGATCCGGCCTATCTCCTTGTGCATGGGCTTGGGCAGCTGGAAGCCGAATTCCTTCTCGAGTACGTACGCGACCCCGCCCTTTCCCGACTGAGAATTGATCCGGATGATGGCGCGGTAGCTGCGCCCGATGTCGGCGGGATCGATCGGTATGTAGAGGACGTCCCACGGCTTGCCTGGCTTCTGGTGCGCCAGGGACTTCTTTATGGCGTCCTGGTGCGATCCGCTGAACGCGGTGAACACGAGCTCGCCCGCATAGGGCTGGCGCGGCGGCACCTCGAGGCGGGTGCAGCGCTCGTAGACGTCGCGGATCGCGTTCAGGTCGCCTAAGTCCAGGCCGGGGTGGATCCCGTGGGTGTAGAGATTCAGGGCGACCGTCACGATGTCGAGGTTGCCGGTCCGCTCGCCGTTGCCGAAGAGGGTTCCCTCGACGCGGTCGGCGCCGGCCAGCAGCGCGAGTTCGGTGGCCGCGATCCCCGTCCCCCTGTCGTTGTGGGTGTGGAGCGACACGATCGTCGCGTCGCGCCGGGTCAGGTGGTCGCACATCCATTCGATCTGGTCGGCGTGGACGTTCGGCGTCGCGTATTCGACGGTCGCCGGCAGGTTAAGGATGATCCTGTCGGAGGGCGTCGGACCCCACACGTCCGTCACCGACTCGCAGATCTCGAGCGCGAAATCGAGCTCCGTGCTCGTGAAGCTCTCCGGCGAATACTCGAGGCGCAGCCTCATTCCCTGGGCCACGAGGGCGCGGCTTTCCCTCTTGAGCTGCTCCACCGCGCGCACGGCGATTCGGACGATCTCCTGTCGGGGCAGGTTGAAGACGTACTCCCTCTGCCTCGGCGAGGTGGAGTTGTAGAGGTGGAAAATGACGTTCCTGGCGCCCTTGATGGATTCCATGGTGCGCGCGATCAGGTCCTCCCGGCACTGGCACAGGACCTGGATGGCGACGTCGCCAGGTATCAGGCTCTCCTCGATCAGGCGCCTCGTGAAGTCGAACTCGATCTGGGATGCGGAGGGAAACCCGACCTCGATCTCCTTGAAGCCGATCCGCACGAGCATCTCGAAGAACTCGATCTTCTCTTCGACGCTCATCGGCTGCGCGAGAGCCTGATTTCCATCCCGGAGGTCGACGCTGCACCAGATCGGGGCGCGGTTGAGCGTCCGGTCGGGCCATTTTCGGCCGGGCAGGGACACGGGAGGGAAGGAGGCGTACTTGGAGGCGGGTTCGGGCTGCATGGAATGGGAGGATTGAGGTTAGCGGGTTTACGCGGGAGTACAACGCCAGCTCGGTCGGCAAGGGGACCGCGGCGAAAGAAGGAATCAGGCCTACGCACGACCCGCCGCTACGCGGCGTCCTCTTAGAGGTCGTGCGCGCGGGTAAGTCGGAGGGCCTGGAGGGCGGGTGCCATCTCTGCCGAGATTCATCGGCCCCGGCCGCCCAAAGTCAAGAGGCGGGCGCTCTCCCAGGGTAACCGGGCCCCTGCAACCGGCGTCTTGCAGAACATGCCCGATGATGCATCGATCCTCATATGCCTGACGACCAGTCGTTTGATCTGGCTGGCTGTCTTGATCGCGTCCGCAGACGCGATCAGATTGCTGCGCGGGACCTTGTCGAGCACCTCCATCCCCTTGTCATCCGGATCGCCCGCTCCCATCTTCCTCGAAGGGTCGCCGAGGAAGACCTTGCCCAGGAGATATTTCTGAAAATGTTCACCCGAATCGACCAGTATCAGGGAAACGTGCCGTTCACCCACTGGGTATCCAGGATAGCGGTCACCACCTGCATCGACCACCTGCGCGCCCAGAAGCGCCGGCCGGAGCTGCGGTGGGCGGACCTGTCCGAGCGGGAGACCGACATACTGGACGCTGCGATCACGAGCGAGAACGACATCGCCCCGGACGACGCGCTCGCGGCCCGGGAGCTCGTCCACAAGCTGCTCGACCGGCTCAAGCCCGAGGACAGGCTCGTCATCCAGTACCTGGACCTCGAGCAGAGAAGCATCGCCGAGATAAGCGCGCTCACCGGCTGGAACCAGACCCTGGTCAAGGTGCGCGCCTTTCGCGCGAGACGGAAGTTGCAACGGTTTTATCGTGAACTTACGGAGAGTGAACGAACATGAACAAGTATGACCAGGCATGGCGGAAGCTCGCCGCGGCTGCGCGCCGTGCGGCCCCCGCGGGGGACGAGTCCGCCCCCTTCGGGTTTTCGACGCGGGTCGCGGCGCTGGCGCTCGGCGCCGAGAGCCCGTCTCCGTCCATCTTTGCCCGGCTATCGCTTCGCGCGGCCGCCGTCGCCGGCATCGTCGCGGCCATCGCCGTTGCCGTGAACTACTCGGCGATCAAGGGCGCATTCGACAACGAGTCGGCGGTTGCCGCCAACGACGATCCGGTCGCCGAGGTCGTGAACCTGGGCTCCTGATCCATGGCTAAGACCTGGCAAGTCGTCCTGGCCACTGTCGCCATCTTCCTTGCGGGCCTCGTGACCGGCGGGGCCACGGCGCTCGGCATTGTGGGCTTGGTGGCCCGCCACCGCGCATTGAACGGCGGGGGCGCGGGCCCGTGGGGTCAGCGCCAGGGAGCCGCGGGAGGGCCGGTGCAGCAGTTCACGCCGCAGCTCATGCGCAGCTTCGTGAACCAGCTCGACCTCACGATGGCGCAGCGAGCCAGGATCATGCCGATCGTGCGGCGCACGGCCGGTCAGCTGGCCCGCGATCGCCGCGAGATCCAGCTCACCTCCGCGCTTGCGATCGAGAAGATGCAGGACGAGATCGCCGAGGTCCTGACGCCGGGCCAGCGCGTGAAGTTCGAGGACCTCATCAGGCAGCAGAGGGCGCGGCTTCAGCAGTTCAAGCAGGGGCCGCAGCAGCCGCCAGCCCAGCAGGCGCCGCCATCTGCGCCGTCGGCCCCGAATTAGGTGTTGCGCGCCCCGCGTGGCGGGGCATGTTGCGCGTCGGCCAGGCGCCATGCATGGGCAGGCGCGCGAACCCCGCCAGGGCCGGAAGGCAGCAACGGTACCGACGTCCTACCAGTGCCGTGGAGTGCCTGGCCACTTCATCTTCCCTCCGATTCCCCCCTTGTCCGCATCAGGCTATCAGGTCATCGCGCGAAAATGGCGGCCGCAGACGTTCGCCGACGTCGTCGGCCAGGACCATGTGGTGCGAACGCTCAGAAACGCGGTCGCCAGAGGCCGGATTGCGCATGCATATCTGCTCGTCGGCCCGAGGGGCACCGGAAAGACGTCGGTCGCCCGTATCTTCGCGAAGGCGCTCAACTGCACGGGCGGCCCCAATGCCGACTTCGATCCCAGCGACCCCGCGGTCGTCGCGGTCGCCGAGGGCGGCCACCTGGACGTGATCGAGATCGACGGGGCCTCGAACAACAGCGTCGAGCAGGTGCGCGATCTGCGCGAGACATCGCGCTACGCCCCGGCGCAGGGCAAGTTCAAGATCTACATCATCGACGAGGTGCACATGCTGTCGACGGCTGCATTCAACGCGCTCCTAAAGACCCTGGAGGAGCCGCCTCCCCACGTGAAGTTCGTCTTCGCGACAACCGAGGTGCAGAAGGTCCTCCCCACGATCCTCTCGCGCTGCCAGCGCTTTGACTTCAAGCCCATCCCGGCGGATCTGATCGCGGGCAGGCTCAGGGCGATAGCCGAGGCCGAGAAGGTGAAGGTGGACGCGCCGGCGCTCGCGTGCATCGCGAGGCTCGCGGACGGCGGAATGCGCGACGCCCAGTCGATCCTCGACCAGATGATCGCGTTTTGTGGGGGCGAGATAGCCGAGGCCGACGTGCTGGACGTCTACGGTCTCGTGGCGGAGGCCAAGATAGCCGAGCTGGCCGGCGCGCTCGCCGCAGGCGACCACCGTCTGATCGTCTCGATTGTGGACGAGTGCGACTCGGCGGGGCGCGACTTGGTCCGGCTTCTCGCCGACCTGAAGTCCGTGGTCCGGTCGGCCCTGCTGGAGTCGATCGCGTCGGACGGGCGCAGCAGCCGGCTGGGGGGGGCCCCGATGACCACCGAACAGCTGACACGCCTTCTCGACGGCCTTCGCGAGGGCGAGGGAGGCGTCAAGCTGGGCCTTGCCGAGAAGATCAATTTTGAGGTGGCGCTGCTCAAGGCCGTGGAGGCGAGCCGGGCGAGGGCCATCGATAGCCTGATCAAGGAGCTCGCGTCGCTCGCCGGCGAGGCCGGGGCGGCGCCCCCGGGAGGCGAAAAAAAAAAGGGCTGATTGAGCGGCTGGAGGCGAGGCTGTCGGCCGGCGGGCCCGCGATCGACCCGGCCGCGGGTGACGAGCTGGAATGGCCGGACGAGGCCGACGAGTCCGCCTTCCTCTTGGAGGCGGCGGCCCGCGGCGAGCCCCAGGTCCCCGTTGCCGGCAGGAACCCGGCTCCGACCATCGGCGCCAGGCTCCCGCCCCTGGACGAGCTTGTCGAGAAGGTGCCCGCGGCCGTGCGCGACATCCTGGACGACCTCTTCCGCGCGAAGTTCACCGCCGTCCGCAAGTACACGGACGCATCGGGCCCCGTCGCGCCCCCATGAACGGCGACCCCGTCCGATCGCACGCCGCCTTCGAGTGGGCCCGGGTCGCGCTCCTGACGGCGAATCTCGCTTGGACGACGCTCTGCCTTGGCGGGTTCCTTCCGGGCACCCGGGTATGGATGGCCGCGCTCACCGGGGCGCTGATCGCCGTTCACCTTGTCGACCCTTCCCGAGGGACCCGCGCCCACGCGGCCGGCTGGCTCTTCGCGCCGTTCCTGGCTTACGCCGCGGCCAACACCGCGTGGGTGACGCCGGTCCGCTGGCTCGGCTGGACGGACTGGCTCAACTGGGCCCAGGCGGTGGCGGTGTTCTGGGTCGTCCTCAACGGGGTCGCGGCGCCGGCGTGCCGGCGCTTTCTGTGCGCCTTCCTGGCGGCGCTCGGGGTCCTCGCGGCGGCCCTGGCGTGCTACCAGCACTTTGTGAAGCCCGACTGGCTCATGCTCGGCCGGACGCAGGCGGCGCAGTTCATCGGCAGGTCGAGCGGACCGTTCGGGATACCGAACAGCCTCGGCGTGCTCATGGCCCTTCTCATACCGCCCGTGGGGGCCCTGGCCGTTGCGCCGGGCCGCCCGGCCGCGCTGCGGGCGCTCGGCGCCGCGGCGCTCTGCGCGCTGGCGGCCGGATTTGTCCTCGCGATCAGCCGGGGCGCGTGGATCGCCCTGGCTTTGGCGTTCGCCCTCAAGCCGCTTCTGACTCCGGGCCGCAGCATCGGACGGCGGATCGCGGCCGCTGCGGCTGCGGCCGCCTCCGCCTTCGCCGTCGCGGCCGTCTGCTATTTCTCGTTCCCGCTGATGCGCGCGCGCGTCGACCAACTCGTGAGGAACGCCGGTGAGCTCTCGCGCCCGGTCATGTGGCGCGGCGCTTGGAAGATATTCGAGGCCCACCCGGTGTTCGGCGGCGGCGCGGGGAGCTATGACGCGCTCTTTGAAGCGTACCGGCCCGAGGGCAACCTTGACCAGCCGACATACGCCCACTGCGACTACCTGAACACGCTTTCCGACTACGGCGCCGTGGGATTCGTCCTTCTATTCGGAGCCGCGGGGACCTTGGCTTGGCGGTGCGCGCGCGCGCGCGGACTGGCCGGCGCGGCATTCACCGGCCTGCTCGCTTTCGCGCTCCACCTGTCCGTCGATTTTCACCTCAAGATCCCCGCCCTTGCGATGATTGTCGCAACCGTTGCGGCGCTCGTCACGGGCGAGGCGTGGCCGCGCGCGGCGGATCACCCGGAAGGCGCCGCCCGGCCGCTGGCCCGGGCCGCGGCGCTGCTCCTCGCCGCGGCCGCCATCGGGGCCACTGTCCTTTGGATCATTCCCAGGTACCAGGCCGACGAGTCCAGGAGACTGGCCCGCGAGAAGATCGACGGGCTTGCCAGGTCGGGCGCCGACGTGTCCCGCGAGCGCGAGGCGGTCGCCGGGATTCGCGCCCGCCTCGACAAGGCCGTTGCACTCGATCCCTCGAACGCGCAGGCTTGGTCCGACAGGGCGTACGCGGATTCGCTTTGGGCCCTGGTGAATCCAGCGAGGACGGCGGAACTCGGCGCCGATGCCGCGCGCGACGCCGGGCGGGCCGTGGACCTGTGTCCGGTCGTTTCCGAATTCTGGATTCGCCGCGGGGTGGGGCTCGACATGCAGGGCCGTTGGCTCGAGGCCGGCGCCTGTTTCACCCGCGCCCTGGAGCTCGCGCCGTCCCGCACCGATTGCTGGTATTATGAGGCGTATCACCTGAGCCTTTCCGCGGCGCAAGTCAGCACCGCCATGGCGGCGGCTGACCATTGCTTGCGTCTTGACCCTAGCTACCTTCTTGCACAAGCTTTGCGTCAACGATTGGCAACAAGCCTAAGGCAGCACCAATAGACGCCATATTTATGATTAACAAGATATTGGTCATAATTGTCTTAGGCGTTTTTTCAGGCCTTGCGGCCGCCGTTGGCCAATCCGCCCTGCCTGCCTCTGGAAGGATCGGCGGCCAGATTCTTGCCGCCCGGGTCCAAGGTCAGGTCACAGCAATTTCCAAGGCCAACCTGGAGAACCGGTTGCTGCACGACGGCGACAAGGTCTCCGACCAGACAACGATAGTCACCGGCCCTGGGGCGAGCGTCATCCTCGTCTTTTCGAACGGGGCCACCG
Source organism: Opitutaceae bacterium (assembly GCA_035604815.1). Lineage (GTDB taxonomy): Bacteria > Verrucomicrobiota > Verrucomicrobiia > Opitutales > Opitutaceae > Palsa-1447. Next base: position 12,510 of record DATNHT010000088.1, read on the forward strand.
TGGACGTCGCCGGCGACTCGAGACTCAATGTCAGCGAATTCGAGCAGGATCCGTTCTCAGGCGACGTGGCGGCCTCCGAGATCAAGCAGGAGCCCGGAACATCCGTGACCAAGCTTAACCTCGTGAGGGGTGAGCTGACAGCGAGAATTGCGCACCTCAACGTCGACAGGGGATCCGAGTTCACGATCCAGACTCCCGTGGGCGCGGCCGGAATACGAGGCACCTTCGTCAAGGTCATCCTGCGCCCATTGAAGGACCACAAGGCGCATTTTTCCGTGGAGACGTTCGAGGGCCTGGTCATATTCACGGGCCTTGTCTCCGGCCCCTTGGAGATTCCCGCGGGCCACAAATTCGAAGGGACGTTCGATTATAACCCCAGCGACCTAGACAATCCCGTTGATTGGCTCCCGCCCTCGTCGCTGAGGCTGGAGGGCATGTTCATCTCCCCGACGGAGGCGGCGCAGTTCCAGGGCGAGTTGCAGGCCATCCTCGGGGTCCTCGAGAACATAGTGTTCCATCCTGTGAGCATTGGAACCGGAACCGCGCCGCCACCCCCGCCTCCTGCGCCTCCGCTGAACCCGCCAACCCCTGGCGCCGGCAGCGGACCATAGCGGGCCCCGGCCCTGTAATCTGCTTTCATTGCGGGCCGGCGCTCAATAGCGTTCGGGCCCGTGGCATCCCTAAAGAGGTCCGCGCTTTTCCAGCTGCGCTGGCTGCTTCTCGCGCCAATTCCGCTCGCGTGGTGCGTGGTTGCCCACCTCGGGATGTTCGGGTTCCTGGAAAACAAGGTGCTCGACTGGCGGTTTCGGTACCGGCGCCCGATAGATGCGCCCATCAAGATAATCTACGTGGATGTCGATTCGATTGCGCTGGAGGAGATTGGGAACATGCCCTGGAGCCGGGAGTATTTTGCCACCGTGGCGAGGACCTTGGTCGAGCGGGCGGGGGTCAAGGCGGTCGGGATAGACTTTGTCTTTTCCGATGTCGGAATACCGGAGTCGGTCGACAGAAAGAAGCTGATCGCGGGTGACCGGGCGCTCGGCAGCTACCTTTGGAAGAACCCCGCTCCCCCCGTCGTGGTCGGGGCCTCCTATCTGGCCGGGGATTTTCGCGACAACAACGGCAAGAGGAGGATACGGGAATTCCCGGACGTGACCCGTCCCGACCTGCCTCCGCTACATCAGATCGAGCCCCCGGAGGGACCTTCGCTGAGCATTGCCCCGGGCAGGACCGTGGGCGCGCCCCTGGTGGGGCTCATTGACACGGTCGATGGCGGGACCCAATGGGTCAGGCTCTATGCACCGACCTCCGCGAGGACATACTACGCGATGGCCGTCGAGCTGGCCCGGATCTACTACGGGGTCGAGGAAGACGGGCTGAGGGTGGAGGGCGACCATTTGGACCTCGTCCGGCCCGATGGCTCGCTTGCGACACGCGTTCCGCTGACGCGCAAGCAAATGGTCGAGATCAACTGGTTCTCGCCGTGGTTCGATGCCGCGCACAATCCGCGCGGGAGCATGGCCGACGTGTACGTGTATTCACAGCTCCTTGACTCGGAGAAGCCGGAGGAGCGGAAAAGCGCCGAGGAATTCTTCGCTCAGTTCAAGGACGCCGTGGTCTTGATCGGCCCCGTCGACAAGCTGCTGCAGGACGTGGCCCCGACGCCGGTCGACGAGCTCGCCGAGCCGAGAGTCGGCGTCCATGGCAATCTCCTCAAGACAATCGTGTCGGGCAGGTACCTTCACCGGCTGCCGGAACCCGGCGCCTATGCGCTGATCTTCGGATTGTCCTTCATCATGTCCGCCCTCTCGGTCGCTGGCGGGGGGCGCGCCGTGTTCGCAAAGGTGATGGCCGTCCTTTCGGCCGCGCTCTACACGGGCATTGCGTTCGAGCTCTTTAAGGCGAGCCATATTGTCATACCCGTCGTGACTCCCTTGGGCGCGGCGTTTTCGACCAGCTTCGTGGGCCTGGTCTGGCAGATCGTCGAGGAGCAAAAGCAAAAGGGCCGCATCAAAGGGATGTTCGGCACCTACGTCCCGCCGGCCATCGTCGAGCAAATGGTGGCTTCCGGGGAGGAGCCCAAGCTCGGCGGAGTGAAGGAGGCCATTACCGCCTATTTCAGCGACATCGCGGGGTTCTCGAGCATTTCCGAGAAGCTGTCGTCGTCGCCGGAGCGGCTTGTGGAGCTCATGAACGAATACCTGACCGCCTGCACGGACATCGTGCTGCAGGAGGGCGGAACGCTCGACAAGTACATCGGCGACGCGGTCGTCGCGATGTTTGGGGCCCCGGTCGCGCTCCCGGGCCATCCGCACAGGGCGTGCCTGGCCGCGCTTCGGATTCAAAAGCGCATTGGAGAACTGCGCGAAAAATGGAAGGGCGAGGGCGACAAGTGGCCCGAGATTGTCCACAGGCTCCAGTCCCGCATTGGGCTCAACACGGGATCGGCCGTTGTCGGAAACATGGGCAGCCACACGCGGTTCAGCTACACGATGATGGGAGATGACGTTAACATTGCCGCCCGGATGGAGAGTGGCGCGAAGAGCTGGGGAGTCTACTCAATGTGCACGGAGGCGACCCGCAGCGCGTGCGAACAGCTCGAATCCGGCCGCGTTGTCTTCCGCAAGCTTGGACGAATCACCGTCAAGGGGCGCGACCGGCCGGTCCCGATCCACGAGCTGGTCGCCCTCGCTGAGGACGCCTCCGACGGGATCCGGGAGTGCATCGGGGTATTCGAGCAGGGCCTTGCAAGATACTACGAGCGCGACTGGGACGGCGCGCTCGCGCTCTTCCGGCGCTCGGAGCCCCTGGAGTCAAACGGAGCGGGCCGGGCGCCGGGTAGCGAGACCAACCCTTCCCTCATCTACATTGGCATTGCCGAAGCATACCGTTCCGCTCCGCCCCCCGCGGATTGGGACGGTGTCTACCACATGAAGGAGAAATAAGGGGCCGGTCAGACGGCTAATCGCCCCTTCATGTAGGGGGCGCCGTGGCCGGCCATCCTGACTCGGCCCCCGTCGAGCTCGCACCAGAGCTCGCCGGTGCGCCTCGAAGCCTGTCTCGCGTGGAGCTTTGTCTTTCCCAGGCGGCCGGCCCAGTATGGAACGAGCGTGCAATGCGCCGAACCGGTGACCGGGTCCTCCGCGATCCCCGCGTCGGGCGCGAAGAAGCGCGAGACAAAATCGCAGTCCGTTCCCGGAGCCGTGACGATGATCCTGCCGGGCACGGCCGGCGCAAGGGCGGCATGGTCAGGCGCGAGAGCGATCACCTCGTCCGCGGTCTTGTACACGCAGAGCCACATGCGCTCTGAGCGCAGGACCTCGTCGGGCGCCCGGCGAAGCCCACGCAGCAGGTCCCCGGTCGGCTCGGCCGGTCGCGCAGGGCGAGCGGGGAAATCGAGCTCTATCAGGGGGCCGCGCCGGGCGACGGAGAGGGGCCCGGACTTGGTGTCAAAGACGAATGGCGACTCGCTCTGGCCGAGCTCGTTGAATAGGACATGGGCGGTCGCAAGCGTCGCGTGGCCGCAGAGATCGACCTCGACCGCCGGCGTAAACCAGCGGAGCTCGGCGCGCGAAGGACCCGTGCGCACGAAGAATGCTGTCTCGGAGAGCCCATTCTCATTCGCAATGCGCTGGAGGAGCGCGTCCTCAGGCCAGGATTCGAGCGGAACGACAGCGGCCGGGTTGCCGCAGAATGCCCGGTCCGTGAAGGCATCGATCCAGTAGATCGGAAGGTCCATGGCCCTGTCCGTGGTCAACGGTTCCTCGAATCCGCGGCCGGCGCGGGCGCCGGCGCAGAAGCATGGGCGGGGGCGGGGGCAGATTGGTGGGAAGCTGCCGGCGCGGACGCGCGGGCCGGCTCCGAACCGGCGACGGGTGCCGTCGATTGGGCTCTGTCGGCGGCCGGGGCGATCGCGGGGGCAGGGACATCGCTCTGGGCCCTCGGCGCGACCTCCGTGGAAGCGTAGCCCGGCACGGCTTCAGTCGAGTGGGATTTGCCTCGGTCGGGCTCGACCGCTTGCCCCAGCCTTGGGCGGTCCATGGGCGGCGCCGTCGACCTTGGGACCGGCACAGGCGACGCCGGCTGCGGGCTCACCTGCGCCTCGGGCCTCCGGAAATGGGGCGGCGGATTGGGTGCGCCGATCAGGGGATGCGGGAGCGCGACGACGGTCCCATCCCGTCCCCGCTCGGGCGCCTGGGATCCGGGGTCCCGGGATGGGGGGATCCACCGCCGGGAGCCCGGCGGGCCGCGGTCGCCGCCGAAATGGGGGTGATGCCAGCCGTGTCCGTGCCACGCGCTCCAGGCCCCCGTCCAGACCGAGTGGCCGCGCCAGTCGAGGCAGAAGGAGAGCCACGGGCCCACCTCGAGCGCGGCGCCGAAATTCATGAACGGGCCGCCAAAGCCGTAGAAAGGCTCGTCGGAATAGACGACATCGGTGTCGTAGGCGGGCGCATAGATCGAATCGCGCTCGGCGGGGAGGATCTCGATAGCGCCGTCCTCAAGCACAACCTGCTGCCGGGGCGTGGACGCGAGGGAACCCGCAGCCATGGCTTTCGCGCGCAGACGCTGGACCGACTCCATGACCTCGGCCGGCGACGAGAGGAAGGCCGAGCCGAGGGCCCGGGTCCATTCGATGTTCTCCGCCATCCACGAAACGATGGCGGGATAATGGGCGAGCGCTCGAACGCTGGGATCCCAGGGCTGGCTGTCGATCCGGGTCATGTCGCCGTACTGAACGAGGTACGCCGAGGCCGCAGCGACGTCCGCGGGCACCGTCGAGGCCGGCAAAATGAGAGCAAGGAGCGGATCCGGGTAAAGCGCTACGGGGCCGACCAGCTGGTCAATGGCGCTCGGGGGGCGGGGCGCGGGAAGAGCCTCCTGGGGAGCCGGCTGCGCGGCGGGATTGCCGGCGTACGGCGCGGGGGCGGGCGGCGGCTGGGGCAGGGGGGCCGTTTCTGCCGGGTAGGTCTGGGCGGGCGCCGGGTTGAGCAGCAAAGCCTCAACGAGCAGCAATGCGGGCAATGCCTTGCGGAGGGCCATAGGACACGGTGCCGGAGCGCCCATAGACAAGCAAGACGCACGCCGCATGAAAATAAACCTTTCACCGGCGTTGGCGGCGTCTACGATGGAGAACAACCCCAATGGCTACAACTGCCCCCTCCGGCGCGGCGGCCGGCGTGCCGCCTTCCGAGCGGCTGGCGTCCCTGGATGCGCTGCGCGGATTTGATATGATCTGGATCGCTGGCGCCGACTCGCTGGGAGACGCGCTTAGCCATTTCAAGGGGGGGCCGTTCTCGCGCGTCCTGGCCCGGCAACTCGACCATGCGCCGTGGATCGGGTTTCGCTTCTACGACTTGGTGTTCCCCCTGTTCGTCTTTCTCATGGGAGTCGCCATTCCGTACTCGCTGTCCCGGATGGTGGACAACTCGGGGCGGCCGGCGGCCGTGCGCCGGATCCTGCGCAGGGCCGCGCTGCTCTTTCTCCTCGGCATCTTCTACTACGGGGGGTTATCCCATCCGTTTTCTGACATCCGTTGGCTAGGGGTGCTGCAGCGCTTCGGCCTCTGCTACCTCGGTGCGGGACTCCTCTTTCTTTATGTCAGGCCGCGCGGACTGGTGGCGGCATGCGCCGCGCTGCTCGTCGGGTACTGGGCCCTGCTGACCTTCGTGCCCGTCCCGGGTTTTGGAGCCGGACATTTCGAGATGGGGCAGAACCTGGCCAACTGGATCGACCGGATGTACCTGCCCGGGAGAAAATGGGACGGCGACTACGATCCCGAGGGGTACCTGAGCACCTTTCCGGCCGTCGCCTCGTGCCTCTTGGGGGTTCTCACCGGGCTCTGGCTGCGCGATGCGCGGGTGGCGCCGGCCCGCAGGGCGGCGATGCTGGCGGCCGCCGGCGCAGTCCTGCTTGTCCTTGGCCTCGCATGGGGAGTCCAGTTTCCCGTGATCAAGAAGCTGTGGACGTCGTCCTTCGTTCTTGTCGCCGGGGGCATAAGCGGCCTCGCGATGGCCGCGTTCTACCTCGTGATTGACGTGTGGAGGATTCGGGCCTGGGCCGCGCCCCTTGTCTGGGTGGGCGCCAACGCGCTCACGGTCTACCTGCTGAGCAATGTCGTCGACTTCGGGTCGCTCGCCCGAAGGTTCGTGGGCGGCAACGTCACCTCGTGGCTCGACGGGCTACGGCCCGGCTTGAGCGGCGTGACCGAGGCGCTCTTCAGCATCCTCATTTGCTTCGCGGTCGCTCGCTTCCTCTACCAGCGCAGGGTCTTCCTGCGGCTCTGAAGGGCCTCCACCCGCTACCGCGCCGGTTCCCTGCCGAGTCGGCAGACCTCGCCGATCGCCGCCGCGAGGCTGGCCGCCCCCTGCTCGAGCCAGCGCTCGCCCTTCTCGGCCGTTGCGGCGGTGGCGTCGCCCATGACCCCCGACTTGGAGACGTCGCGGGACGCCCAGGCGACGAGAGCCGGCGCGGCCACCGGGCGGACTTCCCCGGGGTCGTCGATGCGCGCCGGGAATTCGCAGACGGCCTTTGACATATCGGCGAGGCGCGAGGCCGCCGCGATGACCCAGGACGTCTCCACCTCGCCCGCATGGATCCCAAACGCGGCCTCCTGCGCCGGAATGTCGGAAACGGGCGTCGACTGGAGGATTCCGGCCCGGAGCCCGTAGAGGGCGCGGACATCCCGCAGCGTCGGAACGAGCACGGGTACGTTTCCGCCGTGCGTGTTGATGACCGCGATCGAGCGGAATCCCCACGCCGCCGCCTGCCGCGCCACCGCCAGGATCTGCGAGCGGAGCGTTTCCCTGGAAATCATCAGGGTCCCGGGGAAACCCGTGTGCTCGTTGCTCTTGCCGACCGTGATAGGCGGTGCGACGTAGCACGAGGCCCCCGCCGGGAGGCGCGCGAGCGCGAGGGAAAGCCACACCTGGCCCATGAGCGCGTCCACGGCCACCGGCAGGTGCGGGCCGTGCTGCTCGATCGCGCCCGTGGCGAGGATGACCGGCGCCCATGACTTGTCGGGCAGCGCGCCGATGCGGCGCAGGGTCATCGCGGGAAGGTAGCGGTCGCGGTATCCCGGGAAGTTCATACGGGGATAATCCTCGCGGTCAGGGGGGCCTGGTCGTGGATGTCCGAAATGAGCTTGGCGAGGCGGCTCGCGGCGGCCGCGAGGACGGCGGCGCCCTCGGAGCGGGCCTCCTCAACGGGCACGGGCGCGCCGGAGAGCGCAACGACGGACTCGTCTCCCCAGGCGGCCGGGGGAATCTCGCGCGCCTGCGGTCCGGCGGGCTCGGGCCCGCAGCCGTAGAGCGCCGTCAGGAGTGTCTGGAGCCTGCGGCGGCTGCGGCTGCGGACGGGATGAAAGTCCAGGCCGAGGGCGCTCAGGTGAACATGGAACATGTGCAGGCCGCGCGAGACGCGCAGGTCCCGCGCCGCGGCGTTGCAAAGCTCCTCGCTCCACGGGCTCGAGTTGAGGATCGCCATCCTTCGAAACCCGGAGGCGGCCACGGACGCGGCAATCTCGGCGATTGCCGCGTGAGCCGTCGGCTGGTCGACGGGAAACGCGCAGCAAGGGTCGGCGCCGAAGGCAAACCGGAGCGGGGGAACGACAAGCGGCTTGCGGTCCCGCGGCACGAGCCGGCACGCGTCGCGCAGGACGTGCATGAGGACCGTCTCCTCGGCGTCCAGCGGGTGGCCCAGGCCCCAGTCGGCCATTCCCGCGAGGGGGAGGATGACCAGGGTTCCCTCTCGATTGGGCCATGCGCCGATCCTCGGGGAGGAGAACCAGGGCCAGAACGTGTCCTCGTCGGCCACACAGAGCGGCGGGGTCGTTGCGGAAGATGCGCCAGGCGCTGTCACGGGCTCACCTTATCGCCACGACCTCGATCTCCACGCAACATCCTTCGCGGGCGAGCCCCTTCACCTCGAGCAGCGTGCTCACTGGCCTCGAATCCGCGAAGAAGCGGTTCCTGACCGCCGAGAATTTCTCAAAGTCGGGCATGTGGGTGAGGAAAGTCTGGACCTTGACGACGTCGCCGAAACCCATTCCCGCCGCCTCGAGTACGGATTGGATCAGCCCAAAGACGAATTCCGTCTGCGCGGCCGCATCGAATGGGGCGACCACCTTTCCCTCGCGGTCCACCGCCAGCTGGCCCGTGACGAAGAGAGTGCTTGAGCCGCCGGCTTCCACCAGCAGGCCCGGGCTGTAGGCTCCGCGCGGGGCGGGGTGGTTCACGGGATATATGAGGGTCTTCTTCATGGCGGTTAATTGTTTTAATTTTCGGATGGGCGGGATTCAATCGGCCGGGGCCCAAACAGATTACCCCGGTCGAAAGTGCGCCTTCGATGAAAATCCGTCCCCTGATGACACCCGCGATGCTTGCGCTGTCCCTCGCCTCGGGACGGGCCGCCGCCCAGACGGTCGATCCCGATGCGAGCGCCGGGACGAAGGCCGTCCTCGCCTACATCGTCAGCCTTTCCGAAAGCAAGGACAGGAGGGTGCTGTCCGGCCAGTTCCTGCAGTTTGCGCCAAATGCGACCCTCGAGCTCCCCGAGGCCATCCACCGGGCCTCGGGCAAGTGGCCGGCCTACGTGGGCGTCGACTATATGAATTTCCATACGCAGAGCATCGATTTCGAGGCCGCGGACCGGGTCGCGATCGAATACTGGAGGCAGGGGGGGCTCGTCGAAGTCAACGTCCACCTCACCAATCCGGCCAATCCCGGGGGCGGGGGCCTGAGGGACAAGGGTGTCGACCTCGCCGAGGTGCTGAGGGCCGGGTCGGCCGCGAACACTGCATGGGTTCACGAGCTCGACCTGATAGCGGCGGGTCTGAGGCGGCTCGAGGACGCGGGAGTCGTCGTGCTCTGGCGCCCGTTCCACGAGATGAACGGGGGCTGGTTCTGGTGGGGGGCAAAGCCTCCTGCGGACTTCATTGGCCTCTGGCGCCAAATGTTCGCGTATCTCACGGAAGCCAAGCACCTGCACAACCTCGTCTGGATTTACAGCCCAAACATGGGCGCGAACGCGGGCGACTACTATCCGGGGGGCGCCTATGCCGACCTGGTCGGGCTCGACGCCTACACCGACTACATAGACGCCGGCCACATCAGCGGATTCGAGGCGCTGCTGAGGACCGGCAAGCCGGCCGGCTTCGGGGAATTCGGCCCGCACGGCCCCTCGAAGCCGCCCGGCACGTACGACTACACGAAATTCGGCGAGGGCCTCGCCGCAAACTTCCCGAAGGCGGTGTTCTTCATGGCGTGGAACGACAAATGGAGCCCTGCTAACAACTTGGACCCCAAGGGGTTCTACAGTGACCCCGCGATTGTCACCCGCGACGACCTGCCGCCGGGCCTGGTGAAATGACCCCGTCAGGCGGCTGACTTCGCGGCGGGACCCGGCATCGGCTCGATCCTGCCCAGCAGGAGGATGAAGGCGAGGATGCCGATGACCAGGATCACGGCCGCCGCCAGGAACGCGTCGGTGAAGGAGTGGGTGAACTTGACGATTAGGCCCGTCACGATCGGCGCGGCGATTCCCATCGCGTTGACAGCGAAATTCATGATGCCGCCGACCGCGCCGACGCCCCCCTTCGGGGCGACCAGCGACGGAAGCGACCAGCCCACGGGTGCGGCGGCGGCAAGGCCGCCTAGGGAGATCGATATCCAGAGTATCGCCCACGCTGGGCTGGCCGTCATCGTCGCGCCGACGACCGCGAGACCGAAGAGCATTCCCGTGACGAGAACGGTCTTGCGCACGCGGGTCTCATCGGCCCCGCGGGCGATCAGGGCGTCGATAAGCCATCCGCCGACAGCCAGGTCCGTCAGCGTCGCGACCGCCCAGGGGGTCGCGGTGTATGTCGCCGACCTGAGGATGCTCATGCCGCTCGTGCTCACCAGATAGGCGGGCAGCCACGTGAGAAAGAGATAGAACGAATACCCATAGGCCCCGAACCCGATGGCCAGGCCCCAGACCTTCGGCTGCCCGAGGAGATAGCCCATCATGCCGAGAGCGCCCGCGCCCGAGGCGCCCTCGGGAACCGCCCCTCCCGAGAGGATGTGCTCGCGCTCCCGCCGGCTCAGCCGGCGGTCCCCGCTCGGATCCCTGTAGAGGAGGCAGAACGCCACAAAGTACACGAGACTGATTGCCGAGGTGATCGCGAAGCCCCACCGCCAGCCGAACCGCACCACAGCGAACGCGATCAGCGGTATGCCGACCACGTTGGAGAACTTCGCGGAGGCGTCGAAAATCGCCGTCGCCCTGGCCCTCTCGCTCCGGGGGAACCAATGGCCCGTCGCCTTGGAGACGGCGGGGAAGGAGGGCGCCTCGGCGATGCCGAGGAGAAACCTTGCGGCGACGATCCCCCAGTATCCGCCGGCGATCGCCGTGACGGCGGAGGCAATCGTCCAAAGCAGGGAGCCCCAGCGCCCGATCCGGGTCACGCCCAGGCGATCGACTACAAGGCCCATGGGGACCTGGAGGGCCGTGTAGGTCCAGGCGTAAGCGCTGAGCAGGAAACCCAGGTCCGCCGGCCCGAGATCGAACACCTTCTGCAGCTGGGGCGCCGCGACCGAAAGGTTAATCCTGTCGAGGAAGCTCACGAGGATGCCGGAGCCCAGAAGGACGCCTATGGCCCAACGCCTCCGGGGGATGGGGGCTTCCGGGATCGTCGGCATTGGGCCGCCAGCCCATCGGCACGCCGGCCGGTTTGCAAAGTTTGTATTTGGCGTCGGGCGCCGCCGGCGATTCCCGAGATTGCCCCACGCCAGCGCCTGAGGCGGAGGCGCCCCCAGTGCCCCGCCCCCGAATCGGCCTCGCCGTTCCCTGCCCCTAAGCCCTGGAGCAGGCCATGGCTTAGGTCTTTGACCAAATCCGCGCGCCGCCGGGGCCTGCGGCGGCCGCCCCTTCGGCTCATTTTCGGGCCGCGGCCTCCCGAAGGCGAGGGGCCGACCGCGTAGGACCCGCCTCGATACGGCCCTGCGGATCCGCGCCCCGGGCGCCCCAATTCCGGGCTCGCATGGGGCCCGAGGGGCTGGCAACTCTTGAGGGGATGCCGCTGGTATTTCTAAGTTTGGCCATCGCCGCGCTTTGGATTAACCTTTTGGGCGCGGGACTGGCCGCCCGGCGATACGTTGACGACTACCCGGTTGCCCGTGTGACCGGAGTGCTTGCGGCCTGCCTCACCTGTTTCTTCCTCGAACACTTCGCGGGCTGGGGCCCGCGCCCGCCGCTCCTGCCGTTCGTCACGGCGGCCTCGATTTGGCTGATCTGGCGCAACCGGCCGTTGCTGCTCGAGAATCTGAAGGCGGAAATCCTGTTCGGGCTGGGATTCTTCTACTGCATGGCGTGGCGGTTCACGTTCCCGAACATCGACGACACCGGGGAGAAGATGCCAAACCTCATGATGATCGAGGCCTACATGAGGGGCACGCGGCTGCCTCCGCCCGACCTCTGGCTGCCGCCCTTCCGCGGTAACTGCTATTACAGCCTCCAGCACTATGGCGCGGCATTGATGGGACGCGTGCTTGGGATCGGCCCGGGCGTCAGCTACCACCTGGCCTATTGCACCCTTGCCGGACTGATCACCCTCTTGGTCGGCGCCTGCGTCGCCCGCCTCTGCGCGTGGCCCCTTGGCCGGTGGATCGGGATCCTTACGCTTCTTGTCGGCGGCAGCGGGACGGCTGTCGCTGCGCACGTGCTTCTGACGCGCGCGTATTCTATCGACGCCGTGCGCTTCCTCGGGGGCTCGATCGTCCACCAGTTCGCCAACCCGCTCGGCCAGCGCGTGGCCTCGTGGATGGCGACGCCGGACGTCGTGCCCCGCGATCTTCCCATGGAGCCGCTCAGCTACATCCTGACCAATGGCGACTACCATCCGCCTCTCGCCGGATTCCTGCTGCTGGCGCTCGCCACCACGTTGATGGCCGCGCAGGCGGCTGGGGCTGCTGGCTCCCGGCGGAGCGTGAATCATGCGCTGCTGGCCGCGACGGTTCCCATCGCCTTCATCTCGAACGCGTGGATCTTCCCGCTGCAGTTCCTGCTGGTCGGGGGATGGTTCACCTACCGCGTCCTCTGCGGCGAACGGCGCTGCTGGCTGGCCGGTCTGGCCGGCGCGGCCACCGCCGCGGTGCTGGAATATCCCTACCTCGTGGAGTTCACGCAGCAGGCGATCGGGAACAACGTGGCGTTCCGCTGGACCGCGGCGGAGGACCACACGCCATGGCTCGGCTGGCTCATGGTCTTCTGGCCCGCGGCGGGAGTCATAGGCCTCGGCCTGCTCAACCCGGAGCGCCGTTCGCTGAACATCTTCTTCGCCGTGGTCTGGATCCTCGAGCTCGCCGGGACGGAGTTCTTCTACAACCACGATGTCTACGGGGGAGTCTGGAGCCGGTTCAACTCGACGCTAAAGTGGTGGCCGTGGGTGTACGCGGGCGTCATCCTCACTCTTGGCGCCAGCAACCTCGGCTCCAGATCCCGGCTTTGCCGCTACGGAACACTGATCCTGCTTCTTCCGTCGCTGATTTTCAGCGTCGATCTCGCCGTGGATTTCGCGAGAATGCCCAAGGATGCGGCCGGGAGGCTTGCGGGATCGGCGTGGGTCGACCGGGACCCCGTCATCAGGGACATGATCATCGAGCTGGGAACCCGTCCCGACGGGATCACGCTGGAAAGCGGGCTCGTCCTGGCGAACACGGAATCGCCGGCCGTCTCGCTCTTCGCCGGCAAGCAAGACCTGCTCGGGTGGCCGTGGCACGAGACGACCTGGCGCGGCGCGTTCACCGAGATCGCCGAGAGGCAGAGGCTGATCACCGCGTTTTACGAGGGAAAGCTTCCCGACCCGCTGCCGTGGCTCCTCCACAACAACGTCAAGTACATCCTCTGGCTGCCGAGGGACAACGTGGAGGGCAACGCGCGGTTCCAGCCGATCTTTGACGCGATCAGGCCGCGGTTCTACTGGCACCGCATGTACGGCGAGGAAAAGAATCTGGCAGTCGGGTACTGGGAGCGCATCGACAATCCAACGGTCAATTAGGCCGCCCGGGCAATCCGGTGGCGCGGCCCGGCCGCGCACCCGGCTCTGGCTGAAGGAGGAGCCGGTCGCGCCCGACTGCAAGCGGCCCCGGGGCGCGGTGCGCGCCAATATTGTGCTTCGGTTAATTTGGTGTCAGACTTGTGGCGAAGTCGTCGTCCCATGGCCGTTCAATTCAAAGACTACTACAAGACGCTCGGTGTCGAGCGAACGGCCACGCCCGAGGACATCAAGCAGGCGTTCCGGAAGCTCGCGCGCGTCCATCACCCGGACGTGGCGAAGAACAAGGCGGCCGGCGAGGCGAAGTTCAAGGAGATCAACGAGGCTTATGAGGTGCTTGGCGATCCCGACAAGCGCCGGCGTTACGACGAGCTCGGCGCCGACTGGCAGGACGAGGTCGGCGACCAGGGCGGCCGGGGCGCGTTCCGCCGCGGCCGCGCCAGCTGGTCCCAGGGGGAGCCCGGATTCGAATTCGGGGGCACCGGCTTCAGCGACTTCTTCGAGTCCTTCTTCGGCGGCAGCCGCGACGGATTCGGGTCGTTCGGCGAGCCGGCCGAGCGCGATGGCGGTTTTGTGCACCCGGGCCGCGACGTCGAAGCCGACATCCTGGTCACCCTTGAGGAGGCGCTGCGCGGCTCGCAGCGCAAGGTCACGCTGCGGCGGACCGGGGGCGACGGCGCCGCACGGACCGACACGTACAGGGTGCGCATCCCGCCCGGGGTTCGCGAGGGCCAGCGCATCCGTCTCGCCGGCCAGGGCGCGGCCGGGTCGGGCGGCGGCCAGACCGGCGATCTCTACCTCAGGGTGCGCCTTGCCCGGCATCCCGACTTCAGCGTGCAGGCCTCCGATCTCTATTTCGAACTCAACCTCGCACCGTGGGAAGCCGTACTCGGCGCCCAGGCGAGGGTTCCCGCCCTCGACGGGGCGACGGCGCTTCGCGTGCCGCCGGGGACACCTGCCGGAAGCAAGCTTCGCCTGCGCGGGCTCGGCCTGCCCCGGGAGGACGGCAGCCGCGGCGATCTATATGCCGTCGTGCGGATCGAGGTGCCTCCCGTCGCGTCCGCGGAGGAGCGCGCGCTGTGGGAGAAGCTGGCCCGCGCCTCGAACTTCAAACCCAGGAAGACGCCATGAGCACCCTCGTCTTTTCGGCGAAACGCAGGCCCGCGCTGGCTCCCGCGCGCGGGGCGCGGCGCGAGGTCGGGCGGCTGCAGGACGAGGTGCGCTTCCTTCGGGGCCCGTGAGCGCCGGCGAAAACCCCCGCCAGGGGACGAGCCGGGACACCGGCCTCGGCGTTCCCGCGGCTCCTGCCGATTTGACGATGCGCGGGAATTAGGGACGCTGTGTGCGACCAATGAACACGAATACACTGGATTCGACGATTGGGGCTATTCTGGCTCCGGGCAAAGGCATCCTGGCTGCGGACGAGAGCCTTCCGACGATTGGCAAGCGATTCAAGGAGCTGGGCATACTCTCCAGCGAGGAGACTCGCCGGGCCTACCGCGAACTGCTGTTCACTGCGCCCGGATTGGGCAAGACCATCAGCGGCGTGATTCTCTTCGACGAGACGATCCGCCAGAAGACCGGCGCGGGGACGCCCATGGCCGAGATCCTAGCGGCGCAGGGGATTGTCCCGGGCATCAAGGTCGACGAGGGAACGGCGGCGCTGCCCGCGTTCGCCAACGAGAAGTTCACCCTTGGCCTTGACAGGCTCCGCGGGCGGCTTGCCGAGTATGTGACGCTCGGGGCGCGCTTCACCAAGTGGCGCGCGGTCATCACAATCGGAGAAGGCATCCCGACGGGCGCGTGCATCGAGGCGAACGCCGCCGCGCTGTCGCTTTTCGCGGCGCTCAGCCAGGAGGCCGGATTGGTGCCGATCGTCGAGCCGGAGATCCTGATGGACGGCGGCCACACCATCGCCGCCTGCGAGGAAGTCGCGGGCGCCGTGCTTGGGAGCGTGTTCCGCGCGCTTCTCGAGCACCGTGTCGTGCTCGAAGGGATGCTGTTGAAGACGGGCATGGTGCTTTCGGGCAAGGACTGTCCGCACCAGGCCGCAATTCCGCAGGTGGCCGAGGCGACGCTCCGATGTTTTGCGCGCCACGTGCCCGCGGCCGTTCCCGGAATCGTGTTCCTTTCGGGCGGGCAGAGCGACGTCGCCGCGACGCAGCGAATGAACGCGATCTGCAGGGCCGCCGACGGGCCCTGGAAGCTGACGTTTTCCTTTGGGCGGGCTCTCCAGGACGCGGCGATGAAGACATGGAAGGGCTCCCCGGGTGGCATCGCCGCCGCCCAGGCGGCGCTCCTCCACCGCTCGGCGTGCAACGGGCTCGCGGTCCAGGGGAAATATTCCGAACAGGTGGAGAGAGCCGGCTAGGGGCGCCAATTCGGGGATTCCACGCCGCGCGGGTGAGCGCCCCGGATCGCCATCGTCGCCGCCTCGCCTGGGTGGCGGAGCTAAGGGGCACGGGCGTAACGCCGCGGCGGCGAAAGCGTGCCCGAGTCCCGTAATTCGAAGTGGAGTGTTCCCGCGGCCGCCCTCTAGGCTGCGCCCATGCTCCCGCAGGTCTACCTCGTCCGCCATGGCGCGACAACTTGGTCGAAGGACGGCAGGCACACGGGGCGGACCGAAATCCCGCTGACCGAACAGGGCGAGAAAAACGCGCGCGGGCTCGCAGCGCGACTGGGCCCAGTCGGTTTCAGCCACGTGTTCACGAGTCCGCGGCTGCGGGCGCGGCGGACGTGCGAACTGGCCGGATTGGGCGAAGCCGCCGAGATTGAACCGGACCTCGCGGAGTGGGACTACGGCGACTACGAAGGGAAGCGATCGGCGGACGTTCTCAAGGCGAGGCCCGATTGGATCCTGTTTCGGGACGGGTGTCCCGGCGGCGAGTCGCCAGCGCAGGTCTCCGGGCGCGCCGATCGGTTGATTGCCCGGTTGCGGGCCCTTGAGGGAAACGTCGCGCTTTTCTCCCACGGCCACTTTGGGCGCGTCCTCGGGGCCCGCTGGATCGGACTGCCGTTGACGGATGCGGCGCTGTTGCTGTTGGACACGGCCTCGTTGAGCGTTCTTGGCTTCGAGCACGGAAACCCCGCGTCGCCGGTCATTGCGCTCTGGAACAGCGGAGCGTCGGATCATTCGCCTGCAGCGGCGGGTGTCTGAGCCGGGGGGAGGGCGCCGAGCGCGCATCATCCCGGCCTGAAATAGCGCGCCGTCAGCCCGGACCGGAGGCGGTCCGGCCGCCGTCCTTGATCGGCGTGGCGAACTTGTATTCGATGTCCCATGGGAAGTAGATCCACTTGTTCTGCTTAAATTCCTTCACGCAGGTGTCCACGATCGGCCGGCCCGCGGGCTTGGCGTAGAGCGTGGCAAAATGGGCCTTCGGCAGCAGCTGGCGCACCACTTGCGCCGTCCTTCCGGAATCGACCAGGTCGTCGATCAGCAGGTAACCTTCGCCGTCGCCCGCCACGCTTTTCAGGATCCGGACGTCCGCCTGAACCTGCTCCGCCTGCCCGGCTCCCGCGGATGCATAGCTTGTGACGCAGATCGTGTCGACCAGCCGGATGTCAAGCTCGCGCGCGACCAGCGCCGCGGGCACGAGGCCGCCGCGCGTGATGGCGATGATGCCCTTCCATGAGCCCTTTGCGAGGAGCAGCTCCGATAGGTAGCGCGCGTCGCGGTGAAGCTCGACCCACGAGACAATGATTTCGTCTTCGTATCGGGAACGAGCCATGCGCAACGCTGATTCATTGCCGACCGACGATCAATATAGATCGGGTCGGTTCGGCCTGAGATCCCGCCGCCGGACTGGCGGGGGTGTATGGCGCGGCCGTGCTCGCGTCAGCTCTGCCGCAGGTTTTGTTTGAACCACTCGGTGGCGAGGGACGCGACCTCCTCCAGCGCGCCCGGCTCGTCGAAAAGATGCGTGGCTCGAGGGACGAGCACAAGGCGCCTTGGGCAGCGCAGGAGCGCGCAGGCATCGCGGTTTAGCTGGAGCACATCCTGGTCGAGCTCGCCCACGAGGAGCAGGGTCGGCGAGTCAACGCGCGGCAGGGCATCCCCTGCGAGGTCAGGCCGGCCCCCGCGTGAAACGACCGCCTTTATCATCGGTCCCAGCTCGGCCGCCGCCACAAGCGCGGCTGCCCCGCCCGTGCTCGCGCCAAAGAACCCCATACCCAGTTGCCGCGTCTCGGGCCGGTCGCCGATCCAGCGCGCCGCTTTGACTAGTCGCGCGGCCAGCAACCCGATGTTGAATCGCAGGTGGCCGTCGATCGCGTCTTCTCGGTCCTCGGCCGGAGAGAGCAGGTCGAAAAGAAGCGTGGCGATGCCGGCAGCCTGGATCGTCCGCGCGACGAATCGGTTGCGCGGGCTGTGACGGCTGCTGCCGCTGCCATGCGCAAAGAGCACCACGCCGCCAGCCTCAGCGGGAATGCAGAGGTCTCCGGCAAGACTCACGCCGTTGGTCGGAATGTGAACGGGCAGCACCGAGGCTTCCCGGCCGTTGTCGTGGGGGCTCATGCCCGCGTCGCTGATGGATTATCCATGAGCTGCCCGAGGTTGGGCGTTATAAGCATCTCCCAAATCATTGCTAATTGGCCAGTTGCCTTCCGATCTCCCTCAGTTCGGCCCGCCGCGCACGGGTCATCTCCGGATAGCTCATTTTGAGGCCTTGCAGCGCCTCGATGACCACCCGCGAAATGATGAGCCGCGCGTTGCACTTGTCGTCGGCGGGCACCACATACCACGGCGCGGTCTTCGTGCTGGTTGCGCTCAGGCATTCCTCATATGCCCGCGTGTATTGGCTCCAGAATTTCCGCTCGGCGACATCGGACCGGCTGAATTTCCAATTCTTATCCGGTTCATTGATGCGCTCCAGAAAGCGCCTTCGCTGCTCCTCCCTCGACAGGTGGAGGAAAATCTTGATGACCCGGGTGCCGTTTCGGTGGAGGTGCTTCTCCAGGTCGACGATGGAACGGTAACGTCCCCTCCAAAGCGTCTTCCTACCGACCAGCTCGTCCGGAATCCGCTCACCGCGCAGGACCTCGGGATGCACGCGGGCGATCAGCACCTCCTCGTAATAGGAGCGGTTGAAGACACCAATCCGGCCGCGCGTCGGCAGGCGAAACGTTGTGCGCCAGAGAAAATCATGCTCCAGCTCCTCCGCGCTCGGCTGTTTGAAACTGTGGACCTCGCAGCCCTGCGGGTTGACGCCGGAAAGGACATGGCTAATCGCGCCGTCCTTTCCGGCGGCGTCCATGCCCTGAAAGATAAGGAGCACCGAGTAGACCCTGGACGCATCGAGGAGGCGCTGCAGGGTGCTCAGTTCACCGACGTCGGCGGCAAGGAGCTCCTTATACTGCTTCTCCGACCTGTAGACGGGCCTTATGTCGGTCGGCCATTTCCTGAGCTTGATCGCCTTTCCTCCCTTGAAGCGGAAGTCCTTGGGGTCGATTTTCATGATGAATGGGCTTTCCGGACGGCGGCTCCGCTCAGTTTGGCGCGACGGGCCGGCAGAGGGCGGCCAGGTTCGCCGCCGGCGTCGACGAGGGGATCTCGCAACCCGCGTTGACCATGAAGGGCTCGCCGGCTTCAGCATGACAGCGGCGAACGGCGGCCGCGATCGAGTCGAGCGATCCGCGCATGACGCATCCGACGGGGTCGACGTTGCCAGCAAGCGCGACCTTCGGGCCGAGCACGCTGCGGGCCTCGGCGAGGCTGACCATGTGGTCGATGTCCATGATGTCCAGGCCGAGCGTCGAGATGCCATGCAGAAGGTGCTTGATGTTTCCGCAGATGTGAAGCCGGACGTGGACGTTCATCCCGTGCAGGGCCGCCACGAGCCGCCGCTCGTGCGGCAGGATGAGGGATTCGTAGACCTTTGCCGAAACCTGGCTGGCAACCGCGTCGCCGATGCCGATCGTGTCGGCGCCGGCGGCGACCTGCGGCCGGGCGAAGTCTATCGCAGTTTCAACGCAGCGGGCCATCAGCGCGTTTGCGTAGGCCGGGTCATCGAGCAGGTCCATGAAGAAATTCGACACCCCGCGCAGATCGGCCGCCTCGGCCGCCGGCCCCTCCACCCAGCCCATGATCGAGAAGCGGTCGCCCGCGCGCGCCCTGTAGGCGCGCACGGCCTCGATGCGGTCGCGCATGCGCGGCGCCTGCAGGGGGTCGGGCCGCGGCAGCTTCGCGACATCCGGATCCCCCTCAAGCGGCGGCCTGAGGCAGATGGGCACCCCGTCGCGGGGAAACTCGATCGGCGCGCCGAAGCCCGCCGTCTCCCGGTAGGGATCGGACATCGTGTTGAGCTGGTCGATGCCGAATTCCTCGGCGCAGCGCAGATTGGCCTCGACCAGCACCCGGTAATCCGACGCGAAGAGGCCGTAGTGGGAGCCGATATGCTCGGCGGCAAACTGCATCAGGATCGGCAGCCGGGGCAGCACGTCGGGCCGCCCGCCGCTAAGGACCGCCAGATAACGCTCGCGCGGGGTCATGGAAAAAGGGGTGGGCCGGCTGCGGCGCGCAGGTCCGGGCGAGGCTCGCTTCCGGCTGGATTCGGCACGACTCGGTCCGCGCGCTCAAGCAGCTCGGCCTGGAACGGCGACAGGGCGTGCTCCCGCCGCGCCATGTCCCATGATCGGTCCAGGCAGACGGTGAGTTCCCGCTGCCAGCCGAGTTCCCGGTCAAACTCCGCCAGCAGGCCCGCGGCCGCCACGGCCGGCACCTCGACAAAGATCCGGTTCGGGCGCTCGGACGCCACGAGGGCGCGCACCGCCCCGGGAAGGTCGGCAAGGGCCGCACAGCAGGTGCACGGCAGGAGGATCCGCCGCACGCTAACGCCCGGAGTTCTCTGGGCAAATCCCTCCATGCGCGTGCGCCCCTCCTCGGCGAGAACGGCTGGGCAGCGGGCGCCGGGCTCTCTCTCCGCCGCCTCGTGAATCTGCAGCTGCAGCCAGCGGGTCTTGCCGGACCCGCGGGGCCCGGTCACGAAGATGCAGTGCGGCCGCGTTTCCGGGGCAGGGGTCTCGCGCCACTGGAGTGAAGGTCCGGCGTGCATCGCCTCACCCCTTTACGCCACTTGGAGTTCGTACTCCGCCGGCAGGTACTTGGCCGGGTCGGCCAGGGACATCTGCCGGGCGATGAATGCGGCCTCGTCGGACGGCAATTCGTCAAGCTGGGCCGCCATCGAGTCGAGGAAGCCGAGCTCTCGCGGGACGATCTTGAGCGAGCCCGCGGCGTGGCCTGCGCGCAGGAGGTCGAGGGCGCAGCGCGCCGCGGCGACGCCCGCGTGAAAATGGTCCGGCGCGGCCACGATCGAGCGGGCGATCGCCAGGACGCTTTCGGGTCTTAGCACCCATGCCTGGGGATCGAGTCCCGCGTCGGAATCGACGAGCCAGCGGCGCAGCGTGAGGGCGGCGGTCTTCCCCTCGGCCAGGGCCCGGTTCATCAGACGGCAGTCGTAGATCAGCTGCTCCATGTAGCAGGTCGGTGCCATGCCGGCAAGAAGGCGGACATTCTGCACGGACTCGTTGGACCACGTGTCCGCATAGGCGGCGGCAATGTTGCCGAGGGGGCTGAAGTGCGCGCAGGCGGATGTCTTGCCTTCCATCGCCATCGGGCAGCCGGTGATCGCCTTTAGGTAGGGGTTCTCGTACGCGCAATCCTTGCCGGGGCCTATGGCGCCGTATTCGTAGGCGACGAGCGTGCGCACGGTCGTGACGGCTCGCACGACGGCGGCAAAGACCCGGGGGATCATCCTTTGCTCGGCAAGCACCATCGCGGTGTTGCCGAAGCCGCAGGCGGTGTCGCCCGCGCAAACGGCCCCATGGCGGCGCGCGACGGCGGCGATGTGCTTCCACAGGAATTCCATGTCGCGCACGCCGAGCACGCACAGCGCGAAGATCACCTGCCCGAGATCGCAGTTCATCAGGGCCTCGTCGTGCAGCTCCTTGCCGCCCACCGATTCGATGCTGAGCAGCTCCGCTCCGGCTCGGGCCGAGCCCTCGAACAGCTCCAGCATCCGCTCCCAGTGCATGCCCGAGCGCATGACCGGCGGGCGGGCGAACTCCCGGTTGTCGTTGGGCGTCATGCGCAGCGCCGTCGGAAGGCCGAATTGGCGGCGGGCATCCTCCATGCCGGCAAGGAGCACCCGCACTATCTCGATGCCGAAGGCCGGCGTGGCGGTCATGGGCGGCAAAGTCTCGAACTCGATGATGACGCCGGGAGCCTCGAGCTCGGCCGCGCGGCGCAGGGCGTCCTTTACGATCTCCTTGTAGTGGCGGACGACGGCGGGCATGGTCGCCTCCGCGACCTCCATAGGGGGCAGCGTGAAATTGAGCTCCGGGTAAACCAGTCCGCCGCCCAGGCGCAGCCCCTGTCGGGTCACGAGGGGCTTGGGCGCGGTGCCGAAGAGCAGGTCGTCCGCGTTGGTGATCGCAAGGCTTTGGTATTTCATGGCGGCGGGACCTGGGGCTCCGGCTCCAGCGGCGTCTGGCGCCCCCGGGGCCGGCTGTGCCGGCCTTACGCGAACCCCACGAGCGCGCGGGCCTTGTCGGCGGCCGAGGCCGCATCGGGGGCGTATCCGTCAGCCCCAATCTCGTCGGCGAACTCCTGGCTGACCGGCGCCCCTCCCACCAGGATCTTGACCGGCGGGCCGCCGGCAGCGCGGATCGCCTGCACCGTCTCGACCATGGCGGGCATTGTCGTCGTCAGGAGCGCGGAAAGACCGACCACCTGCGGCCGGAACTCGTTGATCGCGGTCACGTACTTGGCGGCAGGTACGTTCGCTCCCAGGTCGATGACGCGGAAGCCGGTCGCCTTCAACATGACAGCCACCAGGTTCTTGCCTATGTCGTGCAGGTCGCCCTTCACCGTGCCGATCAGGGCCGTGTACTTGGGTGTGATGCCCGCGGCGGCCAGCCGCGGCTCCAGCAGGCTCATCGCCTCCTTCATCGCGCGGGCCGCGACGAGCATCTCCGGAACGAATATCTCGTTGTTCTTGAACTTCTCGCCCACCGCGGCCATCGCGGGGACCAGGGCCTTGTCAACGAGGTCGATCGGCATGGCTCCCTCGTCGAGGGCCCGTTGCGTGAGGGCCTTGGCGTCCTTGCTCTTGCCGGCGGCGACGGCTTCGGAAAGCAGTTCAAACGTTGTCATAATTGGGTCGGTGTTGAGGTAAGAGGCTGCAGTCTAGCAGAAGGGCGGGCCGTAGGCTAGGGCGGCGGTGGCATTTCCGGCGCCGGGCCTGGGGCGGGTGGCTGCCGCGGCTGCGGCCCGGCCCATGGGTCGAGGCGGGAGGCGTTGGGGAGCACCTTGTGGAGGGGGCGGGCATCTCAGGGAAGGACCAGCTGGTCGATGTAGGCGTCCTCGAATCCGGGCTGAAGGTTGAGTTCAATCGCCTCCATGGCGCGGCACGCCGCGCTCATCTCCCCCAGAAGGCTGCGGTCGTTCAGGGCCAGGTAGGCCCCGCCGAGCGAGGTGTTGCCGACCACCTGAATCTGATCGGCCGTGAAACCCGGGAGCAGGCCGCAGCCGATCGCGTGCTCCAGCGACAGGTAGAAGCCGAAGCCGCCGGCGAGATAGAGGCGCTTCACGTCGCGCGCCTCGGTGCCCAGCAGGTGAAGCAGCGTCGAAGCGCCTGCCGCAATGGCGGCCTTGGCCTGCAGGAGCCGGGCGACATCCAATTCGGACACCCAGACCGGCCCCGAGGCGCCGTGGGCATGTAGCCGCAGCTTGCGCCCCTGGGCGTCGGCGTGAACCGCGTCGCCCGCGCCCGAGCAGAACGCCGCGTCAAAGCGGCCGTTGGCCTGCAGGATCCCCTTGCGCCGGGCCTCCCAGAGGAAGTCCACGTAGGCCGAGCCGCAGATGCCGATCGGCCTCTCGGTCGCACCGATGATGCCGAGATCCGCCGCAAAAGGTTCCGTCCGCAGCCGCACGCGCTCGATCGCGCCGCGGACCGCGCGGGTGCCGCTTGTCAAGCCGGCGCCCTCGAACGCGGGCCCGGCGGCGGTGGCGCAGCCGACAAGGCGGCCGCCCACCTTCGCGATGATCTCGCCGTTCGTGCCCACGTCGATGAGCAGCGCCGGGCCGTCATCGTAGAGAAGGCCCGTGGCGACCATGCCGGCGGCAAGGTCGGCCCCCACGTAGGCCGCGGGTCCCGGCAGCAGGTGCACCTGCGCGGCGGCGTCGCCAAACTCGAGGCCGAGGTCCCGCGGCTGATAGGTGCGGTGCTCCAGGAAGACGGGCCGGAACGGATGGACGCCCATGGGCGTCGGGTCCACGCCCGCCAGCAGGTGGAGCATGGTGGTGTTCGCGGCGACGCTCATCGCGCCGACGTCGCTTGGGGCCACGCCGGACTGGCGGCACGCATCGCCGAGCAGCGGGGCAATCGTCTCCTTCGCGACGGCGCGCTGCAGCTGACCGAGCGCCTCCGGGTCGGTGGTGCACCGCTGGATCCGCGTGAGCACGTCCTCCCCGAAGCGTATCTGGGCGTTGAATGCCGAGGCCTGCCCGATCACCCCGCCGGTTGCGAGGTCGCAGAGCAGCAGGGAGACCGTGGTCGTGCCGATGTCCACGGCGGCGCCGTAGCGCGCCTCAGGGACCAGCGGGTCGCGCGCCCAGGGAATGTTGATGCGAAACTCCGATACCACGGCCGGCTCGTGGCGCAGCAGCGAACGCGCTGGAAGCGCCAGCTCGATGCTCTCGCCGCCCAAGCGCATCTGGCATGACTTGACGCACGCCGTGGCGTCGGCGCCGACGCGGGCGTCATCGGCGGCGCTCCGCAGCGAACCCGCGCGCAGCCCGACCTCGCAACCTCCGCACAGCCCGCGCCCGCCGCAGCGCATGTTCAGGGGAAAATCGAGGCGCGCGAGCAGTTCGGAAAGCGGCAGCGCGGCCTCGGCGCCCGCGACGGAGAGATCGAACTGCCCGTCGGGCGTGTGGAGGAGGATGCGGGCAGCGGCCATGTCTGCAGGCGGTGGGAGCGGGCGCGGTCCGGCTCAGAACTCGTCGTAGGCGATCTGGCTGGCCGGGACGCCAATCTCGGCGAGCATCTTGTTGCACGCCCTCACCATCGCCGGCGGGCCGCAGAGGTAATACTCGGCGGCCTTTGGATTCGCGTGCCCGAGCAGGTGGTGCTCCCGCACAACCTCGTGGATGAGGCCGGTGTGGCCCCGCCATTCGTCCTCGGCAAGCGGCGAGGAGAGGGCCAGGTGAAAGCTGAAGTTCTGATGAATCCCCTCGAGATGCTTGAAGTAGCTCTCGTAGAATATCTCCTGCCTCGAGCGCGCTCCGTACCAGAAGCTGACCCTGCGGGCGGTCCCTTCAGTCTCAAGGAGGTGGGACAGGTGCGCCCGCAAGGGGGCCATGCCGGCGCCGCCGCCGATGTAGACCATTTCCTTTCCCGTGGGCTTTATATGGAAGTCGCCGAAGGGTCCGATCGCGGTGACGGTGTCGCCGGCCTTCAGGTTGAACACGTAGGCGGAGCCGACGCCGGGCGGGCAGTCCTGTCCCGGGGGAGGGGTCGCAATGCGCACGTTGAAGCGCAGGGAGCGTTCGAGCCGCTGGTTGCTTGCGATGGAGTAGTTGTTGCGCCGGCCCGTTTCCGGGTTGCGGGCGACGAGGTCGAACACGTGCTGATTCCTCCATACGGTCGCATAGGGTTCCGGGATATCAAACTCGCGGAAACGGATGAGGCCGTACGAGGGTATGTCGACCTGCAGGTAGTCACCCGGGGTGAAGGCGATGTCCTCGGCCGGTTTGGCGGGCTCGAGCACGAGCTCCTTGATGAAGGTGGCCACGTTGGCGTTGCTCACCACCCTGAGGCGGTAGGTCCTCTGGGCGCGCGCGCCCGCTCCGCCGGGCTTGAGGACGTTAAGGTGGAGGCGGCCGCCGCGCTCCTCGATAGGGTAGGTGGCAAGGCCGCGGCAGACCGGGGCGCGCGCCGGCGATCCGTCGGCGAGGTTGTAGCGGCCGTTGTGCTTCGGGCACTCGATGATCTTTCCCTTGACGAGGCCGTCCGTGAGGAGGGTGTTGCCGTGCGTGCACAAGGCGTCGGTCGCATAGAGCCTGCGCTCGGCGTCCCGGTAGAGGGCGTAGGTCTTCTTGCCGTGGTCGAAGCGGATGACATCCGCCGGGCCCAGGTCGGCGGCGGCGCAGACCTCGACCCAGCCCTGCGCATCGGCGCTCGAGACGCTCGAATAGGTTGCACCCGGATCGGCCTTCCGGGGCCTGGGCGGCGGGATCCGGCGTTTGACGCAGTAGGTGGGATCCTTGACCTGCCTGAGAACGGCGGGGATGATCTCGCGCCAGGCGGCAAGCGTGCTCGGGTAGGCGGCGGGCATGTCGTCCCTCACCAGCTCGTGCAGGCGGGGGAGCGCATGGTAGGGGACCAGGGGGAACATGTGGTGCTCCGTGTGGTAATTCATGTTCCAATACAGGTAGCGGTTGACGAGATTCATGTGCACCGTCCGGCAGTTGAGGCGGTGATCGAGGACGTTCTCGGCCAGGCCGGCGTGCTGCGTCAGCCCGTAGACTGTCGCCAGCCACGCGCCGAAGAGGTTCGGGAGGCCCACGTAGAGGAGCGGCAGGATGCTTCGGGTATAGATCGCGAGGCCGACCACGGACGCGTAAACGAGGACGTAGACGCGGGCCCTGCGGTAGATCTTCGGGAATTCGCTTTCGGGGATGAAGGTCTTCTCGTCGGCGCCCATGCGGCCGAAGGAATGCATCACGATGTGCTTAAAGTACCTCGGGTACACCGGAAGGCCAAAGAAGCCCATGATGAACTTCTTCAGATCCGGCGGCCGGGGCACCGCGATCTCGGGGTCGCGGCCGACGATGATGGTGTCGCTGTGGTGGCGGGTGTGGCTCCAGCGCCACACGGTCGACTCCCGCATGATCATGAACGACGCGATCTCGTAGAGCGCGTTGTTCATCCAGTCGGTCCTGAAGGCCGTGCCGTGCCCGGACTCATGCCAGCGCGAGTCGGAGGAGGAGCCGTAGAGGGCGGCGTAGACCCCGAACGGAAGGATCGCCCACCATGATCCCCAGAGGGCGCATGTCGCCCAGCCGGAGGCGAAGATGAGGGCAAACCAGATCAGCGTGTCGCGGACGGCCGGGCCGTTGCGGCGCTCCAGGAGCTTGCGCATCGTGGCGCGCGGGACGGGGCATTGGTACCAGTCGGCCTCGGCGAGGCCCTTCTCGACGGCGAGCGCCGCATTCACGCCAACGAGGCTGTAGTCCAGCTTGGCGGGCTTCAAAGATGCGGTGGCGGCGGCGTCGTGGCTCATGGGATGGGCTGGGAAGAGGCGGCGCCCGCGGGCACCGCCCTTACGATATTGGCATCGGCGGTGTGCGCAATCCGCTCGCCGGGATGCACGACCAGGAACCGCTCGCTGTCCCAGGGTCCGTGCAGCAGGTCGCGCATGAGCGTGGCGTCGCCGGCATGATCCTTGAAACGCCAGCCGAGGGACCTCGCGCATTGCTCGGCGTAGCGCCGGTCCTCGTCGTCGCCGGGCAGACCGAGGTCCGTGTACCCAGCGGTTGTATGCTGCGCGAAGGCCGAGCGTTCCATCTCCAGCAGGGCCTCGACCTCCTCGGCGTCGAACTTCAGCGCATACTCCGCGCGCAGCTTCGCCTCGCGCTCGGGTCCGGGCACCCGCCGGGCCCAGTTCCATCCCGGCGAATACCAGTAGGTTCCCGGCTCGTCGCGCATCTGCGCGGCGTACCGCTCCTTGCTGCCGAGAAAGAGCGTGATACAGTCGTGCGCCCGGGCCACCACGAGCGGGCAGCGGCGCGGGGCGAGGTCCATCAGCGCGAGGCCGCAGAGCCCGTATACAAGCACGACCTGGTGCACCGCAGGGTCGTCTTCCGCCCGGCCGATGGCGCCCGCGAGCAGCGAGCGCAGCCCGGTCGGCCGATCGTGCAGGCCGATTTCAAGAAACTCCCGCCGCACGATGTGCGTGGCGCCCTGCGTCAGGGCCGCAATTTCCGACTCGAGCACGCGGCAGGCGATCAGGGCGAGGCCGGGCTGCGGATTTGGCCGCGGCTCTGGCATAGGGAGGCCGCTCATGGGGCCCATCCCTGTTCGATTTGCTCGAGCGTGCGGCCCTTGGTTTCAGGAACGAACCGCCCGACCACCAGCACCAGCACGGCGCAAAACGCCGCGTAGACGTAGAATGGAAACGCATGGTTGAGCTGGCGCACGAACCACGAGTCCCTCGCATCCATCAACGGGAAGGTCTGCGTCACGGCGTAGTCGGCTGTCCAGAGGAAGAAGGTCGCCAGCCCCAGCGCGCGGCCGCGCACGGAGGTGGGGAAGATCTCCGCCAGGATCACCCAGGTCACGGGCCCGACCGAGAGCCCGAAGGCGGCGATGTAAAGAACGATGAAGAGCAGCATCCAGCCGCTTGTCGCGCTCGGGTCGGTCATGCGCTGGGCCATCGCGCCCATGGCCACCAGGCTTACACCCATGCCGGCGGCGCCGAGGAACATGAGCGGGCGCCGGCCCCATTTGTCCACGGTTGCGATGGCAACCAGCGTGAAGAGGACGCCCGCGCCGTTGATGATGACCTGCTGCAGCAGTCCCGCGTCCACTCCCGTGGAGGCGCTCATGGTCCTGAATATGGTGGCGCCAAAATACATGAAGACATTGATCCCGGTAACCTGCTGGAGGACGGCCAGAGCGATGCCTAGGAGCAGCGGCCGGCGCAGCTGGCGGGAGAGGAGCGCCCCCCAGGTCCCCTGTTCCCGGGAAATCGCGTCCCTGATGCTCGCTAGCTCGTCTTCGGCGAACTTCTCGCCCGCAACTTTCCCTAGGATGGTCTTCGCCCGTCCCTCGAGCTTCATCTCGATCAGCCAGCGCGGGCTCTCGGGTATCTGCAGGAGCAGGAGGCCGAACAGCACGGAGGGCACGACACCGGTCGCGAACATCCAGCGCCAGCCGGTGGAGATGAGCCACGCCTGGTCACCGCCCCGGGAGATGAAGTAATTGACGAACGAGGTCGCCGCGATCCCCCCGACGATGGCGATCTGGTTGACGGCGACCATCCGTCCGCGGACATGCGCCGGGGTGATCTCGGCGATGTACATCGGCGTGGAGATCGAGGCGATGCCGATGGCCACGCCGCCGAGAAAGCGGAAGGCGATGAAGACGCCGATCACCTGCGGGAGCGCGGTGCCGATGGCTGAGGCGAAGAACATGACTGCGGAGAGGAACAGGGCGGGCTTGCGCCCGAATCGGTCCGAGAGGGGGCCGACGAGCAGCACGCCCGCCGCGCACCCGATGAGCACGCAGCCCGACGCCCAGCCCTTCATGAAGTCGCCCAGGCCGAAGCGGGCGGTCAACGGCTCTATCGCGCCCGAGATGACGCCGGTGTCGTAGCCGAAGAGCAGGCCCCCGAGCGTCGCGACCAGGCAGATCGGCACCAGGTAGCGCAGGTTGACCGGGGGCGGCAGGGGAGAATGGGGGGGCTCGGGCATGGACGGCGCGTCTCAGCGGCCGGCGCTGTCGCGGATGGCCCGGAACATGGCGAGCATGTTGTCCATCGGAGTGGGTCCCTGGACGTTGTGGATGGCGTTGAAGACGAATCCTCCGTCGGGGGCGAAGGTGTCGATCCGCTCCCGGCACTGCCGATAGACCTCGTCGGGTGTGCCGAAGGGCAGCGTGTGCTGGGTGTCGATCCCGCCGCCCCAGAAGACGATGTCGCGCCCGAATTCCTGCTTCAGGCGGGCCGGATCCATCTCGGCGGCGGAGCACTGCACGGGGTTGAGGATGTCGAAGCCGGAGGCGATGAAGTCCTGGATCAGGGGATAGACGTCGCCGCAGGAGTGGATGAACGTCTTCCAGGACGAGTGGCGGTGGATCAGGTCGTTGAGCCTGCGGTGGAAGGGCTGGTAGAGGGTGCGGTAGGCTTCGCGCGAGATGAACGGCCCGCGCTGGGTGCCGAAGTCCGTGCCCGTGAGCAGGGCGACCTGCACCGTGTCGCCGAACAGGTCGATCAGCGTGCGCAGGTTGCGCTCCGCGAGCGCGCATTGCCGCTCGAAGACCTCCAGGATATAGTCCCGGCGCGCGACGGTGGAGACATACCACTCCTCGATGTCGCGGATTCCCCTTGGGTTCTTGAGGGACGGCGCGGGCACCAGCGCGATGTCCCCGAACGCGGCGCCGGGGATCACCAGGAGGGCGCCGAGGTCGCCGCGTTCCTCGAACCAGCGTTTTTGCGCGCGATAGAAGCCGAGGTCGGACTCGTTCAGGAGCGCAAACTCCTCAAGGTTGTCCGCGGGGTCGAGCCGGTCTTCGTCGATGGGCGGCTGGCGGATGATCGAGTCAAAGAAATAGCCGCCGTCGGGCATGTGGCCGCTCGGCACGACGGACGTGTCCCCCTCGGGATAGATATGCCAGCCGCCTTCGGGGGCGCGGGTGACATTGAACATCCCGGGCACCAGGCATTCGGTGCCGTCGAAGAGGGTGAACGGCTTCCAGTCGCGCGACTCCGTGCCGAAGATGGACCTGCGCCCCAGCACCCCGATGACGTCGATCGGCAGGGCCGCCCGCAGTTCGTCGTCGACCTCGCCGAGCATCTGATAGGGCTCGTTGACCCTCACCCTAAAGCCTTTATCGCCGAGCAGGTGGCGGCGGATGCGGGTCACGGCGGAGACATGGATGCCGGTCACAAACGAGGCGCCGAAGTCGACGGCAACTCGGTCGGGGGTTGAATGGGCCAGGGAGGCCGCGAGACGCTGTCGTCCAGTCATGACCTATTCATAGCAAACCCGGGGGCCGGTGGCCATGCCCCGGCGGACGAAATACATATCCCGGGCGACAAGTCGTGTTTGACAGCGCCGGCCCGTCGGGCAAGCCGGAGGCCATGCGCAACTACCATGGAATGGAGATCGCCTGGGCAAACCGGCTCGTGCAGACCTCGCGGGTCGACTTTGGGCGCGTCAAATATATCCCGGGCGGCTATTGCGGGCCCCGGCGCCAGCGCGACTACCAGCTCGTGGTCCTGCAGGCGGGCGGGGCGCGTGTGACCGTGGACGACGAGACGCTGATCCTCCCTGCGGAGCATGCGGTGCTCTTCCTGCCCGGCCACAGGGAGCATTTCGTCTTTTCTGCCGAACAGGGCACCGAGCACGTCTGGTGCTCGATCCGGCCCCGCTTCATGCCGGTCGAGCTGAGGTGGCGGCTGGCGCGGGCGCCGCGGATGGCGCCATGCTCGGAGTTGATGCACCGCCTCTTCGCGGCGGCGCAGGGATGCCGCCGCGTGACCAGCCTGGCCGCCGGGCGCGTGGTGGAGCACCTCGGTCTGGCCCTGTTTGCGGAGTTCCTGCACCAGACCTCGCTCTGGCCGCACCGGGCGCAGCGGGACGAGGGGCTCTCCCGCGCCATGGCCTGCATCGAGGAGCACTTTGGGGACGAGGATTGCCTGGCGCGCGCCCGGCAGGCGGCGCTGTGCTCGGAAAGCGGGCTCAACCAGCGGTTCCGGAGATACCTCGGCACGAGTCCGGCGCGCTATCTCTGGCTGACCCGGGTCGAGCGCGGCGTCGCAATGCTGCGCGACACGGGACTGACGGTGGCGGAGGTCAGCGCGCGCTGCGGGTGCAAGAACCCGTTCCACTTCTCGCGCCTGGTGAAGCGCAACCAGGGCATGTCACCGCGCGAGGTGCGCCGCGTGGCTTGGCAATGAAGCCGCCCGGAGGGCCGCTTTCGGCAATGGCGCCGGTCACTCGGGCTCCGGACGGCAACCCGGCTGCTCCTCGGGATAGACCGAAAAGTAGCCTGCCGGGGACATGCGCCTGAGCTCGCGGCGCATCACGGCGACCTCAATCTCCGTGAAGCGGTGATGGCGGCTCTGGTGCGACGAGAAGGGGCTGAACTCAGAGGGCGGGGCATCGGGCATCCGCCTCAAATTCAGCAGCAGGATGACAAGGCCCTGGATTTCGATCATCATGGCTTGGACGCCTGCGAGTAGATACCGCGCGCCGTCACCGTCAAACCGGTGTGTGTCATAGCGGGTCGCGCGGCCCTTGCCTCCCGGACCGCCCGCTGAGGCCGCCTGGCGGCGCCGGCCGCGGCGTGAGCGGGGGCGGCGGAGCGGGCACAATTCCCGCATGACTGCGGCCGTACCCGCCAGGCGCCACCGGCGTCTTCCCAATTGAGATCGGGCCGCCGGGACGCTAGCGTCCGCCGAATGGGCACAATGAACCGGACGCCGGCCGCACTCTCGGGCGGCTCCCCGAGAATGATCGGCGTGGGCGGCGTGTTCATAGACGACATCGTCCTGCCGGGCGGGGAGACGCACATGGCCTCCCTCGGCGGGGCAGCGGTCCATGCGATGATGGGAGCCGCTGTCTGGGGCGAGCGGCCCGGAATCATGGCTCCGGTCGGCCGGGGGTTTCCCGAAGGCTGCCGGAGGCTCTTGGAGCAGCACCTCGACACGCGCGGACTGAAACGGCTGGACGTGGAGCATATGCGGGCATGGCAGATCTTTGAGGAGGATGGCAGGCGCCGGGAGCTTTACCGGGTTGAGCAAACCGAGCCATTCATCCGGGGCCTTTCGCCCGCGGACCTTCCGTGCGGCTATGACCGCCGCGCGGCGTTCTACCTCCTGCAGGGCTTCGACGGGGTGCGGCGGTGGCGCGCGGAAATCGGGGGGTTTGTCCTTTGGGAGCCCCTGCAGCAGGTGATGGTCTCCGCGTCGCGGGGCGACTTTCGATCGGTCCTGCGGGAATGCTCGGTCGATCTCGTTTCTCCCAACCTGATCGAGGCGCAGGCGATCTACGGACGGCTTTCGCCGGAGGAGCTCGTGGACGCGATGACGGGCGACGGGGCGGCCGCCGTTGCGCTGCGGATGGGCGCGGACGGATCGATGGTCGCGGACGAGACGACCGGCGGTCCCGTCCGCGTGGGGGCCGCCCCTCTGGCCGGGATTGTGGATCCCACCGGGGCCGGGAACACCTACTGCGGTGCGCTCCTCGCCGGCATCGTCCAGGGCGATTCGTTGCGGGCCGCGGCCGCGCGGGGGGCTGTGGCGGCCTCGTTCTGCGTCGAGACGTGGGGCGCGCTCATGCCGACCGCGGTCGACCGCCTGGAGCGCGATCGGCGCCTTGCAGCGGTTGGCTGACGGCTCATCATTCGGGCGTGAAGAAAGGCGAAGACATCTTCCTGGTGGATCGAGGTGTCGCCTCGGCGCTCAGGCGCGGCAAGCCCGTGGTCGCCTTGGAGTCGACCGTGATCACGCACGGGCTGCCCTTTCCGGCCAACCGCGAGGCGGCGATCGCGATGGAATCGGCGGTCCGCGAGGAGGGTGCCGTGCCCGCCACGATTGCGGTGATCGACGGCCGGATCCGGGTCGGATTGAGCCCGCAGGAGATCGACAGGCTGGCTTCCGTGCCGTTCCGCTCCGTGCGCAAGTGCAGCCGGAGGGATCTGCCGATTGTCGTGGCGGGCGGCGGCTACGGCGCCACGACGGTCGCCGGCACGATGATCGCCGCGCACCGGGCGGGGATCAGGGTCCTTTCGACCGGAGGCATCGGGGGCGTGCATCGCGGCCAGCCCTTCGATATTTCGGCGGACCTGATCGAGCTCGGCAGGACGCCCGTCGCCGTGGTCTGCTCGGGGCCCAAGTCCATACTCGACCTTCAGCTTACCCTGGAGGTGCTCGAAACCCAGGGCGTGCCGGTTCTCGGCCTTCAGACGGGCACCCTGCCCGCGTTCTATTCCAGGGAAAGCGGGCTGCCGATCGACGCGCGGGTGGAGAGCCCCGAGGAGGCGGCGAGGGTCGTGCATGCCGCGGGCAGGCTCGGGCTGCGCCAGGGGATCCTGATCGCGGTCCCGGTTCCCGAGGCCGACGAGCTGCCGTTCGACCAGGCGGAGGCTGCGATTAAGACGGCGACCGGCGATGCGGCCGCGCAGGGGATAGGCGGCAAGGCGCTGACCCCCTTCCTCCTGAAGCGCGTTTCCGAGTTGTCACGGGGAATCTCGCTGCGGGCCAATGTCTCGCTCCTTGTCAACAATGCCAGGGTCGCCGGCCGGATCGCCGGCGCCCTCGCGCAGATGGACCGACTGGCCTGACGCGGGAAGGGTCGGACAGGTCCCCTGGGTTTGGCTCGAAGCCGCCGGGACCGGGTGGGGGCCGGGTCCCGGTGCTCCTCGCCCGCGAACGCTGGACTCCCCCTCGACTTTTGCGCGGGCCCCGGGTATGAGTTCGGCGCCGCGGATCGATTCCTGATGCCGCGATTCCTCCCATTGAACGGCGTGCCCCAGTGTCCCGTGCCCATCTTTGAAAGGTCCGAAATCACCATCGGCCACGGCGGGGGCGGACAGCTTACCGAGGAGCTGATCGACGGGATCTTCCGGCCGGCGTTCGCCAATCCCGCCCTGGAATGCCGGCAGGATGGCGCCGTCCTGGAGGCCGGCGGCGCCCGGCTTGCCTTCACCACCGACGCGCACGTGGTGAGCCCGCTTTTCTTTCCGGGGGGCGACATCGGCAGGGTCGCCGTAAACGGCACCGTCAACGACCTCGCCATGTGCGGCGCCCGGCCGCTATGGCTGAGCGCCGGATTTATCCTCGAGGAGGGCCTGCCGATCGACACCCTCCGCCGGGTGGCGGCGTCCATGAGCGCGGCGGCCGCGGCAGCGGGGGTCGCGATTGTCACCGGGGACACCAAGGTCGTCGAGCGCGGCAAGGGCGACGGGCTGTACGTGACGACTGCGGGCGTCGGCCTGATCGAGCGTGGCCTCGCCATCGGGCCCGCGCAGATAAGGGTGGGCGACGCCGTCATCCTCAGCGGGGATGTCGGACGCCATGGCATGGCCATCATGGCGGTCCGCGAGGGCCTCGCCTTCGAAGGCCCGATCGAGAGCGACTGCGCGCCGCTGGCGTCGCCGGTCGCGGCGCTCCTGGAGGCTGGGCTGGACGTGCATTGCCTGCGCGACCTCACGCGGGGGGGCCTCGCGACGGCCCTAATCGAGCTGGCCGAGGCGCGAGGGGCCGTGATCGCGATCGAGGAGCGGGCCGTGCCGGTCAGCGAGGCGGTGCGCGGGGCGTGCGAGATTCTCGGGCTGGAGCCGCTTTATGTCGCGAACGAAGGGCGCTTTGTCTGCTTCGTTCCCGAGGCGGATGCGCCCATGGCCCTCGGGGTGCTTGCCCGCACGGCACCGGGCGGGCCGCCGAGGGTCATCGGCCGGGTGCGCTCGTCGTCCGCAGGAGAGGTCTCGATGCGCAGCGTGATTGGCTCAGAGCGGATCCTGCACCGCCTGAGCGGCGAGCAGCTGCCGAGGATTTGTTAGGGTTGGTGCAAAGAAACCCCCAAGAAAAGAGGATAAAAGGATGAAGTCGCAAATCATAGGCCTCAAGGTCGCAAGCGTGCTGTTCATGCTCGTGGCGCTGGCGCATGCGGCTCGGCTGGTGTTCGGCTGGAAGGTGCAGATCGGCGAGCATGCCTTCGGGCTGTTGCCAAGCGTCGTCGCGCTGTTGGTCGCGGGCGGACTCAGCGTCTGGCTGGGGACGCTCGCATGCGGCTGCAAGACGGACGCGGCCTCCCCGCCGTCCGCGGCGCCGAAGGCCTGATCGCGTGTCAGGCCACGGAATCCGCCCGCGCCCGGAGGCGATAGCGGAAATAGGCGGCGCAGGCGCCCTCGCTTGAGACCATCGGAGCGCCGATCGGGTGCTCCGGGGTGCACCGCGTGCCGAAAGCCGGGCAATCGAACGGCTTCTTCAATCCCCGAAGGATCTCGCCGCTGATGCATTCGCCGGCGGGCGCCGGCGCCGGGACCCCGAGGCTGAACTTGTGCGGCGCATCGTACGCGGAGTACTTTTCCCTTAGGCTCCAGCCGCTACCCGGTATGGAGCCGAGCCCCCGCCAGTTGCGGTCGACCACCTCGAACACCTCGTCCACGATCGCGCGGGCCGCCGGGTTGCCCCCGGACCGCACCACGCGAGCGTAGGCGTTCTCGACCTCGGCGCGCCCGGACTCCAGCTGGCGCAGGCAGCGGTGCAGGCCCTCGAGGATGTCCACCGGCTCGAATCCCGTCACCACGATGGGCGCCTTGTATTCCCGCGCGATCGGCCCGTACTCGGCCGTGCCCATCACCGCGCACACATGGCCGGCCGCGAGGAAACCCTGCACCAGGTTGTCCGGCGCCCCGAGGAGCGCGCGCATCGCGGGCGGCACAAGCACGTGGGAGACCACCATTGAAAAGTTGGACAGGCCCTCGCGGTGGGCGCGCAGGACCGCCATCGCGTTTGCGGGCGCCGTCGTCTCAAAGCCGACTGCGAAGAAGACCACCTGGCGCTCGGGATGCTCGCGCGCGAACCTTACCGCATCCAGGGGCGAATAGACCATGCGCACGTCCCCCCCCCGGGCCTTGGCCGTGAGCAGGTCGATTCCCGACCCCGGAACGCGGAGCATGTCGCCGAAGGAGCAGAGCGTCACGCCGGGACGGGCCGAAAGCTCGATCGCCTGATCGATCATCTCGGCCGGGGTCACGCAGACCGGGCACCCGGGCCCGTGCACCAGGGTGACGCCGGGCGGCAGCAATTCGTCCAGTCCGAACTTGACAATGGCGTGGGTCTGGCCGCCGCAGATTTCCATCACGGTCCAAGGGCGCGTCGCCGTGCGGGCGATCGCGTCGGCGAGCGTCCTCACCAGGCCGGCGTCGCGGTATTCGTCCACGAACCTCATGGCGGGCCCGGGGGTGCGGCCGGCTCGGGCTCGAGCCCCTCGAGCTCGCCCATGGCCCTGAGGTACCGGAATGTCTCCTCGGCCTCGTCGGCGTCGACGACGCTGATCGCGACGCCGACGTGCACGAGCACGTAGTCGCCCGGCCGCGCCTCGGGGGCGCAGGCGAGGCTGACCTCCTTGATCACGCCCCCAAAGCTGACGCGCCCGCTGCGCTCCAGCGGGTCTTCGCCTTGGATGCTCAGAAGCTTTCCTGGGACGGCGAGGCACATGGCGGGTTAGCCTGGTTGCACGGTCGTGAGGCCCCAAAGGGCCCCGAGCGCCTGGCCCGCGGCGATCGCGCCGTCATTTGGCGGCAGTTCCCGCGGCACCAGGACCTCGAAGCCCTCGGCCCCGAGCGCGGCCGAGGTGAGGTCGAGAAGGAGCGCGTTCTGAAAGCAGCCGCCGCTCAGGGCCACAGTGCCGGCGCCGGCCTCGCGGGCGGCGGCGGCGATGCCGTTCGCGAGCGCGACGTGGAACGACGCGGCGAGCTCGGCCGGATCGCGCCCCCCAAGGAGGCCC
This sequence comes from Opitutaceae bacterium, assembly GCA_035604815.1. Lineage (GTDB taxonomy): Bacteria > Verrucomicrobiota > Verrucomicrobiia > Opitutales > Opitutaceae > Palsa-1447. Next base: position 48,776 of record DATNHT010000088.1, read on the forward strand.
GCCTCCAGCGCGGCGATCAGCGGTTCCCAGTCGAGCTCGGCCGCCGCCCCGCCGCCGCTGGGCACGGGGCGCAGCGGCAGGGGCAGGTCGGGGGCCGCGCCTGCGCGGCCGGAGGCTGCCGCCTCGAGAGCGAGGGGGATCTGGCCTTCGAAGCGGTTGTGGTCGCCGAGGCCGAGGAGCGCGCCCACCGCGTCGAAAAGTCGGCCCGCGCTCGTTGTCACCGGCGAGTTGATGCCGCGCGCCAGCATGGATCCAAGCAGGCCGGCCTCGGCATCGGAGAATCCCAGGCGCCGGCCGAGCGCCCCGAGGCCCGCGTGCCCGGCCGCGTGGGCGAGCCCGAGCGCGCAGCGGCGGCCGTCGCGAACGGCGGCTTCGCCCCCGGGCAGCCGGAAAGGGCGAAGGCGCGCGAAGCGCCGGGCCTCCCCTTTGCGCAACAACAGGAATTCGCCGCCCCAGACCGTGCCGTCCTCCCCGAAGCCCGTGCCGTCCCAGGCCACGCCCAGGATGCCGTCGGCCTCGCGCCTATGCTCGAGGAGGCAGGCCAGGACGTGCGCGAGGTGATGCTGCACGGCGACGCAGGGCAGGCCGGTCGCCCGGGCGTACCGCGTCGAGGCATAGTCGGGATGGCGGTCGCAGACGACCCCGGTGAAGTCCGAGCCGTGGATCTCGCCGAGCATCGACACGGTGCGCTGGAAAACCTCCCGGGTCGCGGCGGCCTCGAGGTCGCCGATGTGCGGGCTGAGCGCCACGTAATCCCGGGCCGCAACCGCCACCGTGCTCTTCATCTGGGCTCCGACGCAGAGCCAGCATCCCTCGATCCTGCGGGGAAGGCGCAGGGGAAAGGGCGCGTAGCCCCGGGCCCGGCGCAGCCGGATCGGGCCGGCGGCGGACAGCCGAACGACCGAGTCGTCCACCGGGTGGGCGATGGGCCGGTTGTGGTCGAGAAAGGCGTCGGCGATTCCGGCCAGCCTGGCGTGGGCCTCGTTTTCGTCCGTGCACAGCGGCTCCTCGGCCAGGTTGCCGCTCGTGGCGACCACCGGCCGGCCAAACGCCGCCAGGAGCAGGACGTGCAGCGGCGAGTAGGCCAGGAGCGCGCCGACCCATGGGTTGCGGGGCGCCAGTGCGGGGGCGAGCGCCGCCCCGGGCCGGCGCCTGAGAAGCACGACCGGGGCCGCGGGGGAATTCAGGAGGGCCTCCGACTCGGCCGAGGTCTCCGCGGCCAGGCGCACGGCGGCCAGGCCGGGAAACATGACGGCGAACGGCTTTTCGTCCCGGCGCTTGCGCCGGCGCAACTCGGCCACCGCGGACTCGTTGGCGGCGTCGACCATCAGGTGGTAGCCGCCTATGCCCTTGACCGCCAGGACGCCGCCGCGGCAAAGGACGCCCACGGCCCCGCTCAGGGCCGCCTCCGCCTCGAGCTCGGCGCCGGACGCCGCGCGCAGCGCGATGCGCGGCCCGCAGGCCGGGCAGGCGTTGGGCTGCGCGTGAAACCGCCGGCGGCCGGCGTCCGCATATTCTGCCGCGCAGGCCGGGCACATCCGGAACGCGCGCATGGTCGTGTTCGGCCGGTCGTAGGGCAGGCGCTCGAGGATCGAGTAACGCGGTCCGCACTGCGTGCAGTTGATGAACGGGTACCGGTGGCGCCGGTCGTGCGGGTCGAGCAGTTCGCTCCGGCAGTCGCGGCAAAGCGCCAGGTCCGGGGGAATCGCGGTGGCGACGGGCAGCCGTCCGGGCCCGCTCGGCGCGATTGTGAACGAGGCGGCCGGGCCCGGGTCGTCCTCCCCGGCCGGGCGCGCCTCCAGCTCGCGCACGCGCGCGGCGGGTGGCGCGTCTTCGCTTAGCGCCCGCACCAGCTCCTCCACGGCCGGCGCGGGACCCGCCGCGCGTATCAGGACACCCTCGGAGTCGTTGCGCACCCAGCCGCGCAGGCCCAGCCGGGTCGCCACCCGATGGACGAACGGCCGGAAGCCAACGCCCTGCACCACGCCGCGCACCCGCAGCACCATGTCCGATGACGCGGGCGAAGAGGGCAGGGGGGCGACCATCGGATCATCCCTTCGGGACAAGGGCGCCGAGCAGGTCGTACCACTGTTCGATCCCCTCTCCGCTGCGGGCGGACAGCTCGATCACCCTGGCCTGCGGGGCGATGCGCCTGACGTTTTCGGCGGCGGCAGCCCGGTCGAAGCCGAGCACGCCGGCGACGTCGACCTTGGTCAGAAGCACGACGTGGGCCGACTTGAATATCGGAGGGTACTTTAGCGGCTTGTCCTCTCCCTCGGCAGCGGACAGGAGCACGACACGCAGCCTCTCTCCCAGGTCAAAGGAGGCGGGGCAGACCAGATTGCCCACGTTCTCGATGAAGAGCAGGCGTGCGCCCGCGAGGTCGAGCCGGTCGACGGCGCGCGCCACCATGCCCGCGTCGAGGTGGCAAGCCGAGCCGGTCGTGATCTGCGCCACGGGCGCCCGGGAGCGGCCGAGGCGCTGGGCGTCGCGATCCGTCGCGAGGTCGCCCACCACGGCCGCGCAGGGCGTGGTCCGGCCAAATTCCGTCAGCGTCCGCTCGAGCAGCGTGGTCTTGCCCGCGCCGGGGGAGGAGACGAGATTGAGGGCGGCCAGCCCCAGCTCCTGGAAACGGCGGCGGTTGAGGGCGGCCTGGCGGTCGTTGCCGTCGAGCAGGGATTGCCGCACCTCCACCGTGCGGGTGGCCTTCATCGCGGGCGCCTGGAGGGGCTCGTCCATGGTGCGGATCAGGACAACTCGATCCGGGCCAGCTCCATCTCGCGGCCCTGCACCAGCTCGCCCGATATCCGGCCGCATCGGGGGCAGGTGAAGATGTAGTCCGACTCGACCCCGAATTCCAGGTCGCAGTCGACGCAGCGGCCGCGGGCCGGCACCGTCTCGAGCTCGAGTTCGGCCCCTGCCGCGGGCGTGCCCCTCACCGTGGCGTCAAAGGCGAGCCGGAGCGCGTCCGGATCAACGCCCGAGAGCGCTCCGATCCGCAGCACGATGCGGTGGATCTGGGTTGCGTCGTGCTCGCGAGCCTGGGCAACGACCGCCTCGATCGCGGTTTCCATGATTCCGACTTCGTGCACGGCGATGAGGCCCCGGCGCTAGGGCCTGATTGCGGCCGCCATGGCCAGCAGGACGAATCCCGCGGCGGCGAAAGCCCAGCCCGGGGCCCTTGATGCGGGCGCCGGCAGCCGGGCGGCAAGCCTTTCCGATGCGACTCCGGCCGCGAGCAGGATCGCCGTGGCCGCGACAAAGCCGCTGCCGTAGGCCATGGCCCCGGCCGAGGCCGGCATCTCGGCCCCGTGCGCCGCGCCGTGCAGGACGGCGAAGGCGCCCACACAGGCGGCGGCGGCCGCCGCCGGCATGCGCGCCCGCCGGGCGATCATGAGCCCCAGCAGCAGGACCGACGCCGCAATCGCCTGCTCCACGCCCGGCACGGGTCCGGTCCAATGGCCGGCCACCGCCCCGAGGGCCATGGCGAGGAGGAACGCCGCGGGCAGGAGCCGCGGGGCGCGCATCTGCGCCGCCCAGAAACCAACCGCCAACATGGCGAGGATGTGATCCCATCCGCTGAACGGGTGGGCGAGGCCGCCGGTGAAGCCGGAGGCCGGCTCGAGGCCGGGATGGGCGTGCGCCGCCGGGATTGCGGCGAGAAAGAGCGCGGTTGCGACAAGGCCGTTGAATCTTGGTTTCATGCGGTTTTGCTTTGGGAAACTGACGGGCGGGCCTCCGTCTTCTGGCTGGGCACGACCACGACGGGACAGGGAGCCTTCTGGATCACGCCGCCGGCCGTTCCGCCGACGAAAAGCTGGTAGAGGGACCCGTGGCCGTGGGAGCCCATGACGATGTAGTCGGCCTTCGACCGGGCCGCTTCCGCGAGAATCGTCGCCACGGGGGGCCCGTGCTTGACGGCGGCGTCGGCGACGACGCCTGCGCGCTTCAGGCGCTGCTGCCATTGCCCCATGCCCCGCTCGGCCTCCTTCCCCTCCTTCTCGGCCAGCCGTTCGGCCTCGGGGGCGTATTCATTGATGACTGCCGGCGGCACGACATGCAGAAGGAGCACCCGGCCCCCAATTTCCCCCGCCAGGGCGCCGGCCTCGGAAATCACCCCCGCCGCAGCCTCGGAAAGATCGATCGGGGCAAGGATTGTCTTCATGGCGACCAAAGGTATCATCTTGGCGCTCCGCGGACAACGCATGGATTGCCCATTTCTGTGCGATACTTGCGCAGCCATTTTCAGGCCCAGCGCAATATTTGTGCTGGAATTGGCAATAACTGCGTAGAGGGGACCCGGCGCCCATGGCATCATGCTGCGCATGGCCGATTCACCCTCCACTTTCGAGTATGTAACGTGCGATGGAAACGAGGCCGTGGCCTCGGTCGCCTACCGGCTAAATGAGCTGATCGCCATCTACCCGATAACGCCCTCTTCGACCATGGCGGAATCGTGCGACGAGTGGGCCGCCGCGGGCCGGACGAATCTGTGGGGCCAGGTCCCGCGTATCGTCGAGATGCAGTCGGAGGGTGGCGCGGCCGGCGCGGTGCACGGCGGGCTGCTGGGCGGCGCCTTGACCACGACCTTCACGGCTTCCCAGGGGCTGCTGCTGATGATCCCGAATCTCTACAAGATCGCGGGAGAGCTGCTGCCGCTCGCGGTGCACGTGAGCGCGCGCGCGCTTGCGGCGCAGGGCCTGTCGATCTTCGGCGACCACCAGGACGTCATGGCTTGCCGGGCGACCGGCTGCGCGCTGCTCTGCAGCAACTCCCCGCAGGAGGCCCACGACCTCGCGCTGGTCGCGCATGCTGCGAGCTACCGATCGCGCGTGCCGTTCATCCACTTTTTCGACGGCTTCCGCACGTCGCACGAGGTGTCGAAGATTGCGCTGCTCTCCGACAGGATCCTGCGCTCCGTCCTGGACGAGGGGGACATCGCGGATTTCCGGGCCCGCGCGATGACGCCCGACCGCCCCAGCCTGCGGGGAACGGCGCAGAATCCGGACGTCTATTTCCAGGGCCGCGAGGCGGTCAACCGGTTCTACGAAACCCTGCCGGAGACCGTGCAAACCACGATGGACCTGCTGGCCGCCGCGACCGGCCGCGTCTACCGCATCTTTGACTACCACGGGCATCCCGAAGCCGAGCGGGTGATCGTCGCAATGGGCAGCGCAGCCGAGACGATTGTCGAGACCGTCGACTGGCTGGTCGCCCGGGGCGAGAAGGTGGGGGTCGTCGCCGTGCGTCTCTTCCTTCCGTTCTGCGTCAAGTCGTTCCTGGATGCGCTGCCGGCCACGGTCAAGGCCGTCGCCGCCCTGGACCGCACGAAAGAGCCCGGCTCGCTGGGCGAGCCGCTGTACTTGAACGTCATGGGCGCGCTTGCCGAGGGCGATCCGTCGCGCGCCGCGCGGACGCGGGTCCACGGCGGCCGCTACGGCCTCGGCTCAAAGGAATTCACGCCAGGCATGGTGCGGGCCGTCTTCGAGCGGCTTTCGGAGCCCGCGGCACGGGCGCATTTCACGGTCGGCATCTGCGACGACGTGACGGGCACCTCCCTGGCCTACGACCCCGACTTCGACCTTGAGCCGCCGGAGGTGCGGCGCTGCGTGTTCGTCGGGCTTGGCGCGGACGGCACGGTTGGGGCCAACAAGAACTCGATCAAGATCATCGGCGAGCAGACCACCAATTTCGCCCAGGGGTACTTTGTCTACGATTCCAAGAAGTCGGGATCGATGACGGTGTCGCACCTGCGCTTCGGCCCGAGGCCCATCCGCGCGCCGTACCTGATCCGCCGGGCGGAATTCGTCGCCTGCAGCCAGTTCCATTTCGTCGGACGCTCGGACGTCCTTGCCTATGCCGCGCCCGGCGGGACCGTGCTGCTGAACTCGCCCTATTCGCCGGGCGAGACCTGGGCAAAGCTGCCGCGGGGCTGGCAGGAGGCGCTGATAGAGAAGAAGCTGCGCCTCTTCATCATCGATGCCACCGGCGTGGCCCAGGCGGCCGGGATGGGCCGGCGCACGAACACGGTTCTGCAGACCTGCTTCTTCGCGCTCTCCGGCGTCCTGCCGCCAGACGAGGCCGTGGCGCAGATCAAGGGCGCCATAGCCAAGACCTACGGCAAGAAGGGCGAGCAGATCGTGAAGATGAACTTTGCGGCGGTGGACGCCGCGCTCGCCGGCCTGCACGAGTTTCCGATTCCCGCCTCCCCGGATGCCGGGGTGGCCGCCACCATTCCGCCGTCGTACGCCGGGGCGCCGGAATTCGTCCAGAAAGTCACGGCCCGGCTGCTGGCGGACAAGGGGGACCTCATGCCGGTCAGCGCGATGCCGTTCGACGGATGCTGGCCGACGGGCACGTCGCGGTTCGAGAAGCGCAACATCGCGCTAGAAATGCCGGTGTGGGATCCGGCCGTGTGCATCCAATGCAACAAGTGCGTGCTCGTTTGCCCGCACGCCGCCATCCGCGCGAAATTCGTGGCCCCCGAGGACCTGGCCCGCGCGCCAGCGGGGTACGTCACGGTGCCGTTCAAGTCCACGGAGTTTCCGGGCCAGCGCTACAGCCTGCAAGTCGCGCCGGAGGACTGCACGGGCTGCTCGCTCTGCGTCCAGGTCTGCCCCGCCAAGGACCGCAGCAACCCGCGCCACAAGGCGATCGACATGGCGCCGCAGCCGCCTCGGCTCGCGGCCGAGCGGGTCAACTGGGAATTCTTCCTGGGCCTGCCCGATCCCGACCGCTCCCGCCTCGACACGAGCACGGTCAAGGGCGTGCAGTTCATGGCGCCGCTGATGGAGTTCTCCGGGGCATGCGCGGGCTGCGGAGAGACGCCCTACCTCAAGCTCCTGACACAGCTCTTCGGCGACAGGCTGGTGATCGCAAACGCGACCGGCTGCTCTTCGATCTACGGGGGAAACCTGCCGACGACGCCCTATTGCACGAACCGCGAGGGCCGGGGGCCGGCCTGGGCCAACTCGCTTTTTGAGGACAACGCCGAGTTCGGCCTCGGCCTGCAGCTGGCGATGGAGCAGCGCGGGCGCTCCGCCAGGGACCTGCTGGCGCGCCTGGCGACCCGCCTGACGACCGGACTTAAGGACGCCCTCCTCGGCGCCGACCAGAATACGGAGGCCGGCATCGCCACCCAGCGGGCGCGCGTCGCCGCCCTGCGCGAGATCCTGCGCACCGTGGACGGGGCCGACGCCCGCCGCCTGGAGGCCCTGGCCGACGACTTGGTCAAGAAGTCCGTATGGATCGTCGGGGGCGACGGCTGGGCGTACGACATCGGCTACGGCGGGCTCGACCACGTGCTGGCGAGCGGAGCCAACGTCAAGGTGCTCGTGCTCGACACCGAGGTCTATTCGAACACCGGAGGCCAGTCCTCCAAGTCGACCCCCATCGGGGCGGTCGCGAAATTCGCCTCCGGCGGCAAGAGTCTGGCGAAGAAGGACCTTGCGCTGATGGCCATGCAATACCACCACGTGTATGTCGCCCAGGTCGCCTTCGGCGCCAAGGACAGCCAGACCGTGGCCGCCTTTCGCGAGGCCGAGGCCTATAACGGGCCCGCGCTGATCATCGCCTACTCCCACTGCATCGCGCACGGATTCCCGCTCCACCTGGGGGCCGAGCAGCAGAAGCTCGCGGTCGAAACCGGCTTTTGGCCCCTGTTCCGGTACGATCCTCGATCGGCCGATGCCGGCGAGCCGTTCAAGCTCGACTCCGGGCCGCCCAAGGGCGACCTGGACCGGTTCACTGCAAACGAAACGCGATTCAGCATGCTCAGGAACGTCGCGCCCGCGCGGGCCGCCGAACTGGCCGTGCGCGCACAGGAGCAGGTGCGCAAGCGCTATTTTTTCTACCAGCGCATGGCCGGCCATGGCGGCGGCAACGGAGGCACCGACAAGGGCGCCCAGTCAGGCGGCCACGGGGCCGCCCCCGCCGCCGATGCGCCGGCCGCAACCCCCAGCACGGCCCACACATGAACCTCACCACGGACTATCTTGGACTGAAGCTCGAGAACCCGATGGTCATCGGCGCGTCCCCTTTTTGCGACAGCATCGAGACCGCGTGCCAGCTGCAGGACGCCGGGGCCGGCGCCGTCGTGATGCGATCGTTGTTCGAGGAGCAGATCGAGAGCGAGATCCGCGCCTTGGCGCACCATGTCGAGTCGCCGGCCGAGAGCTTCGCCGAGGCGACCTCCTATTTCCCGAATTTCTCGGAATACCAGCTCGGCCCGGACCAGTACCTCCGCCAGATAGAGGGGCTAAAGCGGGCGCTCAGCATCCCGGTCATCGGCTCGCTGAACGGGGCCCGGCTGGGGGGGTGGACCGACTACGCGCGGCGCTTCGAGTCGGCCGGCGCCGACGCGATCGAGCTCAATCTCTACCAGCTTGTCTCCCGCGCCGACGTCAGCGCCAGCGAGGTCGAAGCCGACATGCTCGAGATCGTGCACCAGGTGTCGGCCTCGGTGCGGATTCCGGTCGCCGTCAAGCTGTCCCCGTTCCACACCTCGCCAGCGAGCTTCGCGAAGGCGATTGAGAAAGCCGGCGCCTCGGGCGTCGTGCTGTTCAACCGGTTCTATCAGCCCGACCTGGACCTGGACGAACTGGAGGTGCTGCCGCAGCTGCGCCTGTCCGACACGTCCGAGCTGCTGCTGCGCCTGCGGTGGCTTGCGATCATCTCCCCGCAGGTGCGGTGCTCCCTCGCCGCGAGCGGCGGCGTCCACGGCCCCGGCGACGCACTAAAGGCGCTCTTTGCCGGCGCCCACGCCGTGCAGGTCGTGTCCGTGCTGCTCCAGAACGGCCCGCGCTTCCTCTCGGTCATCCTGGACGGAATGAGCCGCTGGATGAGCGAGCACGGGTATTCCAGCCTCGACCAGATTCGCGGCTGCCTGAACCTGCGCCACTGCCCGGATCCCTCGGCCTTCGAGCGGGCCAATTACATCCGCATTCTCCAGACCTGGAAAGTGGCAACTCCTCATGAAAAAGCCTGATCGAAAGGCGTGGCTCCAGGGCGGCGCCGCCAGCTGCTCCAATCCTCCGGATCCGCCCCCCGGACCGGCCTGGCGCCTGGTGCTGCTGGGCGCGCCGGGCGTCGGCAAGGGCACGCAGGCCGAGCTCCTTTGCGAGCGGCTGGGGGCATGCCATCTGTCGACGGGAGACATCCTGCGGTCCGCTAGCTGCCAGGGGGTGCGCAACCGCTCGCCCGCGCTTCAGGACGCGCTCCTTAGCATGCGCCAGGGCGCCCTCGTGTCGGACGAGACCATGCTGGAACTTGTTGGCGAGCGCGGCCGCTGCCTGCGCTGCTGCGGCGGCTTCGTCCTGGACGGCTTTCCGCGCACGGTCGCGCAGGCCGAGGCCCTTGACGGCTTGCTCACGCGCGAAGGCGTGGGCCTGGACGCGGTCTTCGACTACGAGCTGCCCACCGAGGAGATCGTGGCCCGGCTGAGCGGGCGGCGGGTCTGCCCCGGGTGCAAGGCGGTCTATCACCTGGCCCACCAGCCGCCCCAGAAGGCAGGGATCTGCGACGCCTGCGGCAACCGCCTCATCCGGCGCGAGGACGACAAGCCGGAGACGATCCTCACGAGGATGCGGGCCTACGAAAAGAACACCCGGCCTCTCCTTGAATGGTACGGGCGGCGGGGGCTGCTTGTCACGGTCCCGGCGCACGGCACGCCGGACGAGATCTACGCGCGCGCGTGGACCTGCGGCCGGTCCGCGCAAGCCGGCCGGACGCCGGCCGCGGGCAAGCCGGACCGCGGTTCCGCAGCCGGCGATGAAGCGCTCGCACCTCCCGCACGGCTTTCCTGAGCCCGTGCCGGGCGGCGCGCGAGAGCTGCTCGCCGAAACCGAGATCCTCCGCCGGCAACGTCAATAGCCATGCCTCGGGCGCGCGGCCGAAGGCGTCCCGAGCCAGCGCGAGAAGAATGCGCGGGTCGGCGGCGTGGGCCAGGACCTGGGAGGAGTCGGACGGATCGATCCGGCGCATCCGCACCCGCCCCGGACAGTCCAGGGCTGCGTCGACGAAGACTGCGGCGCGGGCCTGCGACAGCGGGTCGGCCATCTCGGGCGTGAGCTGCGCGCACGCCATAGTGCGCACGCCCGGAAGGCGCAGCTCCTCCACCGCGCCGGCGACCCTCGGCCCGACGCCGTCGTCGCGGCGGAGGGTGTTGCCGTAGCCGATGACCAGCAGCTCGTTATCCACGGACCACCTCGCGGCGCACGTCGCCGCCGGGCCCTATGAGCTGAATCCGCATCGGCATCTGGCCCGCGGCGTGGGTCGAGCAGCTCAGGCACGGGTCGTAGCACCGGATCCCGTGCTCGATGCGGTTGAGCACCGGCTCCGGTATGTCCTCGCCCTGAACATAGTGCCGGGCGATCTGTGCGACCGTGCGGTTCATGGCGAGGTTGTTGTGCCCGGTCGCGACGACCAGGTTCACCTTTGTGAGGAGGCCGGCGCCGTCCACCGTGTAGTCGTGGAAAAGGGTCCCGCGCGGGGCCTCGCTCACGCCGACCCCCCGCGGGGAGTTGACGCCCGCGTCGGCCCGGAGGTCTCCATCGAGCAGGTCCGGATCCTCGAGGGCGCGCTCGACGTGCTCGACCGCGGCCATGATCTCGATGAGACGGGCGTGGTGGTAAAGGAACGAGGAGGTGACGGCGCCCCGGCCCATCTGCTTGAAGGCCCGCAATAGGGCGGTCGCGCGGGGCACGCCCATGCGTTCGCAGATGTTGAGCCTGGCGAGCGGCCCGACCCGGTACATCCCGCCGGGAATCCCGAGCGCCCTGAAATAGGGCGACTTGAGGTACGAGGACTCCTGCACCGATTCGCCGATGAACTCCTGGTAGCCGGCCGGCTCGATCTGGTCGGCGATCACGTTGCCGGTGCTGTCGGTGAACCGCAGCTTGCCGCCGTGGTGCTCCCAGGATCCGTCGGGCGAGACCAGCCCCATGAACAGGGACGGGAAGTTGCCGAAGATGAGCGCCTCCTGCTTGTGCGACTCGAGCGCCTTCATGAAGAGACCGAGGGCGGCCTCGGTCGTGGCGTAGGCTTCCGTCAGCCGCTGGCGGATCCGGTCGCGGCCCTCCTCGCTAAGGGCGCTGCGAACGCCGCCGGGCACGGCCCAGGCCGGGTGGATCTTCTTGCCGCCGAGGACCTCGATTATCTCCTGGCCGAATTGCCGCAGCCGGATGCCGGCCCGCGCCAGCTGCGGGTCTGCGGCGATCAGTCCGAAGACGTTGCGCCTCGACTGCGGGGCGTCCCAGCCGAGGACAAAGTCTGGCGCGCTCAGGTGGAAGAAGCTCAGGGCGTGGCTCTGGATGATCTGCCCCAGGTTCATCAGGCGCCGCAGCTTGTCGGCGGCCGGCGGGATCGCCACGGCCATGATGGCGTCGCCCGCCTTGGCCGAGGCCAGCAGGTGGCTGACCGGGCAGATGCCGCAGATGCGCGACGTGATTCCGGGCATTTCGCTGTAGGGCCGGCCCTCGCAGAACCTCTCGAAGCCGCGGAACTCCACCACGTGGAACTGCGCGTCGGCCACATGGCCGGCCTCGTCCAGAAAGATGCTTATCTTGGCGTGCCCCTCGATGCGGGACACCGGGTCGATGATGATGCGCTTGGCCATGAGTGTGCCTGCGGGTTCAGCCGAACTTGAGCTGCTCGCCCTCCAGTTGCAGCGGAAGGCCCGCGAGCACCCGCTCCAGCAGCGCCCTGATCCGCTGCGCTGACGGCGGGCAGCCGGGCAGATAGGCGTCCACGTGCACGATTTCATGCAGGGGCCGCACGCGCTCCAGCAGCTCCGGGACGATGCCCTCGCCCCGGGGCAGCCGCGGGTTGTCCTGGGCGTTGTCAATGTAGGCGCACTGCAGCACGTTCTCCGCGTTGCCGGGGCCCAGCTGGTTGCGGATGGCGGACACGTTGCCCGTCACGGCGCAGTCGCCGAACGAGACGAGGACCTTGGTGCGCCGGCGGATCTTATGGAGCTGCTCGAGGTTGTCGCGGTTGCAGACTGCGCCCTCGACCAGGCACACGTCGACGCCCTCGGGATACTCCTTCACGTCGATCACCGGGCTGTAGACCAGGTCGACCATTCCGGCCAGCTCGATCAGGAACTCGTCCAGGTCGAGGAACGACATGTGGCATCCGGAGCAGCCGCCCAGCCAGGCTGTGGCTAACCTTAGACGGTCCATTGTTTTTTCTCCCGTGCGTTGACGATGAATTCGAGCTTGGTGCGGTCGCGCGTCATCTCGCCCACGGTCGAGCCGCGGCTGAAGAGGGCCCCGGTGGGGCAGGCGAGGACGCACTTGCCGCAGGATGTGCAGGTATCCGACTCACCCCACGGCTGGTTAAGGTCGTCTATGATCGTCGATTTCGCGCCGCGGCCGGCGACGTTCTTTGTGCCCGCGCCCTCGATATGCCAGCAGACGCGCACGCAGCGGGTGCAGAGGATGCAGCGGTTGTGATCGAGGCCGAAGAGCGGATGGGTCGCGTCCACGCCCCATCTGGGGAAGCAGTAGTCGTAGCGCACGTGGTCCACGCCGTGCTGCCAGGCCAGCGTCTGGAGCTCGCAGTTGCCGTTGGACACGCAGACGGCGCAGACGTGGTTGCGCTCCGCGAACAGGAGCTCAAGGGTCATCCGGCGGTACCTGCGCAGGCGCTCGGAATCGGTGTGGACGTCCATGCCCTCGGCGATCTGGGTCGTGCACGACGGGAGAAGCTTGGCCACGCCGGCCACCTCGACCAGGCACATGCGGCAGGCCCCCACGTCGTACACGCCGTCGAGGTGGCAGAGCGTCGGGATCTTGATTCCGGCGTCGGAGGCGGCGTCCAGAATGGTCGCGCCCTCCTGGGCGCTGACTTCCTTGCCGTCGATGATCAGGGTCTTGGCAGCCATTGGGTTTACGAGGCCTCCTTGTTCCGGGCGGGGGCCGCACCGGCCGCGGCCGCAGGCTCTCCGTCCGGCTCCTGCCGCAGGAGCTCCAGGTATTCGTTACGGAAGAACCGCAGCGTGCTGACGACCGGATTGGGCGCATTCTGGCCAAGGCCGCACAGGCTGGTGTGCCGCACCATTTCGCAAAGGTCCTCCAGCTTGGATAGGTCGCCGGCGGTGGCCTCGCGTTTGACGATCTTGTCAAGGAGGCGGTGCATCTGCACCGTCCCGGCGCGGCAGGGGATGCACTTGCCGCACGACTCGTCCATGCAGAATTCCATGAAGTACCGGGCGACCTCCGGCATGCGCGTGGATTCGTCCATCACGATCATGCCGCCGGAGCCCATGATCGACCCGAGGCGTGTGAGCGACTCATAGTCCACCGGCGTGTCGAGCTCGTGGGCGGGGATGCACCCGCCGGAGGGCCCGCCGGTTTGCACCGCCTTGATCTTTGCGCCGTCGGGCGCGCCGCCGCCCATCTCCTCGACGATCTGCCTGAGGGGCGTGCCCATCGGCACCTCGATAAGGCCCGTGTTGGCGATCTTGCCCGCGAGAGCGAACACCTTCGTGCCCTTGCTCTTGCCGGTCCCGATGGCCGCGTACCATTCGGCCCCCCGGCGGATGATCGGGGCGATGTTTGCAAACGTCTCGACGTTGTTGATCAACGTCGGGCAGCCCCACAGGCCGCTCTCGGCGGGGAAGGGCGGGCGGGGCCGCGGAGTGCCGCGCTTGCCCTCGATCGAGGCCATGAGGGCGGTCTCCTCGCCGCAGACGTAGGCGCCGGCGCCGATGCGGATATCGACGTTGAAGTTGAACGGCGATTCAAGGATGCCGCTGCCGAGGAGGCCGATCTGCTTCGCCTGCTTGATCGCGATCTGCAGCCGCTTGATGGCCAGCGGGTATTCGGCGCGGACATAGATGAAGCCCTGGCTCGCTCCGACGGCGTAGCCGGCGATGGCCATGCCCTCGAGCACGCTGTGGGGGTCGCTTTCGAGAACGCTGCGGTCCATGAACGCCCCGGGGTCGCCCTCGTCAGCGTTGCAGACCACGTACTTCTGGGCGCCGGGCGTCTTGGCCACGGTGGCCCATTTGAGACCGGTCGGATAGCCGGCGCCGCCCCGGCCGCGAAGCCCGCTCCTAATCACGCTGTCGACCGCGTCCTTGGGCGCCATCTCGATCAGCACCGCGTGCAGGCCCAGGTAGCCGTCCGCCGCGATGTAGGACTCGATCCGCTCCGGGTCGATTTCCCCGCTGTTGGCCAGCACGATGGAAAGCTGCTTGCGGAAGAAGGGGTGGTTCGGGTCGCCCCGCCTGACCTGGGTCGCCCCTCCCTCGGTCGATGCGACGAGCGACGGGGCGTCCTCGGGCGTGACCCTCTCGTAAATGATGCCTGCGGGGTCGACGCCGACCAGGGGACCCTGGCAGCACAGCCGCATGCATCCGACGCCGCGCACTTCCACCCGGTCGTCCAGGCCCGACTCGCGCACCGCCTTCTCCAGTCCGGCTTTCACCGCGTCGGAATGGGAGGACATGCACCCGGCAGCCGTGCAGCAGCGGATGACCGTCTTCTTGCGGGAGGCGCGTTCCTTTTCCGCGATCGCGTTCAGGTCATCAAGGTCCATGGGGAAGCCATCCTTTCACTTGGGCCACTGCCGATTCGGGGGTCTGCCGGGGAACGGTTGTGCCGTCGTAGACGACGGCCGGGGCGATGCCGCAGGCCCCTATGCAGCGCGCCGTCAGGACCGAGAGCTGCTTGTCGGGCGTCGTTTCGCCTGCCTTAATCTTCGCCTCGGCCTCGATAGCCGCCAGCACCCGGTCCGCCCCGCGGACGTAGCAGGCGGTGCCCAGGCAGACGACGCAGGTGTGCGCTCCCTGGGGCTTCAGGGTGAAGAAATGATAGAAGGTGGCCACGCCGTAGACGCGGCCCGGGGGAAGCTTGAGCTGGTAGGCCACGAACAGCAGGAGGTCGTCCTCCAGGTACCCGAAGAGCTCCTGGGCCTTGTGCAGCACCTCGATCAGGGCGTCCTGCCGGCCCTGGAATTTCTTGATGTGGGCCTCAAGGATCTTGAAGCGCTTGTCGCCGCTCGCGTGCTTCATTACCCGGGCCACTGAGCTCCTTCTGTCGGACCGTATCGACACAGCTTTCACGGGCGTTAAGCCTATGGAATTTGGACGCATGCGACAACGCGTATAATGCCATTGAATGGGCATTTCTTGAAAATTTTCCGGGCGGAACGGGCCCGGTCTCCGGTCAAGAAATGCGGATTGATTGCCAAGATCGGCGAAGAAGCCCCCCCGGGCTCCGCTAGGATTACTCCAAATGCCCCCACCAAGGCTTGGCTCTCGGGGGATCGTCCCCTCGCGAGATTGAAGGGGCAGGCGGGCAATCGGGGCCCCGCAAGGCCGTTGGCCGCGCCCTCGCCGGCGCAAGAGCCCCCTCCTTTACCCGGCCTTAGGCGGCGGCCGGAAAGTGGCGCACCGCGGCGAGGTCGCGCCGCAATTCGGCGCGAAAGTCGGGATGGGCTATCGAAATGAGGAGCTCCGCCCGCTCGCGCAGGCTCTTGCCGTGCAGATTGACCGCCCCGTATTCCGTCGCGACCCAGTGGACGTGTCCGCGGGTCGTGACGACGCCCGCCCCGGGCGCGAGCTGGCCGACGATGCGCGACATGCGCCCGCCGACCGCCGACGACGGCAGCGCGATGATGGCTTTGCCGCCGGGGGAAAGGGCCGCCCCGCGGATAAAGTCCATCTGGCCGCCGATTCCCGAATAGATCCGGTGGCCGATGGAGTCGGCGCAGACCTGCCCGGTCAGGTCGATCTGAATGGCCGAGTTTATCGCCACGACCTTCGGGTTCTGGCGGATGATGGACGTGTCGTTGGTCCAATCGCAGGGGTAGAACATCACCAGCGGATTGTCGTCCACGAAATCAAACAGGCGGCGGGTGCCGTTGATGAAGCTTGTCACGATTCGGCCCTGTCCGACCGCCTTGTGCCGGTTGGTCACGGCGCCCGACTCCACCAGGTCGATGATCCGGTCCGAAAACATCTCGGTGTGGACCCCTAGGTCGCGCTTGTCGTGCAGGCGCGCCAGCACGGCGTCCGGGATGCCGCCGATTCCCACCTGCAGGGTCGAGCCGTGGTCCACCAGCCCGGCCACGATCTCTCCGATGCGCGCGTCGGTCTGGGTCTCCGGCCCGGCCCGGTGCTCGTGCAGGGGCCGGTCCGTGGCGATGAACGCGCTGACCCGGGCGAAGGGGACCACGTTGTTGCCGTGGGTGCGGGGCATCTGCTCGTTTATTTCCGCGATGACGATGCGCGCGGAGTCCGCCGCGGCCTTTGCCGCGTCGGCCGACGTGCCGAGGGAGCAGAGCCCGTGCTCGTCGGGCGGCGAGAGCTGCAGCAGCGCGGCGTCGAGCTCGACGCCGCCCCCGGCGAAGAGCTCGGGAATGTCCGAGAGGAAGATGGGAATGTAGTCGGCCTGGCCGGACGCGACAGCTGGCCGGAGTGGGGCGCCCACAAAGAGAGAATTCGAGAGGAACTCGCGCTCCCGGCCGGGCTCGGCGAACGGGGCGGGGCCGGCCGTGTGCAGATGGTAGAGGCTCACGTCCAGCAGGTCCCGCCGCGCGGACAGGGCCTCGATCAGCGGGGTGGGCGTGGCGGCCGCGCCGTGGATGAAGACGTTGGTCCCGCTGCGGATGGACGCGACCGCCTCCGAGGGCGTGGCGGCTCGGGCGCGCGCCGATTGCCAGAACGGGGAGAGTGGCCTGGGAGTGGATGCGGTCATGGGAGGCGCCAGTATAGGCGGTCGACGCCTTTCCGACCGCTCATTGCTTGGCAAACAATCCGCATCAATTGTCGGGCCCGCCGTGCATGGGCTCAAGGACAATGACGGCGGCGGTAGGGAGAAGCCGTTCGGCGGCAGACTCTTGGACGCGGTGCCGATTTCGCGGGTTAGATTCGCCTCGCCCTGGATTCGGCCTATTTTCCGCCCCTGTGACCAAGTCCCCGGACGAATCCGAATGCCCCGAAAAGGGCCCAGAGGGGGGAGGCGGCCCGCGGGCGCCCGAGGCGCCGGCGGCGCAGTACTACTGCCCGATGTGCCCGGGTGTCGAATCCGGCGCGCCGGGCGAATGCCCGAAATGCGGCATGGCGCTCGAGCACAATAGGGCCCGAGCCGGCGCCGCCAAGACAGCCTACATCTGCCCGATGCACCCGCAGATCGCGCAGGATCTTCCCGGCGACTGCCCCATCTGCGGCATGGCGCTTGAACCGAGGATCGCCTCGGCGGGCGCCGGCGACGAGTCAGATTCCGAGCTGCGCGGCTTGAGCCGGCGCCTTTGGGTCGGCGCCCTGCTCGCGCTGCCCGTCTTCCTGCTCGCGATGGCACACCTCGTGCCGGGCCTCGCCCGGACCGGGAACGCCCCGCTCAGCCGGTGGTTGCAGTTCCTCCTTTCGACGCCCGTGGTGTGGTGGGCCGGCTGGCCGTTCTTCGTGCGCGGCGCCCGCTCCCTTCGCACCGCCCACTGGAACATGTTCACCCTGATCGCGCTCGGGGTGGGTTCGGCCTGGGCCTACAGCACGGCCGCGTTCTTCGCGCCCGCCGTCTTTCCCGAGACAGCGCGCTCGCACGGCTCGGTGGACGTCTATTTCGAAGCCGCCGCGGTCATCGTGATCCTCGTGCTCCTCGGCCAGGTGCTCGAGCTGCGCGCCCGCGCCCGGACCTCGAGCGCGCTGAGCGCGCTGCTCAACCTGGCCCCCGCCACGGCGATCCGGGTCGGGGACACGGGCGACACCGAGGTGCCTCTCGCGGAGATCAGGGCCGGCGACCGGATACGGGTTCGCCCCGGCGGAAGGGTGCCGGTCGACGGTGCCATCGAGGAGGGATCCTCCTCGGTCGACGAATCGATGATCACCGGCGAATCGATCCCTGTCCTTAAGAGGGCCGGCGACACGGTGACGGGCGGAACAGTCAACGCCACAGGGAGCTTCGTCATGCGCGCGGACAAGGTGGGGGCCGACTCGCTGCTTTCCCGCATCGTGCAGATGGTGGCCGACGCCCAGCGCAGCCGCGCGCCGATCCAGGGCCTTGCCGACAGGGTCGCCGGCGTCTTCGTGCCGACCGTCGCGGCTGTCGCCGCGATCACGTTCCTCCTCTGGTATTTTCTTGGCCCCGAGCCGCGCCTGGCGCACGCCACCGTCAATGCGGTCGCCGTTCTCATCATCGCCTGTCCCTGCGCGCTCGGGCTGGCCACCCCCATGTCCATCATGGTGGGCGTGGGCCGGGGCGCGCAGGCCGGGGTGCTGGTGAAGAACGCCGAGGCGCTCGAGCGCCTGGGAAGGGTGCAGTGGCTGGTCCTCGACAAGACCGGGACCCTCACGGAGGGGAGGCCCCGGCTCGTGGAGGTCCGGGCCGCCTCGACCTCGGACGAGAACGGACTCCTCCAGCTTGCCGCCTCCCTGGAACGGGCCTCCGAACATCCGCTCGCTTCGGCCGTCGTTCGGGCCGCGCAGGAGAGGCGGGTCCCCCTCCGTCCGGTCGCCGGTTTCCGCTCCGTCACCGGCGGCGGCATTGCGGGTGCGGTGGACGGCAGGCCGATCGTGGTCGGCAAGAGCGGGTTCCTCGCGGGGGAGGGCGTGGCCGCAGACGCTGACCTCGAAGGGCGGGCGGCCGCGCTCGAGGCCGAGGGCATGACGGTGCTCTTTGTCGGGGTCGACCGGAGATTGGCCGGGCTGCTGGCGGTGGCCGACCCGGTCAAGGAGTCAGCCCTCGATGCGATTGCGCTGCTGCACAAGCTCGGGGTGAAGCTCGTGATGGTCACCGGCGACAATCGGCGCACCGCTGGCGCGGTGGCGCGCCGGCTCGGACTCGACCGCTTCGAAGCCGAGGTCGAGCCATCGGCAAAGATGGAGATGGTCAACGCGCTGAGGCGAGAAGGCGCGGCCGTCGCCATGGCCGGGGACGGGGTCAACGATGCGCCCGCGCTCGCCGCGGCCGACGTGGGCATCGCCATGGGCACAGGCACCGATGTCGCGATGGAGAGCGCGAACGTCACCCTGGTGAACGGCGACCTGCGCGGCATAGCGCGGGCGATCCGCCTCTCGCGCGCGACGATGACCAACATACGCCAGAACCTCTTTTTCGCCTTCGTCTACAATATTCTCGGCGTCCCTTTCGCCGCAGGCGCGCTCTACCCGTTCTTCGGGGTCGCCCTGAACCCGATGATCGCCGGGGCGGCCATGAGCCTTAGCTCGGTGTCGGTCGTTTCGAATGCGCTGCGCCTGCGAAGAATCCAGCTGTAGGAGGCGCCGATCCCATGCGGCCCCGGCACGCCATTATTGCGTGGATCGGGAGCGCCGCGACGGCCAGGATCAATCCACCCGGAGGATACCGGTCAGGGCTGCATCACGGCCGCGCGTGGTGCGACGCGGATCGGAGCCGGAGCTTCCCTATGAGCCCCATACCCCGTCGCTTGCCTCGCAAACTCGGCCGCCATTGGCCGCCCGCATTCCTGGCCGTCCTCCTCGCGGGGGCCGGCGGCGGCGCTCAGGCCGCCGAAGGCGGCGCCTCCCCGGCCGTTCTGGAGCTTCGGTCGCCCGACGGCCGCATCTGCGTCGCCGTCAATCCGGCCGGCGCCCTCAGCTACCGCGTGACAGTCGACGGCACGCCGGTCCTTAATGATTCGCGCCTCGGGCTGCGCCTGCGCGCCGGGGGCGCGCTCGGCGCAGACGTGGCGCTCGTGGAGTCAGCGAGCGCGGAGAGTGACACCACCTGGACCAACCGGCTCGGGAAGAGGCGCGAGGTGCGCGACCATTACCGCGAGCTCACCCTCGCGCTGCGCGAGAGGGAAGGCGCCGGCCGGACGTTTTCGGTGGTGTTCCGCGCCTTCGACGACGCCGTGGCCTTCCGCTACGTGCTCCCCCGCGAGGGCGGCGCGCCGGACTTCACTGTCGACGAGGAGCTCACGCAGTTCGCCTTCACGGCGGACAACGCCTGCTTCGCTGGCGACCACGTCGCGATTCCGCCCGACGCGTACGACTCGCGCGGCGGCTTCCGCGGCTCGCAGGAGTGGGAGTTCAGGAGACAGCGGCTCTCCGATCTGCCGATCGAGACCGTGACCGGATTGCCGCTGCTCACGCACACCCCCGCCGCATGGGTCGCGGTCACCGAGGCCGAGCTCGTCGACTGGGCCGGCCTTTGGCTGGCCCGCGAGCCGCAGGCGCCCGGCACGACTGCCGTGACGCTGCGCAGCCGGCTCGCTCCGCGGTGGGACGGGCAAGGGCTGGTGGTCGGCGCGTTGCCGCACGCGTCCCCCTGGCGGGTCCTGCTGATCGGCAGGGAGCCGGGCCGGCTGATCGAGAGCGACGCCGTGCTCAATCTGAGCACGCCCTGCCAGATCGCGGACCCGTCGTGGGTCAGGCCGGGGATGATGGCGTGGGATAGGTGGTGGTCCGGAATTGGACGGATGGACACCGGCACCATGAAGGACTTCATCCAGTTCGCCGGCGAGATGGGATGGCCCTATCAGCTCGTCGATGGCGGCTGGTACGTGGGCACACGCCAGCCCGACTCTGACATCACCCGGCCGGTTCCCGAGGTGGACATGGATGAGCTCAGGCGTTTCGCCGCGGAGAACAAGGTGCGGCTCTGGGTCTGGCTCTACTGGAGCGACGTCGACAAGGGCGATGCGTACAAGCGGGCGTTTGCGCTCTACGAGAAATGGGGGATCGCCGGGGTGAAGATCGATTTCATGGACCGGGACGACCAGGAGATGGTGAACTGGTACGAGAAGATCACCCGCGCCGCCGCCGAACATCACCTGCTTGTGGATTTCCACGGCGCCTTCAAGCCCACCGGGATGATCCGCGCGTGGCCCAACCAGATCACGCGGGAGGGTATTCTCGGCAACGAGTACAACAAGTGGAGCGGACGCGTCACCCCGGAGCACCGCGTCACGCTTCCCTTCACCCGCCTGTTGGCCGGTCCCGGCGACTTCACTCCGGGCGGCTTCGTCAACCGCCCGCCGGACCGGTTCCAGGCGCACGTCTCGCCTACCCAGGTGCAGGGCACGCGCGCCGGCCAGCTCGCGCTGTTCGTCGCGTACGAGAGCCCCGTCATGTGCGTGTGCGATCACCCGTGCAACCTGCGCGGCCAGCCCGGCATCGACTTCCTGAAGCTCGTTCCGACCGTGTGGGATGAGACCCGTGTGCTCTCGGGTGTCGTCGCCGAGCATCTCGTGATTGCGCGGCGCTCCGGGCCCGACTGGTACGTTGGCGCGATCAACAACAGCTGCACGCGCGTGCGAAGCGTGGGGCTCGGCTTTCTCAAGGTGCCGGGAAAATGGCACCTCCGCTGGTGGCGCGACGCGCCCGACAGCGCTGAGAATGCCGAGCACCTCGAGGTGGAGGAGCGCGACGTGACGGCTGAGGATACGATCGACCTGCGCATGGCGCCGGGAGGCGGGGCAGTCATGCGCTTCGTCCGCGCGCCCTGAGGACCGCCACCTCTTGCGCCAGCGGTCGCGCGAATGGATATGCTTTTGCCATCGACCGGATTGCCGCGGCAGGGGGGGTCCCGCCGGCCCGCTAGGTTTTCTTGCGGGCCGCCCTTTTCGCCCCATCGGCGGCGGCCGTGACGCAACAGGGCGTCAATTTGGGATGGTGGGACAGCGCGGCCCCGGGCGAAACCTGCGAGATGCCCGTCCATTGAGCAGCGCCTCAATCAGGCATGTCGGCGGTCAAGCCACGGAATCCCTTGGCTCCTTCCGCTCCTAGGTCAGTCTTGCGGAGTTCGGAGTTTCGGGTTCAAGTAACCCTCCCATCCCCACCATGATCATCCCAAACACGTCGTCCACCCGCTCGGCCCTGCGCAGGGCCGCCCTGATTTCATTTGGCTGCGCCCTCAGTCTCGCCGTCGCTCAAGTTCCCGCGGCGAAGGCCGCCGATTCAATGGCGCTGCAGCGCCTGGAAGACAAGGCTCCGAGCCTGCCCTTGACCTACAGCTTCGAGAAAGTGACCGACCCTGACACTGGCCCGTACGTGCTGAACCTGAAGAACGTCTCGGGAGACGCGATCAAGGTCAGCGCGCAGGTGCTCTCGAGCGTCACATTCCACGCCAACTCAAAGGTCCGGAACCTTCCTGAGCACGCGATCGACCCGGGCCAAGTCTGGACCATTACCGAACTCGCCGCGACCGACAAAGTCACCATCACCGCCAAGGGCTTTGCCCCGCTCGAGCTCACGGTCCCCTAATAAGAGGAGACCTCGGTCAGGCCCCTTGGTAGGCGAAGCCCGATCGGGCCCCACGGCCTCGGGCGGCGGGCGCCCGCCCTTCCTGGGAGCCGGCGCGGTCCCGCTGGACGTCGTGTCCAATCCATGACCTGGCTCGCGCCTTCAGGCTCACTTACCTGTCTGAAGTTGGGGTGTCGGGATGGTCAGCGGACTGGGCCGAGCCCTTGAACGGCCCGAGTGACCGGGGTGGCGCGACGGCCGCCCTGTCGGCGACCACATGCGGCAGGTCCGGCGCTATCCCGAGGTGGAAGCCGTCCCCGTCTTCATAGCCCTTGGGGGCCCTGCGTGCGGCGCCGACAAGCACGAGGAGAATGCAGGCGCCTAGGAGACCGAGGATAGAGATGGCCGCGAACATGGGGATACTGGGTGCGGTAGGATATCGTCCCGAGGCGGATCACCCGAGTATGGGATGGCTCCCCAGCGTGAGGCGGTCCGGATGGGGCAGCCGGGCCTCTGCCGCGCGGCTGGCCGGCCGCACGGGCCCGGCCGCCAGGTTGAGGGGATCTTCGCCGTCGACTGGCGGGATGGAGGCCACAATGGGAATCAGGCCTTGGGCGGGATTGGGGCGGCCGACCCCCCCTCGTCGAGGGTGCGGCGAACGACCGAAAGCAGCGTCTCGGCCTCAAACGGCTTGGCCAGAAACGCCGTCGCGATCTTCTTGTGGCCGTCGGTGATTTGACTGGCTCCGCCGCTCATGGCGATGACCGGCAGCGCGGGGTTCAGCCTGCGGACCGTGATGGCCAGCGCCAGACCGCCCACTCTGGGCATCTCCAAGTCGGTGAGAAGGAGGCGCACCTCCGACGCGCGAGGCACGAATACGGCGATCGCATCCGCTCCATCGCGCGCCGTGATCGCCCGATAGCCGTGGCGGGTGAGGATTCTTGCCCCGATCTCGCACACGGATTCCTCGTCATCGACCAAGAGGATGAGCTCGCCCTTTCCCCGGTTTTCCTGGTCTCCCTGTTTGTCGGCCTCGTCCGCGGCCGCGCCCTCGACGACCGCTTCCAAGAAGATCGTGAACGCTGTGCCGCGGCTGCCCTTCACGGAGGGGGAGGTCAGGACGGTCACAAAGCCGTCGTGCTGGCGCACGATGCTGCGTACCGTAGATAGGCCGAGGCCGGTGCCCCTGCCGTCGCCCTTGGTTGTGAAGAACGGTTCCCATATCCTCTCCAGCGCCTCGGGCGGGATTCCCGTGCCGGTGTCGCGCACCTCGACAGCGAGGAATGTTCCCGGGCGCGAATTCGGGATTCTCGCGGCCTCGGCGGCGTCGAGCGTTCGGTTTGCCGCGGTGAGCGTGAGATCGCCGCCCTCCGGCATCGCGTCCCGCGCGTTGATGCACAGGTTCAGGAAAACCTGATGGATTTGCGTCGGGTCGCTCAGCACGGGCCACAGATCGCTGGGCAGGTGCGAGACGACCCGGATTGACCTTGGGAAGGTGATCTTGGCGAGGTCGATCACCTCCCGCAGCACGTGGCTGACCTGCACCAGCTGCTTCTGCCCGGCCGTGCCCCGCGCGAAGGAAAGCATCTGGCGGACGAGGGCGGCGCCGCGCGTGGAGGATTTGTCGACCACATCGAGAATGTGCAGCGCGCCGGGGTCGCTCACATGGGACCGCAGCAGCGGGCCGGCCATGAGGATCGGGGCGAGCGCGTTGTTGAAGTCGTGCGCGATGCCGGCCGCCAGCGTGCCAAGGGCCTCCATTTTCTGCATCTGGTGAAGCTGCTCCTCCAGATTCCTCTGCCTCTGCTCGGCCTGCCGTTGCTCGGTGATGTCCCGTATGGCCGTCATCCTCAGGAGACGGTTGCCCATGTGCATCATCTTCGCGCGAGCCTCTGCATGGAAGCAGCTGCCGTCCTTTCGCATCAGCTGGTGCACGTAAGCCAACTCGAGCTGGGCGCGCATGTTTTCGGCCACGATTGGGCGCGATTCCGGGCTGACGTAGTCGAGGGCCTCCCGTCCGATCATTTCGGCCCGCTCGCAGCCGAATAGCCTCAGGCCCTGGTCATTTATGTCCACGATCCGGCCGTTGTCGGTGATGACAATTCCCTCAAACGCCGCCGCTGTGAGGTTGCGGAAGCGCTCCTCGCTCTCGCGCAAGGCCTGCTCGGCCTTTCTTCGTTCCGAGGTGTCCTCAATGATGCCGTCGTAATACAGGGCTCTGCCGTCGGCTCCGCGGATCACGGTGGCGCTTTCGCGCACGAAGATCGTTGTTCCATCCTGCCTTGTCCATGCAGCCTCCCAGCCGTTCAACGACCCCTCGCGCTCGATTCTGTCCCTGAAGACCTTTCGAGGGTAGCTCGCCCCGTGGCTCTCCGCCTCCATGTTACGAGAAGCCATCTCTTCGAACGAGTTGTAGCCGAGTATCCGCAGCAGCGCGGGGTTTGCCATGATGATGCGCCCCTCGGGCGTTGACCGATAAATGCCCACACCAGCATTCTCTATGAAGCTTCTGAAGCGCAGTTCGTTTGTCCGCAGGGCCTCCTCCGCCCGCTCGCGCTCGGTCAGATCGAGGACAAAGGCGGCCATCTCCTCTCCCGGTCCGCACAGCATTGTGCCGGCCTGGAAGACGGGGGCAAGGCTTCCGTCCCGCCGCACATACTTCTTCTCGTAGGGCGTGCATGTGCCCCTTTCGCGCAACTCCCGGATAGCCTGCTCGTCGGCGTGAAGCCATTCGGGCGGGGTGATGGTCCGCCATTGGATCTTCCCGAGCTCGAGCTCCTCCCGGGTGTACCCGATCAGGCGCAGGTAATAGTCGTTTGCCTCGATGACGTCGCCCGCGACGCTGGAAATGACGATGCCGACGATGTTGGAATCGACAAATTGCCGGAGGCGCTCGTTCGCGAGCCGCAAGTCCTCCTCGGCCCGCTTGCGCTCGGTGATGTCTGCGATCACAGCGACGCGGGCGGAGCGGCCCGCGTAATTGAGGTCGTGCGATGTCACCACGACCGCAATCGTCGACCCGTCGCGCCGGCGATGGTGCCACTCCCCGACGTTGGCATAGCCGTTCAGAGTCGGAATCAGCGCCGCAGCCCGGCTTTGCTCCTCCTCAGGGTAGAAATCGGTCAACCGCAGCCCGAGCGTCTCCTCGCGGCTGTAGCCGTAGAGACGGATGAAGGCCTCATTCACTGCCAACATCCGCAGCGTGCCGCGCTCGTAGATCGCAATCGGCACCGGGTTGTTCTCAAACAAGAACCTGTAGAACGTCTCGCCCCGCGCTGCGCCAACCATGCGGAGCAGCCGGCCGGCCTGGTCTCGGACGGCGCGAGCGATCATGCGCAGGCGGCGCAACGGGCTGGACGCCGGATGCCTGCGGATGTGCCCCTCGCACCGGTCGCCCGATTGAGGCTTCGAGTTTTCGGCCGCGGGCGGCGCGTCCTGGTTGTCAGGATGGATCATGGTGAATATTTCCGCGCTCCTCCCGGAGGGTCGCGCGCGACGCGGCGGCCTCCTCCGGCATGAGAGCGGGTCGTTGTGTCGTTCCAGCCATCAAGATGAGGCGGGCGCCGGCAGCGTCCCGGGGAATAGTCGATCGATCACCGCCGGCAGTTCGCGGGGCAGGTCAATCTTCTCGATTATCGCATCGACGTCCGGCTGCGGGCCGGACACCGCGAGAAGAGGCGCGAGATTCGAAACGATCACCACCCGAGATCCGGGGCACTGCCGGCGCAACGCATGCGCGGCCTCCAGGCCGTTCAGGCGGGGCATGGCAAAGTCGACCAGCACGAGATCGGGGCGCGCCGCGGCGCAGACATAGGCAGCCTGTATCCCATCCGCGGCAACACCAACGATTTCCACGGAGGGTAGTGTCCGCAGGAGATCGCACAGCGACGTTCGCATGAGGCCGCAGTCGTCGGCGACGACTACCCGTATGCGTCGACGACCAGATGAATCCGGCAGGTTCTTTCGGACATGCACGCCGCCATCGTCGGCTGCTTCCGGCTCCTTATTCAAACCCGGCGATTCCGTATTCAGACCGGGGAAAACCTGTAGGCGCCCTGGGAGACGCCTCGGGCGTCCGGGCGGCGCCTCGCGATAGGAAACCGATCCGTCGTTACGGCTCGATCAGCTTGTTTCGGACGGCGTAGCGGACGAGCTCGGTGATGGAATGAAACCCCATCTTTTGCATCACGTTGTTGCGGTGGGTCTCCGCCGTCTTGACGCTGATCCCAAGCATTGCCGCCACTTCCTTGTTGCTTCGGCCCTCAGCCAGCAGTTGCACCGTCTCGCGCTCACGCGGCGACAGCCGTCCCGTCTCGTCGGAGGACGACTCCGCCCGCGGTGCGCTGAGAAATCCCTTCAAGACCATGCGTGCCACAGTCGACGTGAAATAGGGCTTGTTTCCCAGGAGCGCGTCAATGGCCTTGACCAGTTCGCGCCCGGCATCGGACTTGAGCAGATAGCCTTGGGCGCCGGCCTCCAGCACCTCGCGGACGATCTGCTCGGACTCGTGAACGCTGAGGATCAACACCCGAGTTTGCGGCGCGGCGGCCAGGATCTGGCGGGTGGCCTCCAAACCGTTCAACTCCGGCATGGTGACATCGAGCACCACCGCGGCGGGCTTCAAGCTGGCGGCCAGCCTGACCGCCTCCCGGCCATTGGCCGCCTCGCCCACCACCTTCCAGTCCGTCCTCTCGGCGAGTACCGCGCAAAGGCCGCGCCTCAGTAACTCGTGGTCGTCGGCGATCAGGATGCCCACCTGCTCGGGGGCCTCCGCCGGCGAATGGATGGCTGGCCCTTCCGAAGGAGCCCCCGGGTCGCCGCCCTTCTTCATGGTGCACCTCCAGGCGGCCGCGAGGCACCCGTGACGCGCTGGCGGCTCGGCACGCTGGCCCGCAGCACGGTCCCGGTCGAATCCGATTCAATCTCGAGTTGCCCTCCAAGTTGGCGCAGGCGCTCACGCATCCCGGCGAGCCCAACGCCGAGGCGGGATCCGCCGT
The DNA here is from genome assembly GCA_035604815.1 of Opitutaceae bacterium. Classification (GTDB taxonomy): domain Bacteria; phylum Verrucomicrobiota; class Verrucomicrobiia; order Opitutales; family Opitutaceae; genus Palsa-1447. Next base: position 75,920 of record DATNHT010000088.1, read on the forward strand.
CGCGGGAAAGGGCAAGCGCCGCCGGATGGAAACCCTTGCCGTTGTCCGAAACCGTCAGTAGGACCGCTCCCGGAGGTTGCTCGAGGCCGACGCGGACCCATGTGCTGCCGGCATGCCGGTGCGCATTGGTCAAAGCTTCCTGCAGGACACGAAAGAGCGAAAGCTCATCCTCCGCCGGGAGGCGGACAAATCCGGCCGGCAGCTCGGCCTCGACGGGGATTCCACTGCGGCGGCGGAAGCCGTCCAGCTGCCATTGAATCGCGGAGACGAGGCCCATCTCGTCCAGCAGCGGAGGATGGAGGAGGTAGGAGGCGGTGCGGATGCTGTTCGCGCATTGCTTGGTCTGGGCGATGCAGTCTTGGAGCAGCGCCTGGGCCTTGGCGTCGAGGCCGACGGCGGTGCGGCTGAGCATCGCCATATTGATCTCAAGAACGGCCAGAAGCTGGCCGGTCGAGTCATGCAGGTCGCGGCCGATCCGGCGCCGTTCCTCGTCCTGCGCCTGCATCAGCTGTCCGGCCAGTTCGTGCAAACTTCGCGTGGACTGCTCGCGTTCCGCGTTCAATATGGCCTGGGCCATGTGGTCGCCCACCGCGCCTCCAAACGCAATCTCATCCGGCCGCCACTTCTTCAACCTTCCCACGGTTGCGATCCACGCCGCGCCAATTACCCGACCGCCGACCCGGATCGCCGTCGCCAAGGCAGACCCGGTATTTTCCGCCTGCGGCACATCCCGCAAGAGGGGCGACATGCCGGGGTCAAGTTCGACGTCATCGAGCACGACGGTCCGACCATTGGTGAGAACGGCCAGAGCCGCGGGATATTTCGAAAGATCGATCGTCGTATCGGCGGTATGCAGGCCAGCAATCCGATCATAGCGATCGACACAGTGTATTGTCACGGCGTCCGGCTCAAAGAGCCAGATGCTCGCCCGCTCCGCTCCGGTGACCCGCGTCGCCATCTCAGTGATCTGTCGGGCCGCGGCCGGGACATCGCCTGCCGTCACGACGGGATCGAGCGAGAACTTAAGCAACGCGTCGGATTGGCTGCGAACGCGCTCCAGCAGCGCAGCTCGCTCACCCTCCGCCCGCTTCCTCTCGGTGACGTCGTGGACCACCCGCAACACGTGCCCGCAGCGGCCCTGGCCGTCATAGACCGGGATGTCGATGCGTTCGCTGCTGATCTGTCCTGTGGCCCGCTGCTGGGTCTCCTCCCATCGGACAACCTTTCCGGTCCGTGCCGCCTCGTCCAGATGCTCCCGGCTGGCGGCTATCGCTCTCTCGTCAAGCAACAAGACCTTGCGCACCAAGTACTCATAGGATCGGCCCAGCAGCTCCCCGGCCGTAAGGGTTTGACCCACGCGCTGGGATGCCGTCCGCAGGAAGGCGGGATTGATCATGAGCAGCCGGTAGCCTCCCGCCTCTTCCACCCCATAGAGAGCGAGGGGATCGTACGCGTTTTCAAACACCAGCGACAGGCGGGCTTGGCTCTCCCGCAGGACGGCCTCCGCCCGCTTGCGCTCCGTTACGTCCAGGACGGCCGTCACCCGCACACGGCGCCCGTCCCAGGTGACTGCTTTGGCGCGAACTTCGATGTCGAATACCGTGCCGTCGCGGCGCAGAGCGCGATGCTCATAAGGTTCCTCAATCTCATGTTTGATCCGATCGGCCACCACATCTCGCGACTCCGGCGCCACCAGCGAAATGACCTCGCAGCCGACCAGCGAGGCGCGGTCTGTGCGATACATCAGCGCGAACTGGTCGTTCACATCGACGATGCGCCCGTGCTCGCTGATCACGATTCCCTCGAAGGCGGCTGCGGTCAAAACGCGAAACCGCTCCTCACTCTGCCGCAATCTCCCCTCTGTCTGCTTGCGCCCTGTGATATCGCGCAGGATGCCCTCGATCCGGCCGTCCGAAAGCCTCTTTGCACTGACCTCGACGGGAAACGTCGACCCATCCTTGCGTCGCAGGATGCGCTCGAGCACGAGCGCTTTTCCTGCGCGCACCTTATCGAAGTCGACGTTGAAGCGTGCCAACTCCTCCGGGGCAACGAAGTCGCTAAGACGAAGGCCGGCAATCTCCCCTTGCGCCATGCCGAGCAAAAGTGCCCCGGCCTCGTTGATCTCCAGACAGATTCCTTGCCCGTCGACGACGAGGATTCCGTCCGAGGCCTGTTCGATGAGTTTGCGGTAACTCTCGACATCACCGGGGCCGGATCCGGCGCCGCGGAAGGAAGGTTGGGAATTTGATGGCACGACCGTATCCTCACTTGGCACCTGGCCCGGACGCCACGCCATATCTGCGGGCGAGACACATGACATACCGCCTTGGCGCTCGCAAATACTAAAGCGAAGAGGCTTCTCATTGAAACCCCCACGAAGACGGCCCGACCCGTCCAAACTGCAAAGCCCAACTTCCTGGCCGGATGCGGCTAACGGCTCTGACGAAAAGTGTGGCGGATTCCGATGACGCCGCAGG
>DATNHT010000089.1:0-13882 GCA_035604815.1 Opitutaceae bacterium
CGAGATCGTGGGTGTCGTTGATGACATAGACGGGGTGGGCGACATCAGGCTCCCCGAGACCCACTACGAAGTGTACCGTCCGTGGGCCCAGAACACGCACCGCTTCTTTGCCTTCGCGCTGCACAGCGTACCCGACCCCCGCACCCTGGAGGACAGCGTGCGCAAGGTCATGGCGAACCTGGAGCCGGATATCGCCATTTCATTCCTGGACACGGCCGAGGGCTTGATGAAGTCAAGCCTGTCCGGGTTCACGCTCGTCCGTCGGATCCTCATCGAGATCGCGGCCCTCGGCCTGCTCCTGTCAGCCGTGGGTATTTACGGGGTGATCGCAACCCTCGCCTCGGAGCGCACGCAGGAGATCGGGATTCGAATGGCCCTGGGAGCGCAGACGAACGACGTCCTATGGCTCTTCCTTCGCAGCGGCATTATCCTCGCGCTGCTCGGGATGGGGATCGGGCTGCTGGGTTCTTTCGGGCTGATGAATCTCCTCAACAAGATGGTGTCGTTCGTGCCCGGCAACGACCCCCTGGTCGTCGCCGCCGTGGCCGCGCTGTTGGTCGGCGTCGCGCTCCTGGCGAGCTGGCTCCCGGCGCGGCGTGCGACTAAGGTGAATCCGATCATCGCCCTCAGGGCCGAGTAGGACGCCAGCGGCCCCGCCGGCCGCGCCCGCCCGGGATCGATCACTGCTTGTCGAAGACATTGGCCGGCAACTCGATCCATTGTCCGGGAGGTAGGTCCCCCAGCTCCAGGTCGCCCAGGCGCAAGCGATGAAGCGCAAGGACCTCGCATCCCAGGCTGGCAAACATCCGCCTCACGTGGTGGTAGCGCCCCTCGGTGATGACGATTTCGGTCTCCCGCTCGCCGATCCTGCGCAGCTCCGCGGGCGCGCACGGTGTGTCCTCCCCCGGCAGCATGCACCGCCCGCCCGCAAGAATATCCTCGGCATCGGGCGGGGGCCTTCGGTCCAGGGTGGCGCGGTACACCTTTGGCACCTTGTGCCGTGGCGACGTCAGCCGGTGCACGATCGCGCTGCAGTCGGTCAGCAGCAGGAGCCCGGTCGTCTGCTTGTCGAGGCGGCCCACGCTCGTCACGCAGGGGTTGCGCCGCTGCCACCGGGCCGGGAGCAGGCCGTACACGCTCGGGCCCTCGGCGGGATCGTGCGAGCAGACGCGGCCCGCCGGCTTGTTGAGCAGGATAAGGAGCTGGCCGGGATGGTCCAGCGGCTCGCCATCGACCCTGACGTCGTCGGGCTCGACCCGCGCGCCGGGCTCCACAGCCGGAACGCCGCGGACGGTCACGCGGCCCGTCCCGAGCCATTCCCGGACCTCGCGCCGCGTGCCGTAGCCCAGGCTGGCAAGGAGCTGGTCGATGCGGCGCATGGCGGGGGCGATTGGGGCACGGGGAGCCTCGCTTTACAACCCGTCGCTGGAGGTCTTTTTCCCCTTCCGCCAAGAATAGGCTCGGCAACAAGGCCTCCATTTGGGATGTCTAACCCTCACGACACAATATGGCAGTATGGGAATACAAGGTAATCTCGAGCGGCAAGGGGGGCTTTGCCACGCCCGCGCTTCTCGAATCATTTCTCAATCAGCTCGGCACGGACGAGTGGGAGATCGTCGAGTTTCGAGGGCAGCCTGACAATCCCCTGGCTTTTTCAGGGCTTGCAAGGCGCCCGACGCAGCGCGACTGGACCCTGGAGGACGCGGCGGCGGCTGCCGCGCGGGTCGAGGCCGACAAGCTTCGCGTCGAGTTCGAGGCGAAGTTCCGGAGCGCAACGGAGGCTTCCGCGCCAGCCCCGTCCGAGGCGCCCACGGAGGAGGGCGGGCGCGAGCAGGACGGTCTGAGGCGCCTTCGCGACACCGAACGCGACGCGGATCCCGATGCCCCAGACGCGGACGCCCCGGAGGACGAATGGGACAAACTGGGCGCCGAGGACGAGCTGCCGACATTCTTCGAGGCCATGCGGCCCCACCTTCGCAGGAACCAGCGCGGTCCGGGCCTTTCTGTCGGGGTCGACTACCTCGCCAAAAAATGGGACATTTCCGAGGCCGACGTGATTGGCGCGCTCAAGGAGTGCGGCCTGGAGATCCCCGACGACGAGAACGCCAAGCCCGCCTACGTGGACTATGACGGCGACCTTTACTGGGTGAACATCAACCGGCGCGGGGAGCTCTGGGTCAACACGAAGGAAAAATCCCGCCCCGTGTTCCGGACCGTCCGGGCGTCGCGGGTCGAGCCGGAGGAGGGCCCCGCCGGGGCCGAGGCCGCCGGGGACAAGGAGGAGCGCAAACCCGAGTCGCAAGGGCACGACGCCGAGAAGGAGTCCGGCGCCCCCGCCGCCGCGCTTCCCGCGGGCGAGGCCCTCCTTGGGCGCATACGCCCGCAGATGCGCCGCAATCGCCGCGAGCCGGGCGGCTCGGGCAGCGTGAGTTTTCTGTCCCGCGCCCTGAAGTGCAGCGAGACCACGCTCGTCGAGGCGTTCAACGCCATGGGGCTCGCGTCCCCCGGGGCCGCAGGCGACCCGCCCGCCTACGTGGAATTCGGCAGCGAGCTGTGGTGGCTCAACAAGGACCAGCGCGGGGGGATCTGGATCAACGCCCGCGAGAAGCGCGGGGAGGGGTCGCCCGCCGCGCTGGCGTCCGCGCCCGACTCGGCCGCCCCCGCGCCGGGCAACGTGCTCGCCGCCGTCCGGCTCCTCCTCAGGGAGACCAAGAGGGGGAGTGTCGCGGCGCCCGTGGAGCGCCTTGCGGGCGACCTGGGCAAACCGGTCGGCGAACTGCTCGGCGCCCTCACGGCGTCGGGACTGCGGGTGCCGGAAAAGGCCCGCGAGAAGCCGGCGTTTGCCGAGCACGCCGGCGAGATCTTCTGGCTCAATCTCAACGGAAAGGGCGAGCTCTGGCTGAATGCCAAGGCTTCAAAATATGCCGCCGGCGGCGGCGACGCGGCCGGGGGAAGGAACCGCCGCCCGCCCGCCAGGAAGAAGGAGCCCGCCGGCGCGGAAGCGGCGCCGGAGACCCCGCAGGAACCTCCCCCCCTGCCCGAGATCCCGCCGGCTGCGCCGGCAAGCCCGCCGGAACCTTCGCCCGAGATGCCGTCGGCTCCGCCGGCGGTCTGAGCGCGGACGGGCGCCCCCTCAGACCGGAACCCCGCGGCGCGCGCCCACCGCCCCGGCCAGCTGCGCGATCAACGGGAGCGTGTCTTCCCACGGGAGGCATTCATCCGTGACGCTTCGGCCCCGCACGAGCGGGACGGCGCGGTAATCCTGCGAGCCCCCGAGCAGGTTGCTCTCGATCATGACCGCGGCGATGGCGCGGTCGCCGGCCGCGATCCGCCCCGCCAGCTCGACGGCCACCGCGGACTGACGCGCGGCGTCCTTGCCGCTGTTGCCGTGGCTGCAGTCCACCATGAGGTGGGGGGGGAGCCCGTTCCTCGAGAGCAGCTCGACGGCCGACCGGACATCGTCGCCCGAGTAATTCGGGCCGTTCGACCCCCCCCGGAGCACGAGATGGGTGTCGGCGTTGCCCGTCGTCTGCATGCAGGCTGGCAACCCCTTGCGCGTGAGTGACGGGAACCAGTGGGCGTGCCGGGCCGACAGAATCGCGTCAACCGCCACCTGGACGCTCCCGTCCGTGCGGTTCTTGAACCCCACCGGCATCGAAAGGCCCGAGGCGAGCTGGCGGTGGACCTGGCTTTCGACCGTGCGGGCCCCGATGGCCCCCCAGCTCACGAGGTCCGCGTAGTACTGGCCGAGCGTCGTGTCGAGGAACTCGGTCGCGATCGGAACGCCGGCCGCCGTCAGTTCCGTCATGAGCTTCCTGGCAAGGCGAAGGCCCTTGTTGATGTGAAAGGTCCCGTCCAGGTCCGGGTCGTTGATCAGGCCCTTCCAGCCGACCACCGTGCGCGGCTTCTCGAAATAGACGCGCATGACAATGAGCAGTTCGCCCGAATGCCGGAGCGCAGCCGCGCGCAGGTTGCCCGCAAACTCCATCGCGGCCGCAGGATCGTGGATCGAGCACGGACCCACCACCACGAGCAGCCGGTCGTCCGTCCCCGACATGATCGCCGAGATCTCCCGCCGCACGCGAAAGATGCCGACCGCACCTTCGTCGTCCAGGGGGAAGGCCTCCTCAAAGATCGCCGGGGCCGGCAGCGGCCTCATCGCGCGGATGCGCAGGTCAGAGGTGGGTGAATGCATGCCGGGCCTTCCGAACTGGGGCGCCGGGATCAGGCGTCGATCAGCTTGCGGGCGCGCACGACCGCCGGGTGGCGGCTGAGGAGGACATCGTTCAGGTTCGGCGCGAGCCCGAGCGACGTGGCGCGTGAGCGAAGCGAGATCCAGGCGAGGGACGAGGCCGGCGGGCTGAACGCGTGCGGGGCGAACGCGTCGAATGTCGGCAGTAACGACCCCAGCTGCTCCCTTGGAAGAAGGTTCTTCTCGACAAGGAACAGGCCCAGCAGGGCGCCGAGGACATCGACCCACGCGGACGGCGCGGACGGCGCGGAATAGGGGATCCCCGAGCCCTCGGGATAGGGGGCCCACTCCATGTAGGAGCGGATGTACTCGTGGAGCTGCTTGAGCTCCGCGTCCGCGGTCGCCGGCGTCCAGCGGACCGAGATGTACTTGCGCTCGCGCAGCTTCTTGACCTCCCAGATCCGCATGACGAGGACGAGCTCCCCGGAATCGCGGCGCAGCGAGCCCGTAAAGATGTAGTCCAGCCCGTCGGCGGTGGTGTCGACGAGCTGCTTGAGGTTCTCGACGGTCCATTCCGTCGGGAATATCGCGGTGCGCCGGGAGCCGTCGGCCTCATGGATGCAGCCGAGCGCCGCGATCGGGGAGTAGAGGGGCGAGAAGTAGAACGTCTCGGCAAGCCAGAGGGGGAGCGCTCGCGAAAGCCGCCCGAGCTCGTCCTCGGGCTGCCTCATCGCGGCCCCGACGTCGGGGTAGGCGCCCGGAAGCGCAAGCTGGGCGAACGCGACGCGGCGCGGTCGGCCCTCCTTCTTGGGAAGGATCTCCTCGAACGACTCGAGGCCGTAGGCCCACACGGGCTTGCTCAGGGTGACAAGGGCCAGCCCGATCTCGTGGGGCGCGCCCGCCTTGGGATCGACGTGCGGGATGCCCTTCACGGCCCCTTCGCTGATCAGCTCGGCGATCGCGTTCGAAAACCCGTGAAGGCGGTCGTCGAGCTCGGGCCGCTTGAGGGCAAAGAGGATGTCGAGGACGTGCTGCGCCGCGTCGGCATCGCGGACGGCGAGGTAGGCCTGGACCAGGTTGATCCCGGCCGCGGAGCCGTGGCGCTGCGCATCGTAGCGCGGGGCGACAAGCTCGATGATCTGGGGAATGTTGCCGGTGGATCCGAGATCGCCCGAGATCGCCACCAGCACGTCGGCGCGGTCCCCGGCGCTCGCGAGCACCTCCTCGTAGATCGCAAGGGCTCCCTGGAGGTCCTTTGCGTCGAGGCGTTCGCGCGCGGCCGCCAGGCGCTGGCCTACGCTCGGGGCCGACGGGTCCAATCCGGGCGGCGGCGGCGCCCCATTTCCGTCCTCATTGGCGGGCAGAGCGGGATTACCGGGGGATTCTTCGGGGGAGCCCATAGGCTTTTGAGCAAAGCAACCGGGGAGCGTGTGGCGAACAGAATTGACGCGAACTGCCTGAGAATTGACGCGAATTGCCGGCGCCAGGGCCTTTTTCAGGGCGTTGGCGCCGATTGCCTGGGGCCGGCCGCCGCGCGGGCTTGCCCGCGGGACGGAGGGCCGGCTGGCGGCACCCCCGGGGCCCACAGCCGCGGCTTCGCGGGCCAGTTCCCGTTTGACCGGGGATTTCCCGACGGGTAGGCAAGTCGCCTTCCGCCAGTGAACCGGGTCCACATAAAGACCTACGGATGCCAGATGAACGAGCGCGACAGCGAGGCTGTCGCGGCGATGCTTCGCGCCCGGGGCTACCGCATTGTCGCGGACGAGGACGAGTGCGACATTCTCCTCCTGAACACCTGCAGCGTTCGCGACGCGGCCGAGCAGAAGGCGATCGGCAAGGCGGGCTACGCGATCTCCAGGAAGAAGCGCGACCCGGACTTCATCCTGGGCATCCTGGGCTGCATGGCGCAGAACCGGGGTGCAAGCCTGCTCGACCGGCTGCCCGACGTGGACCTGATCGTCGGCACCCAAAAATTCCACAGGGTTCCCGATTACCTCGACAACCTCCGCGCGGCCCGCGAGGCGGGGGCCCCGGTGGGCGAGGCGGTCGTCGACACGGAGGCCGAGGCGGGTTCCCAGAACACGATCCGCGACCACCTGGATGGCCCGGACCGGCGGGTGTGCGCGTTCGTGTCGATCCAGCAGGGCTGCAACATGGACTGCTCGTTCTGCATCGTGCCGACGACGCGGGGCGACGAGCGGTCGCGCCCGATGGACGAGATCGTGCGCGAATGCGAGGAGCTCGCGGCGCGGGGCACCCGGGAGATCACGCTCCTGGGGCAGATCGTCACCAGCTACGGCAGGCGCGACTACGCCCACACCGGCGGGATCTCGCCGTTCGTCCAGCTGCTCGATCGGGTCCACGCGATCGCCGGGGTCGACCGGATCCGGTTCACCTCGCCCCATCCGCGCGGGTTCAGGCAGGACCTGGCGGACGCGTTCGGCCGGCTGCCCAAGCTGGGCGAGTACGTGCACCTTCCCGTCCAGTCGGGAAGCAACCGGATCCTGCGCGCGATGAAGCGGCCGTACACCCGCGAGCGCTACCTCGAAATCGTCGGCTCGCTGCGCGCCGCGCAGCCGGCCATGGCGTTCTCGACGGATGTGATCGTCGGGTTCCCGGGCGAGACCGACGCGGACTTCGAGCAGACGTGCGCGCTCTGCGGGGAGGTGGACTACGACATGGCCTACGTCTTCAAGTACTCGGTGCGCTCGGGAACGCCCTCCGCCACGATGCCGGGCCAGGTGCCCGTCCCAGTCAGGGAGGAGCGCAACCGCGTCCTTCTCGACCTCCTGCGCGCTGGTTCGCTCCGGCGGAGCCAGGCGCTTGTGGGCACCGTGCAGGAGGTCCTCGTCGAGGGCCCAGACAGGACCGGGCTCCGCTTCACCGGAAGGACGCGGGGCAACCGGGTGGCCGTGTTCGAGGCCGCGGCGCCCCTGGTGGGCTCGCTTGTCCCCGTTGGGATCGCCAGGGCGAGCGTGAGCACGCTCTACGGGAACCTCGCCCCCGCGGACGCCGGCTTGCAAACCGCGCGCGTCCCCGCGTCACTCTGACCCTCGCCAATCCCAGCCCGAGTCATCCCCCACCCATGTCGCTCTTCACCGCCACGTTTGTCGCAGGGTTGATCCTGGTCTCGCTGGGAATGCCGCTGCTGATCGACCATTCCGCGATCAAGGCCGCGATGAACGCCTTCCCGAGATCGACATCCGCCGGATATGTTGTCTTCAGCGCCGGTGCGGCCTGGTTCCTCTACAACGTCTGGAACCTGTCCAAGGCGGACTTCGGCGAATACCGGACGATCCTGTTCATAGGCTTTGCGGCGATCGCCGTGCTCGCGTTCAAGTGCGTGCCGGACTTCCTCGGCGTGCGCGGCGCCTGCGCGCTCGTCCTGATCGGGGCCATGCCGTTCCTCAACGCGGCCTTCATGGAGTACGAGCGCCCGCAGCGCCTCTTCATGGTGGCCGCCGTCTATGGCGCCCTGACGCTCGCGATCTGGCTCGGGGCCCAGCCGTGGAGGCTGCGCGACTTCTTCAACTGGCTCTTTGCGCGGCCCGCGCGGTCCCGGGGGCTTGGCGGGCTCCTCGTGGCCTACGGCTTCCTGCTCTGCGGAGTGGCATTCACGCTCCGATGATTCCCGAGGCCGCCCCGCGGACCGGCGCGAAGGACCCCATCCTGCTCGTCCTGGCCGGGCCGGCGGGCTCGGGAAAGAGCACGCTGTGCGACCGGCTGGTTGCCGCGGGCATGGGCTTCACGCGGGTCGTCACGAGCACGACCCGCGCGCCCCGCGAGGGCGAGGTGGACGGGGTCCACTACCACTTCTTCACGCCGAAGGAGTTCGACGCCAGGGTGGCCGCCGGGCAATTCCTGGAGTGGGCCTGGGTGCACGGCGAGCGCCGCTACGGCACGCTCGCCGCGAGCGTCCTCGGACCGCTCCTGGCCGGAAGGAATCTCGTGATGAGCGTCGATGTCCAGGGGGTCGAGAGCCTCCGCCGGATAGCCGCAAGGGATCCGTTCCTCGGGAGGGTGATGACGACGGTGTTCATCGTGGTCGACTACGGCCGGATCCTCGCGCGCATGCGGGAACGGGGCAAGGACGACGAGGCCGAGATCGCCCGGCGTATGTCCACGGCGGAGGCCGAGCTGCGCGAGGCCCCGAAGTTCGGCTACGTCATCGAGAGCCGGACGCGCGACGAGGACTTTGCGGCGCTCCTGGAGATCCTTAAGAAGGTCGGGGCCTGAGGCGCCCCAACGGGGCGGGCCGGCGCGCCCGCTAGCCGCCGATGTAGCTCATCTCGACCTTCTTGCGCTCCTTTCCGGCCGCCAGGACGCTGTTTCTCTCGTCGCTGTAGCGGTCCGAGCGCGCGCGCCAGATCCCGGCGACAAACCCTGAGATCGCCGCGTCGTCCGCGCCCGACCTGACCAGGCCCAGCACGTCGTGGCCTGCGGAGGCGAACAGGCAGGTGAAGAGCTTTCCGTCGGCGGAGAGCCTCGCCCGGTTGCAATCCTTGCAGAAGGGCTCCGTCACGGAGCTCACGATCCCGATCTCGCCGCGGCCGTCGGCGTAGCGGTAGCGCGCGGCGACCTCCCCCCGGTAGGCGGGGCCCACGGGCTCCAGGGGCCAGACGGCCGACACCCGCTCGATGATCTCCCGCGCGGGCACCACCTGGGAGTGCGACCAGTGGTTCGTGTTGCCCACGTCCATGAACTCGATGAAGCGCAGCGTGTGGCCCTTCTCCCTGAAGCAGCGGCATAGCGAGACGATCTCGCCCTCGTTGACGCCGCGCTGGACGACGCAGTTGATCTTGATGGGAAAGCCCGCGGCCGCGGCGGCGTCGATCCCGTCCATGACGCGCGACACGCTGAAGCCGAGCCCGTTCATCCGCCCCGCCGTCGCCTCGTCGAGCGAGTCGACGGAGACGTTGAGCCGGTCCAGCCCGGCCGCCCGTAGCGCGAGGGCCTGCTTCCCGAGGAACCACCCGTTCGTCGTGAGCGCCACGTCGGCCACGCCCAGGTCCCGCTTGATTGCGCGAATGATCGCGGGCAGGTCGCTCCGGAGCAGGGGCTCGCCGCCGGTCAGCCGGATCTTCTCGACCCCTAGTCCGACGAACGCCCGGATGATCCTCACGAGCTCGTCCCGGGTCATGAGCCTGCCAGCGCCCAGGAACGGATGATCCGGCCCAAACGCCTCCTTGGGCATGCAGTACGGGCAGCGGAAGTTGCAGCGGTCGGTCACCGAGATGCGGAGATCGCGGATTGGGCGACCAAAGGTGTCTCGCGTGGCGGCCATGGCTTGGGCAAAAAAAGCATGAAATCGTGATTTCGCGAGGCAGGATTTGTGTCTTACCCTTGCCCCGTGCTCACACCCGCAGGCGCCGAGAAGCTGATCTTCGACACGATCCCGCCCTTCCCCAAGGAGGACTGCGCGATCTCCGAGGCCCACGGGCGGGTGCTATGCAGCGACTTGCGGGCCGACCGCGACCTGCCGCCCTTCGACCGGGTCACGATGGACGGATTCGCGCTGCGCGCCTCGGCGCTCGCCAGGGGGGTCTCGAGATTCCGCGTGGAGGCCACCCAGGCCGCGGGCATGAGGCCGTTCGCGCTGGGCCCAGGCGACAGCGCGTGCATCGAGATCATGACCGGGGCCGTCCTGCCCGGGGGCGCCGACTGCGTCGTCCCCTACGAGGAGACGGAGCGCGAGGGCGAGTGGATCGTCGCTGCGCCGGCGGATCCCGCCCCGGCTGGCCTCAACATCCACCGCCGGGGATCGGATCACCGGGTGGGCGAGGTGATCGTGCGGGCCGGAGCCAGGCTCACGGGGCGCGAGATCGCGGTCGCGGCCGCGTGCGGGCATCCCATCCTCAACGTCGCGCATTCGCCGCGGGTGGCGGTCATCTCGACGGGCGACGAGCTTGTCGAGGTCGACGCGCTGGTCGCGCCGCACCAGATCCGCCGCAGCAACGACCATTCGCTCCGGGCCGCGCTCATCAAGGCGGGCTATCCTAGGGCCGACCGCTACCACCTGCGCGACATCCAGCCCGAGATCGAGCACATGCTCTGGCACATCCTCGCCGAATACGACGTCGTGCTGATCACCGGGGGTGTGTCCAAGGGGAAGTTCGACTTCCTGCCCTCCGAGCTCGAGGGGCAGGGGGTCCGGAAGGTGTTCCACGGCGTGGCGCAGCGGCCCGGAAAGCCCTTCTGGTTCGGGCTGAGCGCCAGGATGACTCCCGTGTTCGCGCTGCCCGGAAACCCCGTCTCGGCGTACACCTGCCTCCACCGGTACGTCCTGCCGGCGCTCGACCATGCGAGCGGGATGCCCGCGCGGACCCCGCTTCTCGCGGCGCTCGCGCAGGCGGTCGTGTTCAAGCCCGAACTGGCGTGGCTTCTTCCGGTGCGGCTCTCGAGCGGGCCCCGTGCGGAGCTTCTCGCAACCCCGGGCGCGGTCGGCACATCCGGCGATCTGGCGGGCCTTGTGGACACGGACGGATTTGTGGAGCTGCCCGCCGGGCAGGACGAGTTCCCCGCGGGTTACGTCGCGCCCTTCCGCTGCTGGGTCTAGGGGGGCGGCGCCGCCGACCGGTTACGATTGAACAGGCGGGGCGGGGAGGCCATCGTCCCGACACAGATGGCCCCCGAGCGCACCCTGTCCCACATCGACTCCTGCAACCGCCCCCAAATGGTTGACGTGGGCGGAAAGACCCCGACCCGGCGGACGGCCCACGCCGTCGCGGTCGTCGTGCTGCCGCCGGCCCTCGCCGAGCGCCTCGATGGGGGCGAGATCGCGGCGCCGAAGGGGCCCGTCTTCCAGACGGCGATCCTTGCCGGGATCATGGGCGCCAAGAGGACGGCCGAGCTCATCCCGCTCTGCCACCCGCTGGCGCTCGACGACTGCCGGGTCGAGATCGAGGCGCGCGCGCCGGGTGCGGACGGCTCGGTCGAGGTCGCGGTCCACTGCCGCGTGCGGACCGAGGCGCGGACCGGCGTCGAGATGGAGGCACTGACCGGCGCGAGCGTCGCCGCGCTCACGCTCTATGACATGGGCAAGGCCGTCACGCACGGGATCGTGATCCGCGAGGTCCGCCTCCTGGAGAAGACCGGGGGCAAGAAGGACTACCGGGCGCCGTGAAGAAGAACGTCCGCGTGCGCTATTTCGCCATCCTGCGCGAGCAGCGGGGACTCGACGAGGAGCGGGTGGCGACCGAGGCGGCGACCGCCGGGGAACTCTACGAGGAGCTCCGGAAGCGCCACAGGTTCACGCTTCCCGCGGACAGGCTGCGGGTTGCGATCAACGACGATTTCGGAAGCTGGGCGACGGCGGTGCGCGACGGCGACGCGCTTGTCTTCCTTCCCCCGGTTGCCGGGGGGTGAGCCGATGGACTTCAAACTGACCGACAAGCCGATCGACGGGGCGGCCCTCATGGCCGGCCTTCGGGACACGCGCGCCGGGGCATGCGTCGCGTTCGAGGGACGCGTGCGCGGCGAAAGCGGCGGGCGGGCGGTCACGGCCCTGGACTACGAGGCTTACGCGCCGCTCGCGGAGAAGGAGGGGGAAAGGATCCTCTCGGAGGCGCGGGAAAAATTCGGGGTCACCGGGGCCGTGTGCGCGCATCGAACGGGAAGCCTCGCATTGGGCGAAACCGCGGTCTGGGTCGCGGTCGCGGCCGGGCACCGCGACGCCGCATTCAAGGCCTGCCGCTACATCATCGACGAGACCAAGGCTCGCGTGCCGATCTGGAAGAGGGAGCATTACGCCGACGGCGCGACCGAATGGGTCAGCTGCGCCACGCGCGCCGGCACTGCCGGAGGCGGGGCGGGCGGCGGGAAGAACGCCGGGTGACCGGCGGAGGGCGGGGCCGGGCACCGCATCGGCTCGACACGGACGGGCATCGCGTTTACGACTGGGGGCGACAAAATGCGCTGCCCTTACCCCATCCTAGCGGCGACGGTGACGACACTGGACAAGATCGAGAAGATTCCTCCCGTGTTCTGGCTGAAGGTGGCCACCGCGGTGCTTTCGGTTATCGTGATCTTTGTCGTCCTTCGCATGGTCCTGAAGATAAACAAGTTCGTGCTTGGGGGCGCCGCCTTCATCGCTGCGGGCCTCATTTGGTTCAACTGGATCTACCACCGCACCGAGCCCAAGTTCCTCACGCCCGTGATGAACAAGATCGCACCGTTCTTCCCGGCGGCCGGGGCCTACCAGACGAAGCAGGCGGGCACGCCGGGCGTCGCGCCAACGCCCACGCCCACGCGCAGGAGATAGCCGCCAGAGAAACAGCTTGGATTCGGGAGGCGGTGATGGGACATTGGCGCCACAATGCCCAAACCCTTCTCCGACATCGGGCTCGTCGGCCTGGCCGTGATGGGCCAGAACCTCGCCCTTAACATCGCCGATCACGGTTTTCAGATTTCGGTCTACAACCGGACGACCGAGAAGACCGAAAAATTCGTCGCTGACAATTCGGGCACGCCCGGCGCCGTCGTGGGGACGAAGACGCTCGGGGAATTCGTCGGCTCGGTCGCGAAGCCGAGGAAGATCATCCTGCTTGTCCAGGCCGGAAAGGGGACCGATGCGGTCATCGACGGCCTGACGCCGCTGCTGGAGAAGGGCGACATAGTGATCGACGGCGGGAACTCCCTCTGGACCGACACGATCCGCCGCGAGAAGGCGTACAGCGAAAAGGGCCTGCGCTTCATCGGAAGCGGCGTCTCGGGGGGCGAGGAGGGCGCAAGGTTCGGCCCCTCGCTCATGCCCGGCGGGGATTTCGAGGCGTGGCTTGAGCTCAAGCCGATCTGGGAGGCCATCGCGGCCAAGGTCGACGCGGCGACCGGCAAGCCGATCGAAGGCGCCGCGCCCGGGAAGCCCGTTGTTGGCGGGGTTCCCTGCACCACCTACATCGGCGCGGACGGGGCGGGCCATTACGTGAAGATGGTCCACAACGGGATCGAGTACGGCGACATGCAGATGATTTCCGAGGCCTATGCCCTGTTGAAGGGCCTGCTCGGCCTCAGGCCCGCGGAGATGAGCGCGATCTTCGCCGAGTGGAAGAAGGGGATCCTGGACAGCTTCCTCATCGAGATCACGGCCGAGATCCTGAAGCAGAGGGACCCGGTGACCAAGAGACCCTTTGTCGACGTGGTTCTCGACGCGGCCGGCCAGAAGGGCACGGGCAAATGGACGTCGACCAACGCCCTCGACATGGGCGTCCCCGCGCCGACGATCGCGGAGGCGGTCTTTGCGCGCCTCATCTCGGCGATCAAGGACGAGCGCGTCGCCGCGTCGAGGATCCTGAAGGGGCCGACCAAGAAGTACCGGGGCTCGAAGAGGGCGCTCATCGCGGCCATCCACGACGCCCTCTACTGCTCGAAGATATGCAGCTACGCCCAGGGCTTCCAGCTGATGCGCACCGGCGCGCAGGACTTCGGGTGGAAGCTGAAATTCGGGGAGATCGCGCAGATCTGGCGGGGCGGCTGCATCATCCGCGCGGCCTTCCTCCAGAAGATAACGGAGGCCTACGCCCGGAGGCCCGACTTGGCGAACCTGCTGCTCGACCCCTATTTCAACAGGACGTTCAAGGGCGCGCAGGCGAACTGGCGCAAGGTGATCGCGCTCGCGGTCGAATGCGGCGTGCCTACGCCGACCTTCAGCGCGTCGCTTGCCTACTACGACGGCTACCGCTCGGCGCGGCTCCC
>DATNHT010000090.1:0-17515 GCA_035604815.1 Opitutaceae bacterium
ATTCGATCACGTCGCTTGAGGCGGCGACGAACCCCCCCGTGCTCGCGAGCGACTTGGACAAGCTGCCGCAAATCACGTCGACGTTGTCGTTGAGGCCGAAGTGATCTACCGTCCCGCGCCCCTGGCGGCCGAGGACTCCGAAGCCGTGCGCGTCGTCCAGGACCGTGAAGCAGCCGTGTTCCTCCGCAATCTCCGCCAGCTCGGGCAGGCGGGCGATGTGGCCCTCCATGGAGTAGACGCCTTCGATGACGATCATCTTGGGGGCCTGCGGATTGGCCGTCGCGATCACTTCCCTCAGGTCCTCGGGGTTGTTGTGGGAGAAGCGCTCCACGGTGGCGTTGGACAGCCTTATCCCGTCCCACAGGCAGGAATGGACGTTCTTGTCGGCCAGGATGACGTCGCCCTTCTGGGCGAACGCGGCGACGCTGGCGAGGCACGACAGGTACCCCGCCGCGTGGATGTGGCAGGCCTCGCGCCCCAGGAAGGAGGCCATCTTCTGCTCCAGCTCCAGATGGTAGGTCCTCGAACCGTTCGACGGCCTCGCCCCGGTCGTGCTCGTGCCCCACTTCAGGAGCGCCGCCCGCCCCGCCTCGACGACCTTCGGATGGAACGAGAGGCCGAGGTAATCGTTGCTCGAAAGCATGATCATCTCGCGGCCGTCCAGGCGTATGGTCGTGCCCTTCTGGGCATCCATGGCGTGGTAGAACGGGGCGTATCGGAGCCGCATCTTGGTCGAGTAGTCGTCAATGCACCGCCCCAAGATGGGCTTCTTTCTGTTCAGGAATAAGGTGATCGCCATGTGGGCCTGACGCTAGGTCCGGGGCCGGACATTGCAAATGCAAATGGGCGGGCGCTTAAGGCCTTGCCCGGGGGTGCAGCAAACGCCCGCCGCGGCCGTCAGGCGCGCCGCTCAAGCGAGCCCATCCAACCGAGGAGCTCGGCGGCGTATTCGGCCGAGGTCTTGAATCTGCGCCGGCTTGCCGCGGCCGCAAGCGAGGCGAGCTCCTGCGGGGAAGCGATCATCCGCCCGATGGCCGCCGCGATTTCCCCTGGCGCGGTCGACGCCAGGCCGACGCAGCCGCCGCCGCGGGCGATCTCCTCAAGGGCGCCGTCGGCCCGGCAGATGCAGGGCTTGCCGCGCGCGAGGCTTTCCGCGACAGGCAGCCCGAATCCCTCGGCGAGGGAGGGGTAGACCGTGAACGCGCATTCGCGGTAGGCCTCCTCGAGGCCGTCGTCGCCCTCGGGGCCGCCGTAGCGCACCGGCCTGCCCGCGGAGCGAAGCGCGCCCAGCCGATCGAGCGCGGGCCCCCCGGTCTCCGCGTTCGCCAGCCCGATGAGGCGCAGCTCGAACCGGACGCCCCGGGCCCAGAGCGATTCGCACGCATCGAGCAGGGCAACGTGGTTTTTCCTGCCCTCGATGCTGCCGACACAGAGCACGGTGGGGACAGGCGGGGGAGCCGCCGCCGCGCGAGGCGGCGCAGGCGGGTCTAGCCCGAGAGGAATGGCGGCGACCGGGGGCGGGTGGGCGGCGCCTAGCCACCGCCAGTAGCCGGTCAGCGATTCGCGCGAGGCTTCCGAGACGGCCGCGACCGCGTCAAATCGAAGCAGGTCCCGCAGGTAGGCGGGGAACCGCGCGGCGCTGGAGCGCGGGGAGAGCTCGGGCAGCTGCAGGGCGATCGCGTCGTGGAACAGGGCCACGCGCGGGCCCGTGGAGGCGGCAAAGAGGGCGGGCAGCGCGGCGGCCACCGACGGCGAGAAGATTTCGGGCACGAGCAGCCCGCGGGTGCGGCCCCGGGCCGAGGCAAGCGCGGCCAGCGCCGAGGGACGGGGCCGCCAGCGCCGCATGCGCCCCCGAATGCGCGCGCCCAGGGGCCAGCGGGCCCCGCGGCTGGCGGAAGGGCCCGCCGAGGCGAGGTTCTCCTCCTCCCAGCCCTCGATCGGGCGCCAGGCGCCCTCATACGGGTCGAAGCACACGGCGGCGGCCAATCCGGCCCATTCGCGGTGGAGGCTGCGCGCGACGCGCTGGACCCCCGTGCGGGCGCGCGTATGGCTCGTGTGGCTGAGGTCGAGAAGGAGGGGCACCGGCCTATTCAGAGTTTGGACGCCTCGAGGTCGCGCCGCCAAATGGTCACGTCCTGCACCTTGCCGACCTGGCTCCAGTGCCCCGGCATCAGCCTTTCGAGGGCGCCCAGTTGCTCGATTTCGAAAGGGAAGAGGACGGCGTACAGGGGCCTCCTCGAATTGCGGATCGCGCTCTCGACCTTCCCGATATTCGCTTTGTCGAGCACGTCCCAGCGGACGAACGTGAGTTGCGTGTAATAGAACAGGGCTCCGCTCGCCTGCATCGTCAGGCACACGGCGCCGGGCGGGACGTTCGACGTCATCCAATCGGCGACGCGGCCGTACCTGAGCTCTGCCTTGCCGATGCTGAGCGCGTGCAGGTCGCGGGTCGCCCAGAAGGAAATGCCGGCAACAAGCGCAAGCGCCGCCGCGAGGGCCGCCACCGAGCGGCCGGGGTCGGCGAGGGCGGGTGCGCGAGAAAGGAGCGCGCGCAGCACGAGGAGGCCGCCGACCACGATCGCCGGGACCGCCGGCAGTAGGAAGCGCAGGTACCACCACGTCTCGTGGGTGCACTCGTAGGCCGAATAGAAGCCGGCGAAGACGGCGACCCATGTTCCCAGAAGCCACCGGGAACGCACCGTTTCGCCGCCGAGCCACGGCAGGCCGAGGACGAGCGCCGCGGCCGGCGTGAAGAGGACCGGCAGCCAGCGCGCGTAGTGGAGGAGGGTTGCGGGCACCAGGCCGGCCCTGAATGCGGAGGTGTTGTCGCCGTAGCCCGTCGCGAGGTAGCTGCCGTAGGCGGCCGCGCTGTGGGCGCAGAAGAAGATGGCCCCGGGGACGCCCCCGGCGATGAAGAGCATCCAGCGCCGCGGCGATGCGCCCAGGGCGACCGCGACCGGGGCGAACGCGAGGACGTTGGTCGGCCTAAGGAGCACGTCGACCGCGATTGCGCCCCCCGCTGCAACCGCCCACGCCGCGCGTTCCCGGCTCTTCAATGCGGCGAGCACGGCGGCCGTCGTCCAGACGAGCGACGGGACGTCGCTCATCGCCTGGAGGGACGACCAGAGATAGAGCGGGCTCAACGCGACGATGGCCGCGCCGAACGCGGCCCAATTCCTCCCCAGGCCGAGCATTCGGCCCAGCGCATAGGTCGCGACCAGTCCGGCGAGCGAGTGGAGGATGATCGCCAGGTCCCCCGCGTGCCTCCAGCCGGCCAAGGGCTTCAGCGCGAGGACGAAAAGGGCGAATCCCGCCGGATAGGTGGGGACCAGGCCGTCGCCGTTCCAGGCGGGCTTGAAGCCAAGCGGGACGTACAGGAACGGCGGCGCGTCGGCCTGGGGGAGTCCGGGGATGATCCGCGGCGGGACATGGACGCGTTCGGAAGCGAGCAGGCGGGCATGGTTCATGTACCCCGACGAGTCGGAGCCCCCGGCAACGGCGCCGACGTGCGCGATCAGCAGGACCGCGTAGAGCGCCAGGAAGAGCAGGGCCGCCCCGGCAGCCGCGCGCCGCCGGGCCGGAGGGGACGGCGGTGTCGGGGCGTTTTGAAAATCCATACTTGCTTTGGTAGGGTCCGGACGGTGGTTTGTCCTCTTTTCGTGGCTGGACTCAAATCATTTCTCGGCGCTCGGGCCAATGCCTTGCGGTGGCTTGTGTGTGGAATCGTCCTCGCGCTGTTTGCATGGAATGCCGCGCTCTTTTATCTGCCCGGGCAGGGCTTTACCTACCTCATCCAGTTCGGCGGGCTGGTGCACGACCGGTACCTGCCGGAGGTGAGGGCGGTGAACCACTACGAGATGGCGAACTCGGCCGGCTACGATTCCCAGTGGTACGCCCAGATCGCGGTCCGGCCGCACCTGAAGGACCAGGCGCTTGCGAGGGCCGTCGACAGCCTGCCGTACCGCGCAAGGCGGATTCTCTTCCTTTGGACTTCCTGGCTGCTCGGCGGAGGCGATCCCGCTCGGGTGATGAACGCCTACGCGCTGCAGAACATCGTCTGCTGGTACCTCCTGGCGGCGCTCCTGCTCAAGTGGTTTCCTCCGGTGAACTGGGGAAGCTGCGCCCGGTGGGCGGCCGTGCTTTTCTCATTCGGACTGATCTTCAGCATCAAGGGGGCGCTCCTCGACGGCCCGAGCCTGCTCTTGATCGCCGTAGGAATGGCCCTCGTGGAGACCGAGCACCCGTGGCTCGGCGCGGCGGTGCTGGGCGTTTCCGGCCTGGGCAAGGACACCAGCGTCCTCTGCGGCGCGGGGATGAAGCTCCCAGGTTCGCGGACCCCGCGGGCCTGGGCGCTGTGGCTCGGGAGGGCCGCCCTCGTGCTCCTTCCCCTGGCCGCATGGATGCTATGCCTTAGGGTTTGGCTCGGCCGCGGCAACGACATCGGCGCCAGGAACTTTGCCGCCCCGTTCGCGGGCCTGACCGAAAAGCTCCAGCAGAGCGTCTCGCGGTATATCGCGGAGGGCTACCCGTCTGTCGCGAAGTTCGACCTGCTCGCTCTTGCGGGGCTCCTGGCCCAGTTCTTCTTCTTCTCGTTCCGGAGGCGCTGGACGGACCCCTGGTGGCGGATAGGCGCGTGCTACGCCGTGCTCATGGTCTTCCTCGGTGACGCCGTCTGGGAGAACTACCCGTCGGCCGCGGCGCGCGTGCTGCTCCCGATGACGCTCGCGTTCAACATAACGGTTCCGCGCCGCGGATGGTGGACCGTCCTGCTGATCGTCGGCAACCTGGGCATCTTCGCATCCGCGGACATCTTCAAGCCGCCCGGAAGGGAAAGCTTCGTCGTCGAGGGGCCGAGGGCGCTCAGGATAAACCCGAGGGACGGAAGCGTCGTCGAGGCGATCTACGGGCCCCGAAACTGGTACACGCCCGAGAAGTCCCGCTGGGAGTTCTGGCGCTGGGGCATGGGGGAGGGCACGGTGACGATCCGCAACCCGCAGCCGTTCGCGATCGTGGCGGTCGTCAAGTTCAGGCTCCGGGCGGTCGACGAGCGCGCGGCCGTCGTGACGCGGGCCGGCAAGGTCCTCTGGCGCGGGATGCTGCAGCCAGCCGAGGTCCGGCGGGTCTCCCTGGGGGAGATAGAGCTGCCGCAGGGCGACACGGTCCTTGTGTTCTCGAGCGACCGGGCCGCGGCGTATCCTGGGAACGGTGACATGCGCAGGCTGACATTCAGCCTGCGCGACCTTGAGATAGACCTGAGGCAGAGGCGCTAGGCCGGGCGCGGCCGCCGCGTCCGCGGAGCCCGGCGCGAAATTCGGGCTCGACGCGGCCCGCTCGGCCCCTAGCAAGGCGAGGCATGGGTTCGACTTCGCCGCACCCTTTAGCCATGGTACCGCGCTCCGATCACCCAAAGTGCGTCCAAAAGCAAAGCATCAGCCTGAGGCGCCTCACGCGGCCGCAGCCGATACGCCTCCCCGGGGGCCGGGGTCCGGGGCGACGGCGGCGGACGGCGCTGCGGAGCGATAGCGGACGATGACCGATCCCCCCGCAATGGCGCGCGCTCAGGGGCTGCCGGACGAAGAGCACCTGCGGGTGCTCGCCATTCTTCACTTTGTTCTCGCCGGCCTCTGCCTGGCGGGGATCGGCCTGCTTGTCTGGCACTACACGCGAATGCACAACGCCTTTCTGGACCTCGCGGCGTGGAAGAAGCAGAAGGGCGGGGGGGCCGCGCTCGAGCAATTCCTCGACGAGTTCAGGCGGTTCCACGTTGTCTGCGGGGCCGTCCTCGCCGCGGCCGGCGGCGCCAATTGGCTCTCGGGCCTGCTGATCTGCCGCAGGAGGGGCCGCACGCCCTCGATGGTCATCGCCTGCCTGAACTGTCTCATCGTGCCCGCCGGCACCGTCCTCGGGGCCTTCACCATGGTTGTGCTCCTTCGCGATTCCGTAAGGCAGGCGTATGGTGCCGCGGCGGCCAGGCGGGCGTCGGCGGCGGCCCGGGCCGGCCCGTGACGGCGGGCCGACGGCGCGCGCACGCGCCGCGTACCGACGCCCGAAGCTGGGGAGAACGGACCGACGGCCCCGCCCGCGCAAACTGAAGGAGGCGCCCCGGCCCGCAGCCCGGGCTACATGCTGGCGATGGTCTCGAGGCGGCGCAGGTAGCGGGCGCCGATCGCGGCGGGTGAAAACCGGTCCTCGATCGTGCGGCGGGCCGCCGCGCCGATCCGCGCGGCTTCGGACGGGTCCGAGGCGATCCGGCGCATCAACTCGGCGGCGTGCCCGATGTCGGGCTCGGCCCAAGTCGAGCCCCTGGCATAGGGCCCGTGGTTCTCGCCGAGCTCGACCAGCGAAAAGCGCACCGGCAGGCCGTTGTCCCTGTCGAGGTATTCGGAGGTCGCGGACCATCCTGTCGCGATGACGGGCTTGCCGAGGTACATGGACTCGGCCACCGCCAATCCGAAACCCTCGGACCTGTGGAGGGAGACAAAGCAGTCGCAGGCGGCCTCAAGGGCGTAGACGTCGGGGCGAGACAGGGTCTCGCTGATGAGCACGGTTTCGGGAAGGCCCGCGACAGCCTCGGACATGGCGGCGAAGTCGGAAGCGTTCGCGGCCGCATTCTGCACCTTTATGACGAGCGCGGCGCCATCTCCGGCCAGGGCCGATCGGCGGAATGCGTCGATGGCGGCCCGGGGATTCTTGCGCGCGCTGTAGGAGTTCAGGTCGAACAGGGACAGGAACAGGAAACGGTCCGCGGGCAGGCCCAGGCGCGCGCGGATCGCCGGCGCATCCTCGGTGGGCCGCTCGAAGCCGATCGCATGCGCCATGGTGAGGACCGGCAGGGGAGACTTGAGGGCGATCGACTCTCGCACGAAATTGCTTGGGCACCAGATCTCGTCGAAGTAATCGAGCGCCGGCATCCAGGCGTCCGGAAACTCGGGCAGTTCCCAGGCGAAATAGCCGATGTTGTATTTTCCCTTGAGAAACGACGCGCCATGGTGGTGGTCGATGTCCCGTGCAACCGGAGGGTCGACGTGTATGACGTTGACACCGTGTGGGTTGGAGTCCTGCAGCCTGTGCGCATAGGTCGTGTCGCCGAGGCGGTTCCGGCAGTTGAGCTTGAGCGGGACAAGGCACGTCGCAATGGAGGCGGCATCCGCCGCCCGGGCCATGCAACGGGCGGACTCGCCGATGCCGAGGTCGGCGGCAAAGAAGCCGACGATGTTCATCCCGGTGCGCGAGTGGGCGCGCGCGAAAGCGGCGGAGTAGGGGCTCTCGCGCTTGGAAAAATCGTAGATCCGCTCGCCCCCGCCAGAATCGATCGCCGAGAGCCTGAGCTGGCGGTTTCGGTTCTGGGCGCGGAATCGCTTGATCGGCCCGAACCCTGTCACGCGCCCGAGCCATGCGAGCGCGTTTGTCAGCCCCACGCCGCGCAGCCTGAGGGAAAGGACCGAGCCCACCTGCGCCGAGGCGGGATCGAGCGTTATCCTCGCCTCCCAGGTTCCGGCCGCCGCGGACGAGACCGACAGCGCCTTCCCGCCCCCCAGGAGCACCTCGAGGCCGGGGAAGCCCGCCTCGAGCCCGCGTGCGGAGGGATGGGCGCGGAACTCCCCCCTGAGGACCACGGTGTCCATGTCCGCGATCGGCGGCAGCCGAATGACGGCCGTCTCGCGGATCCATGCCGAATTCGCCGCGAATTCGTCGAAGTAGAGGCCCGAGAAGCCGGTGAAGCGCCTCGAGAAGGCTCCTCCGAATGGCGGTGAATGCGGAATCGTGGCCATGCTCAATCGGAGAGCAAGTCTCGCCAGCGCGCGAGCTCCCTGTCGATCACTTCGTTCGTCGCCGCCAGGGCGTTCACGGGCGGGGCATGCCTCAGGCGCGCCAGGTAGAACGCCACCCGCCAGGCCTCCATGGGATCCATGAGGTCGCGCGGGTCATCGAAAAACCTGCGGTAGTGCCTCCTGGCCCACCTCCGGCTGGCCAGCACGGCTATCAGCCCCCGCCAGCGCAGGAAAAGCCGGCGCGTGTTCTCCTCGTCGCGGAGCTTGCGCCCGGGCGACGCGCTCACGCGGTGCAGGACCCGGCTTCTCAGGGCGACGGCGTTGACGAGGCCGGCGGCGAGCATGCGCAGGCACAGGTCGACGTCCTCGCACCCGTTGAAATAGGTCTCGTCAAACCCCCCGAAGCGGCGCCAGGCGTCCGCCCGGACCAGGACGCACGCGCCGGTCACGGCGGCGACCCTCCGGACGGGGCGCAGCACGAGTGCCGCAAGGCTGGGCTCCCTGCGGTCGTGCTCGGGCTTGCACTTGCGGTTGAAGTAGATGCCTGCGTGATCCACCCTGAGCGTGTCCGGGTTGACCTGGACGTTGCCGACGAGCCCGGCGCGCGATCCGAGCGAGTCGAGAGCCCCGAGCATCGGAGGGAGCCATCCCGGGGTCAGGACGAGGTCATTGTTGAGGAGGGCGAGGGTCCGGCCCCGGGCGATCGCGGCGCCCTGGTTGGTGGCCCCCCCAAAGCCGAGGTTGCGGTCGTTAAGGAGGACACGGAAGGGGTCCCCGAGCGTGGAGAGCCAGTCGCGTGTCCCGTCCGTGCTCCCGTCGTCCACGAGGATGATCTCATGGGCAATGCGCCAGGGGATCGAGACGCGCAGGCTCTCGAGCATCGCCTTGGTGAGCTCCAGGCAGTTGAAGAGCGGCGTGATAACGCTTAACAGCGGCGTGCCGGGGCTCCTCGTTGACACGGGTGCCGGCCTCCTATTGCCCGGAGAGAAGCCTGCGCAGGTACTGGGCGTAGCCCGACTCTCCGAGCTTCGCGATGTTCGACTCGAGCCGGGCGCTGTCGATCCACCCCTGGCGCCATGCGATCTCCTCGAGGCATGCGATCTTCAAGCCCTGCCTGTTTTCAATGACGTTCACAAACTGGGCGGCCTCGAGGAGGGAATTGTGCGTTCCGGTGTCGAGCCAAGCGGTGCCGCGCCCAAGCAGCTCCGCGTGCAGCGTGCCTGCCTCAAGATAGAGGCGGTTAAGGTCGGTGATCTCGAGCTCGCCGCGCTTCGACGGCTTCAGCCGGCGCGCGAACTTGACGACCTCGCCGTCGTAGAAGTAGACGCCCGGGATGGCGTAGTTCGACTTGGGCTTCAGGGGCTTCTCCTCCAGCGACAGCACGCGGCCGTCCCGCGCGAATTCGACGACCCCGTACGAGGATGGGTTCGCGACATGGTAGGCGAAGATCGTGGCGCCCGTGGTGCGCGCGTTGGCGGCCGAGAAGGCCTTTGCGAGGTCGTGGCCGTAGAAGAGGTTGTCGCCCAGGATGAGGGTGCAGGGGGAGCCCGCCAGCCAGTCGCCCCCGATGATGAACGCCTGGGCGAGGCCCTCTGGTCGCGGCTGCTCGGCGTAGTCAAGCCTCAACCCGAAGTCCGAGCCGTCCCCCAGGAGCCGCCTGAAAAGGTGCAGGTCCTGGGGCGTCGAGATCACGAGCACCTCGCGGATGCCGGCGAGCATGAGCGCCGAGAGCGGGTAGTACACCATCGGCTTGTCATACACCGGCATGAGCTGCTTGCTCACGGCTACCGTGAGCGGGTACAGCCGGGTTCCGGAGCCGCCTGCGAGGATGATGCCTTTTCGGTTCATTTGGGTTGTGCCGGATGCGTTCAGGCGGTCCTGCCCAGCCGCTCCCGGGCGTAGCGCTTCGCGGTTATCTCCCCGCACCACGCCCGGTTCGCCACGTACCAGTCGACCGTCTTCGCAAGACCGGTCTCGAATGATTCGAGCGGGCGCCACCCGAGCTCCCGCTGGAGCTTCGAGCAGTCGATCGCGTACCGGCGGTCGTGGCCGGGCCGGTCCGCGACGTATTGCACCAGCTCCACGTAGGGCTTGCCGTCCTTGCGCGGCACGCGGGCGTCCAGGAGCGAGCAGATGAGCTTCACGGCCTCCAGGTTGGCCAGTTGGTTGAGCCCGCCAACATTATAGGTCTCGCCCGGGCGGCCGCGCTCCAGGACGAGCTCGATGGCGCGGCAGTGGTCCTCCACGTAGAGCCAGTCGCGCACCTGCAGTCCGTCGCCATAGACGGGAAGCGGCCTTCCATCGAGCGCGTTGAGCAGGACGAGCGGGAAGAGCTTCTCGGGGAATTGGAAGGGCCCGTAGTTGTTCGAGCAGTTGGTGGTCAGCACCGGCAGGCCGTAGGTGTGGCGGTAGGCGCGCACGAGATGGTCGCTCGCCGCCTTGGAGGCCGCGTAGGGGGAATTGGGCGCGAACGCGGTCTCCTCCGTGAACGCGGGGTCGCCGGGCGAGAGCGTTCCGTACACCTCGTCCGTGGATATGTGCACGAAACGGAACGCGTCCCTTGCGCCGCCCTCCAACCCCGCCCAGTGGCGCCTCGCCGCGTCGAGCAGGCGCAGCGTTCCAAGGACGTTGGTCCGGACGAAGGGCTCGGGGGAGTCGATCGAGCGGTCCACGTGGCTTTCCGCCGCAAAGTTGACGACGGCGCCTATCCCCCGCTCGGATAGCAGCCGGCCGACCAGCGCCTCGTCCCCGATGTCGCCTTGGACGAACAGGTACCGGCTGTCGCCCGCGACGTCCGCTAGGTTGGCGGGGTTTCCCGCATAGGTGAGCTTGTCCAGGTTGACGATGCGCGGCGCGCCGGCGCCCCCGTGCGCGAGGAGCCGCCGGATGAAGTTGCTCCCGATGAACCCGCAGCCGCCGGTGACCAGGATGTTCACGGCGCCCGCGCTCACGCGGCCCTCCTCCAGGCCCTCAGGTCGCGCCCGATGGCCTCGTGGACGTCGGTCAGGCGAATGCCCACCCCGGCCAGCTTTGAGGAATCGAGGACGCAGTTGGAGCGCGGGGTCTTGGCCACGGCCTTCATGAATTCATCCTCGCTCGCGAAAAACTCGAATTCCTTGGCGCAGACGCCCGAGCGGCGGATGAGCTCGACGACCTCGCGGGTCGTCACCTTGCCGGGGTTGGTCACGTTGTACGTTCCAAACGGCGCGCGCCGGGTCCAGCAAGCGAAAGTCGCCTCGGCAAACTCCTCGAGCTGGGAGATCGAGTTCGTCGCCTCGAGCAGCCGGGGATAGCGCATGAGCTTCGACAGATAGTTGCGCGGGTTGTCCACGCTGTCGAAGGGGATCCGCAGGCGCCACACGAAGAGGCCGGGGCGGCCGGCCAGCACCTCCTCGCCGAGCCCCTTTGACCCGCTGTAGAACGAGCAGTGGTTCGCGCGGAACGTGAAATTCGGGGCGTCGAGCTCCGTGAAGCCGTTGCCTCCCGGCCCGTCCCCGCTGTAGATGCAGCCCGACGACACGTGCCCCCAGGGGACGCCCGCCTCCTCGCAGGCCTGAGCGACGATGCCGGGAAGGACCGCGTTGCCGAAGAGGCACTCCGGCTTGTGCAATTCGCACGCGTCGACATTGGGCTTGCCGGTGTACCCGGCGGCATTGACCAGGAACTCGGGCCGGTCGCGCTGGAGCGCCGAGCGAAGCGTCGCGGCGTCGGTGTAGTCGATCTCGGAGCGGCTCAGGCTGCGGTAGGCCACGCCCCTGCTCCTGAACAGCGCCTGGTAGGCGTGTCCGACGTAGCCCGAGCCTCCTAGAAGGTAGATCATGTGCCTGATTTCCTGCGGTAGTCGCCCCGGCTGAAGTATTTTTCCAGCCAGACGTACATGCAAATGAAGAAATAGCGGCTGCCCATCTCCTTGATCTTGAGCTTGGCGGTGCCGTGCCTGCGGTTGCGCCAGGAGATGGGGACCACCGTCCATGTGTAGCCCCGGACGATCGCCTTGAGCGGCAATTCGACCGTGAGGTTGAAGTGGGGCGACATGAAGGGCCGGCAACCCTCGATCACGTTTCTGCGGTAGGCCTTGAATGCGTTTGTCGTGTCGTTCAAGGGGATGTTGAACATGACCCTGATGAAGAGGTTGGCCAGTCGGTTCACGAGGAACTTGAGCCTCGGGTAGTCCACGACGTCGCCCCTGCGCAGAAACCGGCTGCCGAACGCGCATTCGTGGCCCTCGCACAGCAGGCGCCAGTACTTGACCGCGTCGGACGGCAGGTCCGAGGCATCGGCCATCATGATGACCACGGCGTCGCCCCGGATCTGGCCGAAGCCGTGGATGATCGCGCGGCCGAAGCCGTTCGGCCCCGGGTTGCGCACCGGTGCGAGCGTCGGGATCTCGGACTTTAGCGCCTGCAGGACCGACCACGTCGCATCCTGGCTCCCGTCGTCGACGACGACGATCTCGTGAGGCACCGCCTCGCGCGTGAACTCGGCGTAGAGGTCCCGCAGCGTCGACGGCAGCGATTCCGCCTCGTCGCGGGCGGGAACGACGACCGAGAAAAGCTTTAGGCTCATCCGAGCGGCGCCGACAACTCGAGCCAGCCGGGGTGAGCGCCGGCGTGCGCCGCGATCTCCTCGAGGATCGACTGGACGGGGATCGCCGGCTTCCATCCCCAGATTCGCCCGGCCTTCGACGGGTCTAGAACGATCCACGGGATGTCGAACGGGCGGGGCGCGGGTTCCGAGGCGACGGGGTGGGGGCCGAAGCGCCCGTCGCACCAATCGTTGAGCTGGAGGAGCGACGTGGCCGACGGGGCGCCGCCGCCGACGTTGACGATCCGGTCGAGGGCGTCGGTCCTCGGGGCCGCGAACTGAGCCGCAAGAAGAGGGGCAAGGTCGCTCGGATGAAGGCAGTCGCGCACCTGGTGGCCCTTCCCCCCGAATCCTATGTACTTTAGTGGCCGCCGCCGAAGGTGGCTGTTGATCCAATAGGCATAGATTCCCTGGTCCGGGCGCCCGAACTGGCCGGCGCCCGCGAGGATGCCGCAGCGGTTGATGAAGACAGGCAGGTCAAAGGTCTGGCCGTACTCGAGTGCAAGGGCCTCGCTCGCAAGCTTTGTCGCCCCGTAGAGCGAGACGGGCGCCGAGGTCGGGAAGGACTCCGTCACGCCCATGGGGCCGACGCCCGCGGGAAGGGCGCCCCCGCCCGGACGAAAGGCCCCCTCCGCGACCTGCATCGGCAACCCGGCCAGGGGAGCGATGCTGTAGACCCGGCTTGTGCTCAGGAGGATGAATCCCGCTCGGCTGCGCTTGCAGTACTCGAGCAGGTTGACCGTGCCGCCAAGGTTGTGCTCCACCAGCTGGCGCGAGCTGGAGAGGCCGTCGACGCCGGCCAGGATGCTTGGATTTGCCGCGGCGTCGATCACCCAGTCGCACGCCGGAAGGGCGTCGATGTCGCTCGCCGCCCGCACGTCGCCGTGGACGAGCCGGATTCCCAGGCGCTTCAGTTCGGCGCGGTTGCCCTCGCTCCCGGGGCGTATGAAGTTGTCGAAGCCCGAGATTTCGTATCCGCGCCCCTGCGCCGCGAGCGCGCGGGCGATCGCGCTTCCCGAAAAGCCGCAGATTCCGGAGATCAGTATTCGCACGCCGTCTTGCCCCTAGTTGGCCGGCTGTGCGGGCGTTCCCGAGGCGGCCTTCTGCTTCGCATCCTGGTAGGCTTTGCGCTGCTGGACGCCAATCTCGAGAAGGTCGCTCACGAGCATCCTGGCCTCGCGCTGCTCCTGCAGGGGGGATGCCGCGGGAGCCGGCGCAGAGGACGCAACCGGGGCCACGGCCGGCTCGTTTGCCGGTTGCGAGGGCCTGGGAACTGACGGAGGGCCGAGCGACGCGATCGCGGTCTTTCGCAGGGTCAACTCCTTGAAAGCTCCCCCGATGGTCACGACAGCCTTGTCGTGCAGGGCGTCGTAGCTGATCACGTGGATGCCATCGGAGAGTCCGCCCACCGGAATCCACTGGCTGTGCTTGGCCTGCCGCTCGTAGATGCACACCGAGACCTCGGATCCCTGCACGCTTGATCCCGCCAGCTCGTAGGCCTCCCCGGGCCCGGCGCCCGCGCCTGCCGCGCTGCCCGTCGGCATGAAGGGGGAGTTGCCGACAAGCGTTCCCTGGCCGAATGCGGCCACGGCGCTCCCGAACACGGCGAGCACGGGGACGCTCAGGCGCCGCATTGCGCGTGAGATGCGGGATTCAGATTTACTCATCAACGGCTTGAGACACTAGGAGATCCGCCGGGATACGTCAAACCCGCGGTCGCTGGCGCCAAGACTCCACAATCTGGCGGACGGTCTCCCCGAGCGACTGCGAAATGTCCCATTTCGGATAGTGGCTGCGCATCTTTCGCAAATCGGAGTAGTAGCAGATGTGGTCGCCTATCCGGTTATGGTCCACGTACGTGTGGATCTGTGCCTTGCCGGTGAATGATTCAGCGATCTTGAAGGCCTCGAGAATCGATGTGCTGTTGGCCTTGCCGCCCCCAAGGTTGTAGATCTCCCCCGCCCTCGGCGCCTCGACGAACGCAGCCAGGAACCGCGCGACGTCGAGCGAATGGATGTTGTCGCGGACCTGCTTACCCTTGTATCCCAGGACCTTGTACTCTCGGCCCTCGAGGTTGCATTTGACAAGGTAGCTCAGGAATCCATGGAGCTCGACCCCCGAGTGGTTTGGCCCGGTCAGGCAGCCCCCGCGCAGGCAACACGTGGGGATGTTGAAATAGCGGCCGTACTCCTGGACCATCAGGTCGGCCGCGGCCTTGGAGGCTCCGAAAAGCGAGTGCAGAGACTGGTCGATCGAGAAGGTCTCCGAAATCCCGTTCGCGTAGGCGGGGTCGGCGAAATCCCATCGCGTTGGGAGCTCCCTCATGGCTATGCGGTTCGGGGCGTCGCCGTACACCTTGTTCGTGCTTAGGAACAGGAAGGGCGATTCGGGGCAGGCCTGGCGCGCGGCTTCAAGGAGGTTCATGGTCCCGACCGCATTCGTGTCGAAGTCGTCGAACGGGATGGCCGCCGCCCGGTCGTGGCTCGGCTGGGCCGCGGCGTGGACGATCGCGGAGGGCTTGAGCGAGCGCATCAGGGCGAGGATCCCGGCGCGGTCGCGGATATCGAGCTCGCGGTGCTGAAACCCCGGCAGCTCCCGCCTCAGGCGCTCCTGGTTCCAGCGCGTGTCGCCCTGGGGGCCGAAGAACACCGCGCGCTGGTTGTTGTCGACCCCGTGCACGGAGTATCCCAGCTCGCGCCCAAAGTACAGGCACACCTCGGAGCCGATCAGGCCCGAGGAACCGGTTACCAGGAGTGTCTTGCCCATCGCGATCGAGTGTGCAGCGAAATCACAGCCTTTGGAAGCGGTACTTGGCGAGGGCCAGCATCCAAGTGAGGGGATCGCGGACCATCGACACCTTTTTGCCCTCGTTGAACGAGCGCGACCGGTACGAGACCGGGATTTCAACCGGACGATAGCCCTTGCGCACCAGCTTGATGAGGAGCTCCCAGTCAAAGTCGAACCGGTCGCACTCGAATTTCAGCCCGGCTATGCACTCCCTTCGGAACACCTTGTACATCGTGAACGGGTCGTTGAGCCACACGCCGAGCGACGCGTTGATCATGAGCGTGAAAGTCCAGTGCGCGAGGTTGAGGGCCAGGGCGTGGAGCCGCTGGTCCGTGAATTTGCGTATGGCCCAGCCGTTCTTGGTGTGGCGCGACCCAAGCACGAACGCGTGCTCGCGGCGGGAAATGGGCGCAAGCAGCTTTTCATAGTCCCTCAGGTCGTACTCAAGGTCGGCATCCTGGATGATGACAATATCGCCCGTGGCGACCGCCAGTCCGGCCCGCACCGCGTGGCCCTTGCCCCGCGGAGCCTCCTCGAGGATGACGGTCACCGACGGCTGCCCCTTGTAGCCGAGCACGATGTCCCGCGAGCCGTCGGTCGAGTTGCTCTCGACGATGATCAGAAGCAGCTCATATCCGGGCATCCGCTTTGCTACCAGGGCGTCCAGCGCGGTGCGAACGGTGGAAACCTCATTGTAGACCGGAACAATGACCGAAACCGTTGTGGCGGAGGAGTCGGTCAAGGCCATCTGTGCGGACAATTGTGATTATCGACAGTTGGGCGCGGCCTGACTTGGGGGATCATGCGCCCCGATCCATGAGGGCTTTTGCGGTCCCGTCAATCCGCGCAGCTTCCCGAAGGTCACTCCTGCACCTGTCCGCAAGGCGGAAGCGCTAATCTTCGCGCGGTCCCCCTGTTCCCGACGTCGCCATACGCCTGATCCGCAGACAATAGCTTTGCCCCCTGGCGGAGTCCGGCCCACTGGCGCACCGAGCTGGCTTTGCCGATGCCGATGCTTGATTGGGCTTCAGGGGGCGCCGCGAGGTTCACCTTGGGTCGGGGCAGGCCTCCTGAGCGGGCAGGCGCCAGAAACAGGGGGGTCGCAATCGACTTAACAAAGGCAATAAATTTGCATTATCGATCATGAAATTGCGGGCATGCGCCACGGACTGAATCGGGACCTCGACAAAACATGATACTCTCGAAAATCATTGGAATATAGACGCTTGCAGCGGTGTTTGCGCAGGTGCACGGCTCGCGTCTCACGGCTGCATGTGGTGGCGGCATTCAACATTGGGTTCAAGGAGGGCGATTCAAGGCCCGGCCCTCTAGCATGAGCCCGCTGGGGTTGATCGGTATCTCGAATTCCTCCCCGTCGCGGATGGGCTGCACGTGTTTCGCCCACGCATAGTCATGCAGCGGCGGGGCCTTCAGGTAGGGCAAGTTGAACCCGATGGAGGCCGCCAGCAGCGCCGCCGGAATCATCTGGCGCCATCCCTTGTATTGAGCGAAGGTGACCACGAGGAGCCACGCGAGCAGCACATGCGGCAAGAAGAAATACCGGTCGCCGCTGGTGGGATTCGCGATGAGCTGGGCGTCATACCGGAACTTGATCGCGACGGGGATCACAAGGCATAGCCACGCAACCGCCAGCACGGCCCTCGGATACTGCCAATCGCCGCGGCGGAGCGAGAGCCAGCCTGCGAGGGCGGTAACGGCGGCGCCGGTCGCGATCCAAGGCAGGCCGGGCGAGATATTTGGGATCCCGTAGCCGAGCCAGAACGTGCCGTAGAGACGGCCGGCCATGGAGGACAACAGGCCGCGCGGGTCCACCGGCGCCGCCCGGACAAAATGGCCCCGATAGGCGTACAGGTAGTTTGCCTGCAGGGCGGCCGCAAGGAGCGCAAGGACCGCCAGGGTCGCGGCTTCGCGGGTGCGCCGCACGGCGGCGCGCATGACGAAAAGCGGCGACAGGAAGCATAGGAATGGGCCTGTGAGGCCGCAGAGCGCCAGCGCGCCGCGGTCGAACCACCGTTGCGCGGCGGTCGCTGCGTCGTCCGTCAGGAGGAGGAGGACAAGAGCAAGCGCCAGCAGCCATTGGAGGTCGGTCAGGCTGAGGAACACCTCGCCGTTGTGGGGGACGAGCGCCAAGGCGAGGGCCAGCACGGGCTTCGCCGGCAGCCTGACCCGCTGGGAGAAGAGCATCGCCACCACGGCGACGTCGATGCACAAGGCCACGCCGTTGTACACCGCCGGTGTCCATAGCGGGTCGAAGAACCCCGCCGCATAGGCGATCGTGCGGGGCAGCATGTGCAGATAGCCGCCATAGGGGGTGAGGAAAGCCTGCAGCCCAAGCTGGCGGGCGCCGATGA
>DATNHT010000091.1:0-27222 GCA_035604815.1 Opitutaceae bacterium
CCAACATGTTGTCCCTTAATAATGTGTGTGACATTTTGATTTGGGCGCCATTCGGAGGGCCCCGCCACATGGCTGTACGCACCCACTTCCCGGATCGGCTGCCGCCTTCGATTGGACACCTTCAACCATCCGCGCATTCGGGCCCCGGCGCAGGCTCGCGACGGACCCCTGGGAGGCCTGAAGCGAGGGGGCTGCGTGCGCCAATCTGCAGATTTCGGTCAATTCCGACGGCGTTTATGCTCCGGGGCCGTTCTTAATGCGCATCGTCCCCCGGGAATGATGGGCTGATCCGATTGGCCACCCGCGACCCTGGTGCTCAACGGGTTTGCGAGAGCATGACGTCTACGCAATTATCCCGATTGTAAGTCGGAGAGGACAGGTAGATCCTGAGGCAATCCATACCATGCTCCGCCACCTCGCCAACGCCCCGCGTCTGCTTGGCCCCCTTCTCGCCGCGCTGGCGGTGTCGGTGGCCGGGCCGCGCGCCCAGGCGCAGGGAACGGCGACCACCATATCGGGAATCTACAACACCGGCCTCACGCCGAGCGGCGGGCTCCAGGCGGGCGGCAGCAAGGACGCCAACTGGTCGGTCACCTACGCCTCGACCAACGGCGGCACCTCGGCCAACACGGCCTACGAGGGTGCGGCCTACGTGATCAACCCGTCGGTGGTCTCGTCCTCGGGATACACGGCCAACACCAGCAACGCGCAGTGGATCGTCGCCCCGGGGGCCTACACCACGACTTCCACCAGCAGCTCCCAGAACGCCGGCGGC
Organism: Opitutaceae bacterium; assembly: GCA_035604815.1. Lineage (GTDB taxonomy): Bacteria > Verrucomicrobiota > Verrucomicrobiia > Opitutales > Opitutaceae > Palsa-1447. Next base: position 776 of record DATNHT010000091.1, read on the forward strand.
AACAACCTCCCCGGCAACGGCAACACGGGCAGCAACGAGGGCGTCTACATATACACCCTGGCCTTCACGATCTCCGGCACTGGGGGCAACGGCGCCGTCATCCCCGGCACCAACAGCCAGATCCAGATCACGATGACCCTCGCGGCTGACGACCAGTACGCGGTCTACGTGAATCCGACCGGCAACGGCACCTCGATCCCCACCGGCACGGCCGCAGCCAGCGCCACAAGCGCCTGGAACGACACGACCCAGGTCTCCCTCCAAAACTACGGGACGGGGACCGCCGACAACTCAACGTTCAAGATAGGCACCAACTACATCGTTGTCGTGGTCGACAACACGAACAGCATAACCGGAAGCAGCACGAGCACGGCTCTCAACCCGAGCGGCCTTTTGGTCTACGAGACCTCCGCGGCCGAGATCAACGGCAAGAAGGTCCCCGAGGTGGCGACCTGGCTGCCGATGCTCGGCGCCGCCGGCTGCTACGGGCTCTTCGTCCTTCGGCGGCGCCGGACACGGCTCCACGCTGCGCGTGCCTGACGGCGCCGGCCGCACCCAGCCCCGTCTTGCCCCGGGCCTCACGCTCTGAGAAAAGGGGCCGCCCATGAGGCGCTGCACCCCATTTCGCTCGCTGCCGTGGCCCGCGAAGGCCAATGCCATCGGCCTCTGCGCCGCCGCCGCGGCCTTCTCGGCCCTGCTCTGGCCCGCGTGGCGCCAGGACGACAACCTGGCCCACGGCCTCTTCCTGCCGTTCCTGGCTGGCATCCTGGTCTTTGAGAGCCGGCGGGACCCGAGCCCCAGGTTCCTGCGGCCCGGCCCCGTGCCGCTCGCGGCCTGCGCGCTCCTCACCCTCCTCAGCCTGGCGAGCCTCGCCTCCGCGGTCATCTACGCGGCGGCGCTGGGTTGGACCCACGCGATGGCGGAGTTCCTGCTCGCCACGGCACTCGTCCCCGCCCTGGGCGCCGCGTGGCTCGCCTTTGCCGACCAGAGGGTGAGGTTCATCCCGCTCAACTGGGCCGCGGCCGCGGCGGTCCTCCTCTGGCTCTTCGCGAGCCCGCCGCCGCCGGGCGCCTACGCCCGCCTCTCGCTCCTTCTGCAGGGACAGGTGACGGGAGCCGTCGTGCGGATCCTGAACGCCGCCGGAATCGCGGCCTACCGGGACGGCAATGTGATCGAGCTCGCGCGGACGAGCGTCGGGGTCAGCGAGGCGTGCAGCGGAGCGCGAAGCCTCATCTCCTGCGCGGCCGCCGGGCTGTTCCTGTCCGCGCTCCTCGTGCGCCGCCGCCGAAACCGCGTCCTTCTCCTGGTGCTTTCGCCCCTGATCGGGCTGGCCATGAATCTTCTTCGCTCGCTCCTGCTGACGCTGCTCGCCAACGCGGGCGTTGACATCGTGGGCCGCTGGCACGATCTCACGGGGGCCTCCATACTCGCGGGGACGACGCTCCTCGTGGCGGCCCTCGCCATTCTGCTCCATCGCGGCGAGGCCGCGGCCGCGCCGGGGCCCGCCGGGGACCCGCCTGCCGCCGCGGGCCGCTCGCTCCTACAGGGGATGGTCGCGGCCGCGCTCCTCCTGGCCGCCGCGGCGTTCGGACTCCTCGCGGCAGCGCGGCCCGCCCGGGCGCCCTCCGGCCCGGCCCCGAACCTCGAGGCTCTGCTGCCCCCGCCGCCGCCAGGCTGGACCGCGCGGACGGTGCCGAACCTGGAAAGCGACAGCGAGATCCTGCGCACACGCGCCCTGCTCGAGAGGGAGTACTCAGCCGCGCCCGCGCAGGGTGGCGCGCGCCTCACCCTCTACGTCGCCTACTGGCGGCCCGGGCAGGCTCCGGTGAGCCTGGTGGACGCGCACACTCCAGACGCCTGCTGGCCCGGCACCGGATGGGAGCCCAGGCCCGTGCCGGACGGGCGGCCCGCGCTCGGCGTCGGCGGCCGGACGCTGGCGCCTGCGGAGTGCCGGCTCTTCGCGCACAACAACCTGGTGACCCATGTCTGGTACTGGCACCTGTACGGAGGCCGGCCGCTCGCCATCGTCGATCCGTACTCGGTCGCGCGGCTCCTCAAGCTCTCGTGGCGCCGCGGCCTGGCGAACCCGGGTGACCAGCTGTTCGTCAGCGTGTCGAGCAACCGGCCCTGGGAGGAGATTGCCTCCGAGCCCACCGTTCGGCAGTTCTTCGAGAATCTGAAGGCCCTGGGCCTCTGAAGCCGCATGACCGACCCGCCCGAACCGCAGTCCCGACCGCCCTGGCGGCCCCCAAGCTTTCTGAGGCGGCTCGCGGCCTTCGACATCCGCGAGCACGCGTGGGCCATCCTCGATCATCTCGACGCGCGCCCGGCGATGAAGAAGGCGATCCTCATCGGGGTGCCCGCACTCGCCGTGGCGGCCGGCCTCGGCGTCTGGGGGTACCGGAGCTGGGCCGAGACCAACTCCATCCGCATCGCCCGCCAATGGCTCGACGCGGGCCGCCTTGACCGGGCCGCGATCGCCGTCGAGCAGGCGCTCGCGGCCGAGCCCAACCTGCCGGCCTCGTGGCGGCTCGCGTCCGAGCTGGCGTGGAGGGAGGGCAATCGGTCCGCCTCCGTCGAGTACGCCAAGAGGGCAGCCGCCGTCGGCCGCTACGGGGCCGACGACGTCCTCGCGTGGGCCGAGGCGTCGCTCCTGGCGGACGACACCTCGCAGGCCGAGGAGGCCGCGGCACGGCTCGGCCAGCCGCCCGCTCGCCTGCTGCCGCGGGCGCTGCGCCTCGCCGGCGAGATCGCGCGCCGCGGCCGGCATTTCGCGGACGCACGCGACAGGTTCCAGGCGGCGCTCGAGGCGGACTCGGGGGCAGGCGCGCATTCCCTGGCAATCGACGAGATCCCTCTCGGGATCGCCTGCCTGCAGACGGGTCCGGCCGACGACCGGTCGCGGGGCCAGACCCTCCTGGCCAAATGGGTCCCCGATCCCGACTGGGGGGCCGAGGCCCTCCGGGCGCTCCTGGCGGACGCGGTCGCCCACAGCGAGCCGGAGGCGGCCACCCGGTGGGCGGAGGGCCTGCGGGCGCACCCGCGCTGCACCCTGGGAGACATCCCTGTCTGCCTTCAGGCGCTCCAGGGCTCCGACCCCGCGGGCTACCGGGCCATGCTGGCCCCGCTCGAGGAGAAGAGCCTCTCGAACCCGAAGGAGGCCGCCCAGCTCCTGGGCTGGCTCACCGGGATCGGCCAGGGGGCGGAGGCCCTGCGCTGGGGAAGGACGCTCGATCCGGCCGCCGCGCGGAGGCCGCCCATCGCCCAAGGCATCGCCGAGGCCCTGCGGGCCACCGGCCGCTGGGCCGACCTGCGGGCCTGGGTCGACCAGTGCGACTGGGGACGGGAGCTCGGCTTTATCGGGTGGGCCTACGGGATGGCGGCCGCCCGCCAGACGGGCGGCGGGCCCAGGGCGGAATCGTTCTGGAAGAGCCTTTATGCCGACGGCCGCTCCAGCGCGGCCCATGCGCTGTTCGCGGGCGACTCGCTTTGCGCGTGGGGCTACCCCAGGGAGGCGTCCGAGCTCCTCTGGGCCGCGGCCGACCGGCCGGACCTCGCATACCAGGCGGTCGGCACCCTGATCCGCCTTTACCAGGTGCAGCACGACGCGCCTGGGCTGTGCCGGGCGTTCGGCCGGCTGAACGCGATGCGGCCCGCGGACCGCGACATCGCCAACAACTACGCGTACTATGCGGCGCTCACGGACCAGGGGAGCCAGACGCAGGTCGGGCGCATCGCCGAGGACAATTTCTCCCACGAGCCCGGCAACGCCAGCTACCGCTCAACCTACGCCTTCGTGCTCGTCTGGTCAGGCCAGGCGTCCCGGGCGCTGGCGCTCATCGAGCCGGTGTCGCACGATTTGAGAAAATCGCATGCCGTCGCGTTTGCGTACGGGGCCGCCCTGGCGGGCGTCGGGCGCAAGTCCGAGGCCAAGGAGGTTTTCAATTCGATCAATCCGGCCGAGGTGGACCCGCCCGAGGCCGCATGGATCCGTGCGGCGCTGCGCTAGGGAGACATAGGCAGGGATCGCGCGGGCCGCAGCAGGCATCAGCCGGGCGGCCATGACCACGGCGCGGAGCCGCACGTCCCGCTAGAGGGATGCGATCGGCTGCGGGGAATTTCTGGGCGCGGATCGCATGCGTGTACCGCCGCCTATGGCGCGAAGACGGGACCTGGCCATTCCAACGGGTTCTGGCCCACCGGGGCCACGAAGCCGAATGCGGACTTGATGCCGGTTTGCCGGATACGGCTCCTCAAACCACGGGGAACAGGCAGCGCGCGGCGCAGCCGCGCTCCGGGCCGCCACCGTCCATCCGCAACTTGCCTTGCGTGCGGTTTGCTTGAAACTTCCCGCATAAAGACCCGGTTGTATTCCCCGCCGTCGATCCGGTAAGGTGCCAGGAGTGACAAAGGCGATGTTCCAAGCGCGCGGCATTGTTCGAGCCGTCGGCGCGTGCCTGCTGGCCGCGCCGGCCGGCCCGTGCGCCGCCCAGCAGGGGAGCCGGCTGTGGCTCGCACCAAAGGACCTTGGCGCGGACGGCCGCACGCCGGCAGGCTGGTCTGCGTGGGCGGAGAGGGACGAGATCCGGCCGAGGTGCTACGTCGACGCCGGGCGCTTTCGGTCGCCTCCCGGGGCGTTGGCCATCTCGGGCGACGGCAACCCCCTCGAGCACGGCGGCTGGTCGCGCCATGTCGGCGGGATCAGGGCCGGCCAGTATTACCGGCTGACGGCCTACTACAGCTGCCGGTCGGTCCCCGACGAGGCGCGGCAGGTCGTGGCTCGGCTCGACTGGCTGGACAACCTTGGCCGGCGCGTCGGAGAGCCGGACTACGCGTATGAGACATCGGCAGACCTTCCCTGGAGGCGCGTGACGATGCGCGTGCCGGCGCCGCCCAAGGCGGCGGGCGTCAACGTCGAGCTCAGCCTTGGCTGGGCCCCGCAGGGGACCGTGTGGTGGGACGACATCACCCTAGAGGAGGCGCCGGCGCCGCCCGCCCGGTGGGTGCGGGTCGGGACCGTCTCCCTGCATCCCCGGGACAACCCGGACAACCTGGGCGCCTTCCTGCAGGCGATCGATGAGGTCGCGAAGGACAAGCCGGACATCGTGTGCCTGGGCGAGGAGATCCTCCTCGAGGGGAACTCGAGAACCTATGTCAGCGCGGCGGAGCCGATTCCAGGGCCGAGCACGAGCCGCCTCGGCGAAAGGGCACGCAGGTACGGGATGTACATCGTGGCCGGGCTCACCGAGCGGGAGGGCCGGGCCGTCTACAACACCGCCGTCCTCATCGACCGGCGCGGGGGCGTGGCGGGCAGGTATAGGAAGGTCTACCTGCCCCGCGAGGAGATCGAGGGAGGCCTCACCCCGGGCGGGGACTGCCCGGTCTTCGAGACCGATTTCGGCAGGATCGGGATGATGATCTGCTGGGACGCCGAATACGCCGATCCGGCCCGCGCGATGGCGGTCCGGGGAGCCGAGATCCTGTTTGTGCCGGCCGCAGGCGGATACCTCACGCTGCTCAGGGCCCGCGCGCTGGAGAACCATCTTTTCGTGGTCTCGTCGGGATTCGACGTCGAGTCGGCCATCATTGATCCGACGGGCGAAGTCCTCTTTGCGACCAGGGATTCCGGCGTGAATAAGACGATTTCCATCAACCTGGGGGATCGTTTCCTGGACCCCTGGCTGGGAGACATGCGCGCCCGGTTTCACAAGGAACTGCGCCGGGACATCCCGGTCCCGGCCTCGATGGACAGGTAGCCGGCGGCTTTGCTCTCGCCGCAGCGCTAGCGGGTGCCGGCCCGCACGGGCCTGCCGTTGTCGAACTGGATTTCCAGCAGCTTCTCGCTGGGAACGACCTTCGCCACGATTCTCCTGGTCTTCACGTCGATGACGTCGCCGCTTGACGCGTAGCAATAGCGGCCGTCGATGCCGAAGGTCACCCAGCCGTTCTTGCCCGTGAGCTTGATGTCGGCAACCTGGCGATGGGGGTGGGCCGTGATGTCGAAGACGTGGACATAGGGGCCGGCATCGTCCGACACCCATACCTGCGTTTGGTCCGGAGTGATGTTGATGCCGTGGCTCGTCGTCAGGTGGGAGCCGCGGATCATCTTGAATCCCTCGATCTCGACCCTACCCAGTCGCGTGCCGGATTGGATGTCGCCGATTTCGTAGCCGAGGACTCCGTCCAGGTTGACGAAGCAATACTTGTCATCGGCCGTGACGGCAAAAGGGCGAATGCCCTTGGGGCCATTATGCGTTTGACCCGTCCAGCCCCACGGGTCGTCCGGATTCGGATGAAAGGGCCCGACGGTCTTGATGATCCTATGCGTGGCGACATCGGCCACGTAGAGGTTCTCGTTGCCGAGCGCAGCCAGATACATGCGCGAGCCGTCCCGGCTGCACCAGGTGTTATGCGGGTTGCCGTAGGGCACCGGAACGAACGCCACGACTTTGGCGAGGTCGGCGTCGATGACGTCCCATCCCTTGCCGTATCTCCTGGGCAGATAGATGAGCCTGCCGTCGGGCGTGATCGCCGGGCTGTCGGAATAGTCCTTGACGGGCAGGGACCACGCAACCGCCTCGGTCGACAGGTCCAGACACACGAGTTGATAGCCGACGTTGGAGCTAAGGTAGATCTTCCCCCGCTTGGGGTCGGCGCAGATGCCCTTGTAGGCGCCCGTCCCCGGAACCCCGAATTTCCGGATCAGGCGATGGTTGTCGCCGACATCGTAGACATAGATGGCGCCTTGGTCCTCGGCCACGTAGAGCCTGCGTTCAATCGCCGCGGAGGCCGTCAGGGACGCCAGCATGGAAAGCAACAGCAGCTCCTTGGTGCGGGCGATCACGAGGCATCCATTAGCCGGCCGCCGCGATAAATCAACCCCGGCCCGGCCCGCATCACTTGTCGGCCGTCAGCGTGGCGCCGCCAAGGTTCGCCGCGAGAAACGCCTCCACCCTGTGGTAGAACTCAACGCGGTTGCTGTAGTTGTAGAACCCGTGGCCCTCGACCGCGCGGAAGAACGTCTCGCAGGGCACGCCCCTTCGTTTCAGCTCCTTCGCGAGCTTCTTCGACTGCGCGACGTCGACGACGCCATCCTCGGTGCCGTGGGCAATGAGGACCGGGACGTGGATCTGGTCCGCGTGCTCGAGGGGCGAGATCCGTTCCAGTCGCTCCCGGTCGCGGCCCGGCTTGCCGAGCTCGTCGACCAGCCTCTCGTACTCGCCGGGGCGGCTGACGTCGCTCTTCGACTTGATGAAGCGCTCCCAGTCGAAGACGCCGCATTCCGTGACCGCGCAGCGATAGAGGCCGCTCTCGAAGGTCACGCCCGCAACCGCCAGGTATCCGCCGAAGCTCGCGCCCATGATCGCAACGCGTTTCGGGTCGACCAAGCCGGTCCTCAGGACGGCCCTCGTCGCGTCGGTCACGTCATCGTGCATCAGGAGGAAATCCCACTCGTGCTCGTGGCTGATCGCTGGGGCGTATCCCGTCGAGCCGCGATAGTTCGGCTGGAGGACGGCGTATCCGCGGCTGACGAGGAACTGCACCTCGGGATTGAAGCTCGGGACGTCGCGAACCCAGGGACCTCCATGGGCGAGGACGACGAGCGGCACGGTGTGCTGCGCGCTCGCCCCCTCCGGGAGCGCAAGGTAGCCCTCGAGCCTGGCGCCGTCGCGGGCGACAAAGCTCATCGGCTGCACCGGGCGCAGCGGGCGCCCCTTGAGCCATGGCGCCACATCGGCAAAGCTCCTCAGGGTCTTCGCGTCCAGGTCCAGCAGTTCATAGGTGGGAGGATGCTGCGCGCCGCCCAGCTGGAATAGGAACTTCCTGTCCGCGCGGTCCTGGTCGACGAGAACGTTGTCGGTTCCCGGCCTGCGCTGGTCCACGGTTGCCTGGGCCGCCGCGAAGGCCTCCGAAAACCATACTGTCACCGGCCTGCGTTGAACGTAGGTGACCCCCGCCATGGCGCGCTCCCGTTCGGAGAAATGAAGGAAGCCCGTCCCTATGTCATATTGCGAATCGGCGAGGACCGCCGCGCCCAGCTCGCCCGTGTCGAGGTTGTAGCGGCGCAGCTCGTAGCCGCGCCCCGGCGAGACCGTGACGACCCATAGAAGGCGGCTGTCGTAGTCGAATCCCATGGGCCGGGAGCCGGGCGCCAGCCTGACCCCGCTCCAGCTGTCGGACGCCCGCCGGTAGCGGTAGAAGTGGAAGTCACCCTTCGACCACGTCTCGCAGAGCGCAAGGTCGCCCTGGCGATCCGACTGCCACGCGACGACGGGGTCGTCCGTGGGCGGCCTGTAGGAGCGAATCGTGGCGTCGCCCCGGCGCGGGGCCTCAACGCCGACCGGGTTCCGGTTCGCGTCCAGCTCGAGAAGCCTGCCCGGCCTGCCATTGTCCTCGGCATTCTGGAGAATCCAGACCAGGACGCTTCCCGGGCGCGAGAGGGGCAGCCCGACGATCTGGGTGACGTCGAAGCTGTCGATCGGCGTGAAGCGGTCGAGATGGCCGATCCTCGACGTATAAAGCCCCCAGGAGTACAGCTTGTCCTTCGACACGTTGAACACCACCCGCTCGTCGCCGAGCCAGCGGAACGTCGAGATGTCGAAGTCGCCGTATGCGCGCAGGCCCGACGGCTTGAAATCCTTCAGGTCAAGGATCAGCAGGTTCTTCAGGTCGTTCCTGTCCGTGACAATGGTGCCCAGGCGCTTCCCGTCGGGCGAAAGCCTGGCCTCGCCCAGCGGAGCGGCGCGGAAAAGCTCCTCCGCCGTCAGGGGCCCGGACGGGGACGCGGCCCGGGCCGCGATGGCCCACGCGCATGCGCAGGTGGCGAGGAGTCGGAGCATCGGCGGATCCTGGAGACCGCGCCATCCTTGTGCTCCCGTTCCGGGGATCGAGCCAATTCATGGAGAGCGACCCGACGGAGTCTTTCGAGGGCGAGCCGGCCTCCCGTCATGTCGGGCAGGCTCCGTGCGCTGCCCAGCGAGGCGCAGCCGGGGCGGCGTCGCGGCTCTGCTATTTTAGACTTGTCTTACTAGGTGGTTTAGTGATCTCGTGCGCCCATGACGACCGCGCCCATGCGCCAGATCGCGGCCCGGGCCGCTCTTGCCGCCGCAGCCACCCTCGCATCCCGGGCGGGAGGACAGGACGCGCGCTACGCCTCCGAGTCGTTCGCCATGGGGCCGGGAGGCTTCGTCATGAATTTCGCCGTCGTGTGGACGTGCGATGACGACCCGAGGGGGACTGTCAGCGCCCCGGGGCGGATCGACCTGGTCGACCCAGACGGCAACCTTGCAGGGCAGGTGGTGGCGACCGCCGCGAACGGAATGCCCTCGATCTCCGTGAACGGCGCCGGCGCAGTCTCGAACGCGGCCGCCTCGATCCACATCGTCGGCGCGCGCGGCACGCCGGCCGACGGACTCGAGCATGCGACCTGGACGCTGCCCGATCTCGGGCCGGGGACCTACGCGTTCCGGTTTTGGTTCGGCCAGAGTTTCGTCGCGAGGAATCCGGCCAGCACCATATCGACGGAAACGATGGACGCCGGGGGAGGAGGCCCCGTGGGAAGCGCTCCGACTCCGCCCCCGCGGCCCCCTCCGACCGTCACCCTTTCGGCCCCAAGGGCAGCGACGGCGTTCCAGCAGGTCGCGATCGGCGCAACCGCCTCGTCGCCTTCGGGCGGCAACCCGCTGGCGTCCGTGGTCATCGACGCCTCCGAGGACGGCGGAAGCACATGGGTTCGGATCGCGTCGGACGCGAGCCCATCGAACCCCGCCGACTCGGAGGGGGTCTCGCACGCGTTCGCCGCGGCCGGAACCGCGACGCTCAGGGCCACCGCGACCGACACGGCGGGACTCGCCGGCTCGGCACAGGCAGCGATTGCGGTCGCGAAGGCAAACCAGCCCCCGGTCACGATCACGCCCCCCGGCGCCACCGTCACGGCGGGCCAGAGCGTGGGGTTCGCCGCCTCGGGCGGGGCCACCGGCAACTACTCCTGGGGCGGCGCGGCCTCGGGGCTGGGACCTTTGCAGACAGTCACGTTCCCCGCGCCGGGCACGTACACGGTCACCGTGGACGACTCCGGAAACGCCAACTACAACCCGTCGGCCGCCGCGTCGGCCTCGGTTTCGGTCCAGGCGCCGTACTACACGCTCTCCGTCTCGGCATCCGCCGGCGGCTCGGTGTCCGGCGGCGGCAGCTACCCGCCCGACGCCATGGCAACCGCGTCGGCCACCGCGGGCCCCGGCAACACTTTTGCGGGCTGGACAGGGGACGCGACGGGATCCTCCGCGACCCTCTCGGTCCTCATGAACTCCAACAAGGCGGTCATGGCCCATTTCACGGCCCTGCTGCCCCAGACGATCACATTCGTCCCCCCGGGCCCCGTCACGACGCGCACCCCGCCCTTCGCGCTTTTGGCAACCGCGTCTAGCGGCCTTCCCGTGGCCTTCGCGCTCAACTCCGGACCGGTCCGGCTCGCCGGCGGCGTGGTGACCCCGGCGGGGGCTCCCGGCGAAGTGACCATCACGGCGACGCAGCCCGGAAACGCCGAGTACCTGCCCGCGCAGCCCGTCGTCATCTCATTTGCGATCGGCTCGCCGCCCCCCGGCGTGCTGCTCGCGGATGACTCCGCATCGACAAAGCGCACGGACAAAACAACGCGGACCACCAGCTTCAGGTGCGGCCCGGCAAACTGACGCGGGCCCGGACGCCCCGGGCCCGCGCCGCCCGGCGCGCTTGCGCAGTCGCCATTCACAATGTTTCGTTGGGCGCACCAATTGTGAGACCGTCACCGCAGATCAGGGCGTTCAGGCTCACGCTGATTGCGGACACCGGTGACCGCTTCAGCGGCTTCGCTCCCTACGTCGCATCCGTGAACGACGCAGGTCTGGTCGCGTTCCAGGCGGGCCTGAGGACCGGGGGCAGCGGGGCCTTCACCGGCGCCGGCGGGCCGATCGTGACGGTCGCCGACCCGGGCGGCGGTGTCCTGGGCAGCATAGACAGCCACCCCGACCTCAACAGCGGCGGCGCGTTGAGCTTCTACGCCAGCATGAAGTCGGGGGGCCAGGGGGTCTTCCTGGCGCTCGGCGGGGAGCTCACCGCGATTGCCCGTGACGGCGCCCGGTTCCGGAGCATCGGTCCATTGGGCCCCACCATGAATGACGAGGGGACACTCGCCTTCAGGGCCAACCTCACCTCGGGCGGCGCCGGCATCTTCACGGGGAGCCGCGAGTCGATAGTGAGCGTCGCGGAGACGGGCGGCGCCTTTAGCGGTTTCCGCGGGCTCCCCGTCATCAATCGCGAAGGCACCGTCGTGTTTAGGGCCGATCGCACGGGCGGAGGCCAGGGCATCTACGCGGCAAGGGGCGGGACGCTCACAAGCATCGCCGAGACCGGCGACCTGTTCAGCGACCTGGCGCTGTTCCCCGTCATCAATGACGAGGGCACGGTGGCCTTTGCCGCCACGCTCCGGAAAGGGGGCGCCGGCGTCTTTGCCGCGACCGCCCGAGGCATGACGCCCCTGGTCGAGGCGGGCGCCCGGTTTGAGAGCTTCCGCGGCGCTCTGATAAACCGCGCGGGACTGGTCGCATTCTTCGCAACTCCGCGGGGGGGGCGGCTCGGCGTCTTCAGCGGGCCCGATTCGGCCGCCGACAGGATCATCTGCCTTGGCGACCCGCTGCTGGGTTCCACGGTGACAGGCTTCGCCCTCAATCCCGTGTCGGTGAACGAGGAGGCCCAGCTCGCGCTCCGGGTCGGGCTCGCAAACGACCGGCAGGCAATCATCCGCGTCGATCCGGTCCCCTGAAATGTTGGAACGGCGCGCCTCCGGAGGCGGCGCCCTACTTCGCGCCTGCCGCTTGCTTCGCCTGCAGCATGCCCCAGTCCTGGTCCGGGTACCTGGCCTGGAGGTCCTTCGCCAACCCGGCATGCTCGGACAGGCACGCGGCTGCGTCGCCCTGAAGCTGCGCCGCCAGCTCCGCCACGCGGGCGACCTGGTCGCCGATCCCGTATTGCTCGCCCTGGCGCCCCGAGGCTGCGCCGGCGACCGCCTTCAGCCCTTTGGCGGCGGCGGCCGCTGCGTCCTCGTTCCCCCCGTCGGCGGACCCCGCGATTGCCGAGCTGAATACCCCCGAAAGCATCACATCCAGGTCATCAACGCTCTTGCGGCGCACGAGCGCGGTCCGGTTCAGGTCGGCGAGACGGCGCAACTCCGTGAAAAACTCGCGCCACTGGCCGAACACCTGCCCCCGATGGGCCGCAAGCAGGGCGGCGGCGGGGTCCACGCCGGCCGCGTTCATTGCGGCAATGCGGTCCTGGGCCTGGCCGCTTATCTGGGAGAGGGCCTGACATCGCTCCATGATCGCGCCGTAGTACTGGTTAACGAAGAGGGGATAGATGCGCATCGTGCCGTCGAAGACGCGCTGCTCCTCGTCCGTCGGATTCGGCGGGAGGGAAGGCCGGCTGGGCGGGGGGATTCCCGGAAGGCCACGGACCTGGCCGGCGGCGCCCGCGCAATCGGATTCGAATTCGCGGAGGTAGGCGCTTGTGGCCGGCCCCTTGCTCGCGGAACACCCGGCCAGCAGGCCGCAAATCAGGGCACACGACAGGAGAGGCCTTGGGGTCGGGCGCACGTGCGGACTTAACCGCACACCCGTGCCCGAGCCAACAAAAAAGACCCCTCCTGGGCCCTGGGCGCGGCATGCGCCGGACGGGGTCGGCCCGATTTATTATGATTGATACTGCCGTGCAGAAGTATTGCTGGTTCACGTGCACGCGGCCGAAGGATCCCAACCCGAGACCAAGGGAAAAGGTATCCGCCCAAGACCATGAGCCCGCTCAAGTCCAAAGGTTCCCATCCCCGCCCGCCCGCCGGTTCATTCGGACGCGCGCTGAGATTCTCGCTGCTCTCGGCCATGTCGGTGTTCGCCGCCCAATGGGTCCTTGGCGCCCCCGACATGAGCGGAGCCTGGAGCATAGACGTGTCCAAGCCCTGGGGCGTCACGCTCCACACCCTTCTCGAGCTCCGCCCGGAGGGCGGCAGCCTCGGGGGCCGGGTGTTCCCCAACGGCGCGGTCGCCATCCCAATCCGCGGCGCGCACATGGAGGGCCCTGACCTGGTCTTCAGGATCGACTGGGGCTGGACCTTCCACGTCCGGCCCGAGGGAGCCAACCTGCGCGTGGTCGTCGGCTATGACGGGGGAGGAAAAGACGAGGCACTCGCCCGGCCCGTCGCCGACGCCGCGCTCGGCGCTGCCGCCGCCCTGCCCGTGCCCGAGGTCCGCGACCTCCCCGACAACGGGCTCGCGAGGACTCCCCCCATGGGATGGAACAGCTGGAACCACTTTGCCGAGTCGGTCGATGACCGGATTGTCCGGGAGACCGCGGATGCCATGGTCAGCTCCGGGATGGCCGCCGCCGGGTACGCCTACGTGAACATTGACGACACCTGGGAGGGCGGCCGCGACGCCCAGGGCAACATCGTCCCCAACCGGAAATTCCCGGACATGAGGGCCCTCGCGGACTACGTCCACGCTAAGGGTCTTAGGCTGGGGATATACTCCTCCCCGGGCCCCGTCACCTGCGGAGGCTACGAGGGGAGCCACGGTCACGAGGAGCAGGATGCGAAGACCTACGCGGGCTGGGGCGTCGACTACCTCAAGTACGACTGGTGCAGCGCCGGGCTGGTCTATCCGGGGGCGCAGCTGCGGCCGGTCTACCAGAAGATGGGCGAGGCCATCGGGCGCTGCGGGCGCCCCATCGTCTTCAGCCTGTGCGAGTACGGGATCGCCGATGTATGGAAGTGGGGGCCCGCCGTTGGCGGCAACCTATGGCGCACCACGGGCGACATCCAGGACAGCTGGAAATCCATGTCCGGCATCGGATTCAACCAGGGCCGCCTGGCGCCCTACGCGTCCCCGGGCCACTGGAACGATCCGGACATGCTCGAGGTCGGCAACGGCGGGATGAGCGCCACGGAATACAGGACCCACTTCAGCCTCTGGTGCATGCTGGCCGCGCCTCTCATGGCGGGGAACGACCTGCGCAGCATGTCGCCCGAAACCCGGGAGATCCTCACAAACCGCGAGGTCATCTCGGTTGACCAGGATGCGCTGGGCAGGCAGGGTGCGCGCCTCTTCGCGAAGGATGGCGTGGAGGCATGGGCCAAGCCCCTCGTAGGCAGGGGAGTGGCGGTGGGCCTGTTCAACCGAAACGCCGCGGAGACAACAGCCTCGTTTTCATGGACCCAGATCGGCAGGTCCTCCACGCCGGCGAGCGTGCGCGACTTGTGGCGGCACCGCGCCATCGCCGCCGCCGACGACGGCTTCGCCGCCGCCGTGCCCGCGCACGGGGTCGTCCTGCTGCTCGTGAAATAGGCGGGAAGAAGGGCGCGTCAGGCAATGTTGCCTGCCGGCCGTGCGGGGCCTATCCCCGGGGGATGAACAATGAAGGACCGGCCCCAGGGTCGCGCGGCCCGCCCTATTTCGACGTGGCCCTCAACCTGCCGCACGCGGGACGGATCGCGAGGAGGATTGTGCGAGTGCTGCCGGCCTCCGGGTCGCCCGGCGCCTGCGAGCTGGCGGCCCGCACGCTGGCGGTCGAGTTGGTCGAGCTGCTCGACCCGAGCATGGACCTCGACGAAAACCCGCCCGGCGAGGCGGGCGCCCGGCTGCGCGACCAGGCGGCAATGCTCGGGCGCAGGATCGTCGAGCAGATCGAGCGCGGCGGGTTTGGCCACGACCGGCTCGGGCAGTGCGTGCGCAACCTGTTCGAATGCCTGGAACTCGGCCGCGAGGGCGCCGAAATCTCCCTGCGAGCCGGCGAAAATCCCGGCTCGCTCCAGCGTCCCGTCTGAGGCGGGGAGGCCCCGGCGCGGCCGATCGGCGCCTTTTCCTGCGTGCCAACGGGCCCGCGGATCCCCGGAGCGGGCGCCTCCAGTCCCCCGGAGCCTCCATCCGCTCAGTTGCCCCCGTCGAGGGTGAAGACGATCGGCACCTGCATGTGCGTGTAGACCGCGTGGCCGTTCTTCCAGCCGGGCCTGAATTTCCACTTGCTCACGGCCCTGCATGCGGCGTCCCCGAATTCGCGCCGCTCGGGCCGGACGGCGACCGCGTTGCGGACGTCGCCATTCGGATCGACGATGAAGTCCACCAGGGCGTCGCCGGTGATCCCGTCGCGCCTCAGGCCGTCGGGGTACTCTGGGCGCGCCTGGTACCTTGCGATGGGCGCCCTGTCCAGCTGGGAGAGCTCAAAGGGCTGGTCCCTGGGATCCGCGTAGCCGCGATCCTGGGGAATCACCGCGACGTCCCGGGTGTCGGACACGGGCCGCGGGGGCTCGACCGGCTGGGTGAATGCGCCGACCGGGGGCTTTGGCAGGGGTATGTCCGGCTGCACGGGCACAATGGCCTCCTTCTGAGGCCTGGGCTTGTCGGCGTCCGTCTCGGTCTTGACCGCGGGATCCGGATCGACGGGCGGAAGCGGCTCCAGGACCGTGGGCTTGTCCGGCGGGGGCCGCTTGATGGGAACCCCGTGGGTGAATTCACCGTACCAGGCGACTCCCGCGATGAGGGCAATGGAGAGGAGGGCTCCAAGGATGATGTCTCGGCGGCGCATGTGGGCTGTGGTTTGATGGTTTCCGATCGTGCTCTGCGAAGCAAAGGGGGCCTTGTCATGCCGGATCCCGGGTGGGCGCGGAGGCGATCCCCGCGCCGGGCCTTTCCGTCCTGCGCCTGGATGACATCGCCGCGACGGCGCCTATGGCCAGCATCCCGAGAACGCTGAGCCTGAGGCTCGTGTAGGCGATCCTCCCGACGGTCAGCTTGAGCCCGAGCGGCGAGCCCCCGTCGACCTGCAGGCTGCGGGTGAAGGTGAGCACGCGGCCGCGCTCCGGCATCGTGACGTCGATCGCGCCCGGGGCCGGCTCCGCGGCCAGCTGCTGGTCCACAAGGCGGGCCGCGATCCCGCGCAGGGCCGCGTTCTCCTCGACCGTGTTGCCCATCAGGAGCTGGTCGACCTGCTGGGGATCGAAGTTCACCTTGCCGCGCATGAACGGGTTGAGGCTGGCCGCCTGCTCCAGCTGCTCGTTGCGCGCCGCGTCGACGCGGTTGTCGAGGTAAAGGCGCTGCCTGCGGGTGTTCAGGCCGAGCACCGTCTGCTGGGTCCTCAGGTTGCGCAGCTGGACCCGCGCGTCCTCGTTTGAGGCCTCGTCGAGCTGGGCGTTCGACGCGCGGCTGAGCATCTCCCCGGCCCTCTGCTGGTCGCCCTTCTGGAGGAAGGAATCGGCCTGCTCGAGCATGGCGACCGCCTTCTGCGCGTCGGCCGAGCGCCTCGAATTGACGAGCGTCCTGTACTGCTCGATGCCGAAGGACCCCGCGGCGCGCTCGTCGCGCAGCAGCAGGTCGCCCTTGTAGCGCTCGAGGCGGTACCCGGGCGGGATCACGACCCGCCATGTCACATTCTCCAGGGGCACGCTCAGGCTCGGGCCGGCGAGCCCGACCGGGCCGGTCCCGGCGCCCGGGGCGGCGTAGACGAGGCGCACCGTCGCCGAGCGCTCCGCGTCCGTGTTGGCCGCCACGTGGAACAGGTAGGCGTCGCCCTCGCGCACCACGGAGACGCCCTCGCCGTTCACGAAGGTGTTGAACAGGCGCGCGCCCTCGGGGAGGCGCACGCGCAGGGTGCTCTTCTCCAGCACGTCGACCTTGAGCTCGACCGAAGTCAGGGACGACCCCGCGGGGGAGAACACGGTCGTCAGGTCGCCCTGGGTGACGCGCAGCTTGAGCGCCTCGGCGATGTCGTGCCTGCGGACGGCCACGGCCAGCGCGCTCTCGGGCTCCGCCACGCGGAAGCAGAGCGCGGGGACGCTCCGGTCCGACCGGGCCTGCAGGTACGCGGCCACCGCGCCCCAGTCGGCCCTCGCCCAGCCCCGCGGCAGATCGCCTGCCTCGAGCTCCAGCCGGCCGCTCCCGCGGACCGCGACGAACTGCGCGGCCTGGCGCGCCCCGGGAAACTCCGGCGGCGCGACCATCTCCCGGTTTGCGTCGCGGGCGGCCGGGCCCTGAAACTCGATCTGCACGTCCGTCTCTCCGGCGATGCCGCGCTGGAAGCGTATCTCCCAGAGGTCCGCGGAGCCCGCGACCCTGGCCATGTCGCTCACGGCGGTGCCGGTGGCGCGGACGGTCCTGGCCCGATCCTCGCCGAGGCCGGGCAGCCTGATTCGGAGCTGCTTCACGGCGGCGTTCTCGACATGGTACCTAAGGCCGATCCGGGTCAGCGTCTGGCCCTCGCGGATGGTGACCTCCTGCAGGGCCTGCACGGTTACCCATGGGTCGAGGGCCTCGATGCCCACGTGGAGCTCCCAGTCGCCCTGGAGCAGGCGGAACGCAAGCG
Source organism: Opitutaceae bacterium (assembly GCA_035604815.1). Lineage (GTDB taxonomy): Bacteria > Verrucomicrobiota > Verrucomicrobiia > Opitutales > Opitutaceae > Palsa-1447. Next base: position 18,155 of record DATNHT010000091.1, read on the forward strand.
TTCCCGGCTGCAGCGCGCCGATGGTGAGCGGGTCGATCTGGGTCGCCTTGGCGCGATCGACCATGCGCAGCCGCAGCCCCTTTCCCGGGACCAGGACGGCCTCGCCGGTCTGCCGGCCGGCCTCGCGGACGACGAGCCGCGGCACCGGCCAGGCCTCCTGCGGGCGCGGAGCCGGCCCGGCCAGCGTGAGCGCGAACGTCCTTTCCCCCATCGTGCGCCCGTTCAGGTGCAGGGTGATGATGCGTTGGCCGCCCTCCGAGGCCTCGGTCCACTGGCTTAAGGCCGAGCCGCTCAGCGCCTCGAGCTCGAGGCCCTCGGGCAGCGGGAAGCTCAGCTTGAATAGCCCCGCGCGGGCGATCGACACGCCGAGGTCCACGGCCATCACCATGCGGTCGTCGTCCAGGGACAGCACCTGGCGGCCCGTGACGCGCACCTCGGGGGCGACCGCGACGACCCTCATGTCCACGCGTCCGCCCGACTGGCCGTAGCGCCAGACCTGCTGGATCACTGCGGGCGGCACATCCTCGCGCGTGCGCGGCAGCAGGCCCGGGTCAAAGTCCTGGACGTTCACCGGCGAGATCCCGGTGGGAACGGCGCCCTCCGGCTGGGCCTCTGCGCCGAACGCGACCGCGATCGTGCCCACCTGCCCCGTCGCCCCGTCGACCCGCAGCGGCTCAAGCGAGAGGTCGAAGGGGAGCGCTCCCGTGCCAAGCTGCGTCTCGACGTCAAACTTGAAGCTCTCGGCCTGCGCCGGTTCGATCGCAACGTGGAGACGGTGCCGCTGCGGGTCGAAGCGCCACGCGCCGACCGGGCCGCGGACGACGTCGCCCACCGTGAGGCCCTTCGGCACGTCCAGGTCGAGCTCGGACACGCGCCCCTGCGCGGGCCGGATGGTGACGCGCGCGAATCCGTCCACGACGCCGGGTCCGGGCACGTAGAGGTTGGCGGCCTCCGCGAAGAACCGCGTCGCCTCCGCCGCGGTGTCCCGCCTGCGGGGCCGCAGCGTAATCATTGCGGCCCCCTGCGGCGCTAGAACCAGAGTCGCGCCGCTGCGGCTGTCGCCGAGGCCGGGTGTCGGCAGGACCTGCACGGCCATGGGGGACGTGAATTCCCAGCCCCCCTGGTCGAGCTCCACCGTGATCCGCTGCGTCGCGGCGGGCCCGGTCGCCACCGCGATCCCCTTGGCCGAGTCGGCGACCGGCATCTCGAAATGGGCGTGGGCCGTCAGCGTTCCCTCGCGCTCAGGCGCGACATAGTACGAGGTCTCCCCGTCGCGCTCGACCTTGCCGACCCGGAGCCCGTCGCCGGTGAAGTCCGTCAGGACCGCGGGCGGCCTCAGCAGGAGGAAGCTGTCGCCGGGCGCCCCGCGCACGCTCAGTTCCACGTCCGCGTACAGCCGGTTCCTGCGGATCGCCCAGGTCTCCACCATCGACTGGGCGGGCTTCGCGCCGTCCCGCAGCCACGGGGCCGGCTCGGCCTCGGCGCGCAGGGCGGGGGCGGCTCCGGCCGAGAGGCCCGCGGCGCCCACGATCGCCAGGATCGAGGCGACGGCAGAAGCGCCCCGGCCGAGCTCCGGCGGCAGCGGCCGCTTGCCCGGGCGGCGGCTGCGCTGCCAGCGGACCGTCCCAGGGACGAACATCAGCAGGAACACGGCCGCGCACACAGCGGCGAAAAAGAGCACGGCGCCGCCGTGCTGGGCCAGCAGGCCGGCGGAGAGGAGGACGGCGGCGGCCGGGACTGCGAGCCGGGACATCGGCCGGCGGCGCAGCGACGGAACCGAGGCCGCGACCGCGGCAGCCGCCCCGGCCGCCGCCGAGGCGACACCCCACCCCACCAGCATCGCCCGCCATTCGCTCATGGCGGCGACCTGGATGGAGACGCTCTCGGCCGGCGAAACCATGGACGAGGCATACGTCAGCTCGTGAAGGTTCTGGCGGCGGTTAACCAGCGCCTCGGCGGCGAGCATCGACGCGCCCAGGATCGCCGCCGCGCAGCACGCCAGGCCGGCGGTTATCCGCCACGTGGAATCCGACAGCAGGAACAGTGCCCCCAGCGCCACGAAGCCCAGCAGGGCGGCCGCAGGAAGGGTTCCGCGGCTGGAGATCCACTCAAAGCCGCTCTCCGTCAGCGCGGGGCGGACCATGTTGGACGTGCCGCCCCTCGGCACCAGCATGAGGCCGGGGTCGCCGCGCAGCGTCCACTCCGTTATCACCGTGGGCGCCATTGTCCTCGGCGCGCAAAGGCTGATGGCAGCGCCGGACGGCCCGGCCGCCTGGCCGAGGCGCAGCGCGACCGCAACGGGCTCGTTGGCGTTGCCGCGGGCCGGCAGCGGAACAAGCGTCTGGTCGCCGTCCACCTGGGCGCTCGTCACCTCGTTGTCGACGCGCGTCTCCCACAGTTTCACGCCCGCGGGCAGCACGAGGCGCAGCGCCTTGCGCCCGTGGGTCTTCACGAAATACTGCGCGTCGGTGACAATCTGGCCGTCCCGGGACACATGGCTGGACAGCCGGGCGAAGTCGACGACCTGGTCCGCGGTCTCGGCCTGCGCGTACCACTCGAGGCCCATCTCCAGCCTGAAGGGTCGCGCGGTGTACTGGTACACGGCGAGCGCGGGCGCGCTGCTGAGCAGCCGGAATTCGGCGGGCAGCTCCATCGGGTCCAGCTTGAGGAGGCCCTCGGACCTGCGCACCTCGAACTTCACCTGCAGCGGGCTCACCACCTCGATGTATCCCCGCTCGGCCTGCACGCCGAGCGGGCGCAGCTGGCCGGGCTCGATCGCGCCGCCCCGGGCGCTCATCGGCTGCTCGAACGTGACGAGCAGCGTCGCGCCGCCGAGGACCGGCTGGTGGAGCGCCACGATCACCTGGTTGCCCTCGCGCCGCCAGTCGCGCTGGACGCCCTGGCCGACGACGTCGATGTTGCCCACGGACGCCGGGACCTCGATGCGCCACTCGCCGGCCGGGGCGCCGACGACGAAGTAGTTGAGCAGCACGCTGCCGTACACGATCCCCTCCTTGATCGAATACAGGTGGAACACGTCGGCCTGGACGCTCTGGACGAGCGCCTCGACCTGCACGTCGGCGGACCATTCCGGCCCGCGCAGCCTCCAGGCCTGCTGGAGGCCGGGGGTCTGCCTCGGGAAGAAGCTGAGCGGCACCTCGGCCAGCCCCTCCACGCGGGCGGGCACGATCCTGTAGCCGGGAGTCGACACGGCGCCGATGTGGCCCCGAACCGACTTCGCCCCGGGGAAGCGCAAGGGCCGCAGGCGCCATTCGCCCGCGGCGGCCGGCTGGTTCCTCTCGAGCCGCAGCTGCAGGAGCTGGCGCCCCTCGATGGCGCGGCCGAACACGATCTTCAGGGTGCGGTAGCCGCCCGCCGCCGCCGTCTCGGCGGCGTAGTCGGAAACGTCGCTTCCGTCGACCGCGGTCACGGTGTAGTCGTCCGGGATCTGGGCCGACCAGTCCCGCAGGGACGCCTCGCGCACGTCGAGCTCGAGGCTCGCGCTGATGACGCGGTCGGTCTCCGAAAGCTCGTACGTCGCGATCTCCGAAACGCCGACCTCCGGCTGGATCTCGGTTGCGGCAATCTGGTAGCCGTAGTCCGCCGACGGGAAGCGGTACACGAAAACCTGCCTCGCCCCGTCCTCGGCGGCCGGACCCGGGAACTGGGCCGGGGCGAGCTGCATCATCCCCGCCACGTCGGCAACCTCCAGCCGCACCGCGCCGCTGCTGGCGACGCGCACGAAGCCGGAGTGCCGGACGACTCCCTCGGGGACGAGGCGCAGCGGCTCCGCGCGCACGGGAAATCCCCCGAGCTCGGTCTGGCTGCTCACCGTGAGGGAGCCCTCGGCCTCCACGGGGCGGCTGAAGCTCACCTCGAGCGCCCGCGCCGCCCCTTCGGGCACGACCTTCCATCCGACGACGTTCGTGCCCTCGACGCCAAGGATTTCCCCGGGCCCCTCAAGCCGGCATCTCACGAGGCTCAGCTTGCCCTGCAGGACGCGCAGCGTCAGGCGCGCGCACTGGCGCAGAAGTCCGGCGCCGACGCGCACGTCGGATTGCTCCGAGCTCGTGAAGAACAGCGCGCCCTGCTCGGCCTCGCGCGCGGGCTTCCACGACAGCGACGCCGAGCCGTCCGCGGGCAGGAATCCCTGCCACCCGCCCTTCGCGGCGGCGGGAACGATCGGCGACTCGGGATTGAAGGCGACGTCGGCGCCCAGGCCCTCGAGCCGCACCGGGACGACGGCGCCGGCCGGCATCGCGAACTCGAGCGTCCGCCAGTCGCCGCGCACCCGCACCAGCGCGGCAAAGGGAAGATCCACCGCCACCGCGCCCTCGCGCTCGGCCACCAGGTCGTACGCGAAGCGGTTGCCTTCGACGGCGACGAGCTCCACGTGCCACCCGTCGCCGGCGACCCGCTCGCTGAGAGCCGCGCGGCCCGAGAGCACCCGGACGCGGGCTCCGGCCTTCCTCGAGCGAAGCTGGCCCCGCAGCCTGAAGTCCACGCTGCCGCCGGCCTCCGAGAGCCTCCCGGAGAGCTGCGCCCCGATCAGCTCGGCATCGGCGGGCGCCGCGCCGCGCCGGGCGAGGCTTGCCTCGATCCGCCCCTCGCCCGTCGAGACGAACCGGGTGGCCCCCGTCGGTCCATCCCTGTCGCCGAGCGCCACCAGGCCCGTGACGGACGTCACGCGAAGCTCGACTTCCGCCTCCGCCTGAAGGCTCACGCTGGATGAAAACCCGACCGCGTCGCCCGGGGTGGCGATCAGGACGGCCGTCGTTCCGGGAACTGCCGGCTTCTCCAGCCGGGTGCGCACGACCAGGTCGAGGTCCCGGGGATCGGCGGAGCCCTCCGCGAGCAGCGGCCGCAGGTCGAGCAGCCTCCTGTCGCCCGCCCCGCCGACGGCCCGGCGCACGGACCAGTCGCGCAGGCCCGCGCCGGAGACGTCGGTCACCTCCCCGTCGCCCGACAGGCCGAGCGTCAGCACCTCCGGCCGCCCCTGGATGACATGCAGCTTGAGCCGCATCTCGCCCAGGATCCCGGCCGCGCCAAGGCGGACCGACTGGTCCACCGAGGCGGAGAAGAAGAGCGGCGCGGGCGCCGGCATGCCCTTTGCCTCGACCGTGATCCGCCCGCCTTCCGGCGTCAGGCCCGCCGAGACGCTGGCGCCGTCGGACTCGGCATTGAGCGCGGTCGGGGCGCCGGCCGCGCCCGCAAGCGCCGCGAGCCCCAGGACGGCGGCCCGCCAGAACGCTCCCCCGGTCGTAGTGTATCCATTCATAGGGTTTCCTTTTGTTAGAATTGGGCCTCCGCCGGGCTTGGGTAGCGGGACTGCGTCCGGGCGCCTACTCCATGCGCATGCGCCGCATCCGCTCGTACATCGCGGCGAGCTCCTGCACGCGCGCCTCGTGCGCGTAGTGGCTCCGGAGCGCGTTCACGACCGGGGCGAGCTCGGTCAGCTTTATGGCCTCGCCCCTTGCGCCGCCGCGCAGCTTCTCGGCCAGGAACGCGGCCGTTCCCGCCAGCTGCATGGTCGGCGTCGCCCTGTCAAAGGCCGGCACGTACGGGTCGTAGGGCAGCGTCCACGAGCGCTCGACCATGGCGCCCGACGCGGTGTCGTGGAAGCGCACATGCACCTCTCCCAGCTCGCCCTCTCCCTGGGGGAGCGCCTCGACCTCGTACAGCGCGACCGCCGCCTCGCCTGCCGCGAGCGCCGCCGCCGCGACCTTGTCGTTGCGAAAATCCTCCTTGTTGAGCCTGTGCCGCTCGAAGCCGATCAGCCGGTAGCTTCCGACCCGCGCCGGGTTGAACCTGACCTGGACCTTGACGTTCTCCGCCGCGGGCCGAAAGGCCCCGGCGAGCTGCCGGGCGAAGCCGGCATCGGCCGCCTCGGGCGTGTCCAGCACATAGTAGCGCCCCGATCCCTTGCGGGTGAGCGCCTCGAGGACGGAGTCGTCGATCCCGTCGGTCCCGACGCCGCACGCGTCGAACGCGAGGCCCTTCTGCCGGAGCGTCTCGACCAGCGCGGCCAGGTGCGCCGGGTCCGCGTCGCCGAGGTTGGCCGCGCCGTCGGTCAGGATCACGAGGCGGTTCTGCGCCGCCGGCGCGTACTGGCGCATGGCGAGCTCCCCCCCGATCTTGATCGCCTCCTCCATGTTCGTCCCGCCCTCGGCGGGCGTGTGCGCGATGATGTCGAGGAGCTTGGCGGCCTTGTCGCCGGGCACCTGGTCCGCAAGCAGGCGCGGCCGGCGGGCGAACCCGACCAGGGTCACCCGGTCGTCCTTGCCGAGCAGCGAGACAAGCACCTCCATGGCGCGGCGCACGGCTGCCGCGCGGTCCTCGCGCTCCATCGAGCCGGAGGTGTCGAGGAGCGCCGTCAGCCGCAGGGACTGGGCCGCTGCGCGGCCCGTCGCCGGCACCGTCATGGCTATCCGCAGGAGGTTGCGCTGCTGCATCGTCGGGTCGGCCGACTGCTCCGTCCGGCACGCGATCTTCTCGGCCATCGCGGGGGCCGGGTCGCCGTAGCTGAAGGCGTTGTAGAATTCCTCGGGGCGGATGCGCCCGGGATCCGGCGCCTCTCCCCGCGCGAGCGCCGCCTGCGCGAGCCGGAACGACACGTCGCCCACGTGGAGCGAGAAGGTCGAGACCGGCTCCCTGGACGCGACCGCCTCCTCGAGGCCCGCGCCGGCCAGGGTCTTCGCGGGCGCCAGGGGTGCCGCCTTTGCCATGTCATCGGATTCGGCCGGAGACGGGGCGCCCGCGGCCTTCGTGTCCTGCAGGAACTCGCTCGTGACCACGGAAATGGACGACGCGACGTCATTCAGATCCGTGCGGACCCGGGTCCCGGCGAGCGTCGAGTTTGCCTTGTAGCTGCCCTTGTCCTCCAGCCCGGAGACGACGAAGGGCTCGAGCGCCGTGGGCTCCTCGTTCTCGACCGGGGCGGCCGCCGCCCCCTTGGCCTGCGCGCGGGGGGCCCGGCCGGCTGAGAGACTCAACGCTGGAGCCGGATTCCCCGACACGAGCGCGAAGCGGTCACCGTGGGCCAGGGGGGCATTCTCGCCTCCCCCGGAGGGCGCCGCGCCGTTCGCGGCAATTCCGCCGCTTCCGGCATTCGTGCCGGAAGCAGCCAGGTCCCGCGAGACCGCCGCCGCCGACTCCTGCGCAAACTGGCTCTGCATGGCCGCGACCGTCCGGGACGTGGCTTCCTTGTCCTTCTGGGTCTCATCAAGAACGATTGCAGCCGGCGCCTGGAAGTTCGGCGCCGACGCGGGCTCCGCCGGCTCGGCCGCGGCTGATGCCGGCAATTCGACCTCGAGCTTGAGCTGCTCGGGGGCCTTCTTTAGGGACTCCATGCGGGCGTTCCTCGACGCGGCGTATTGCCTCTGGTAGGAACCCTGGAACATCACGGACAGGAACAGGCCGCAGGTCAGGCATGCGGCAATTGCGAGCACCCAGCGCCTCTCGTTCCTCTGCCTGCGCACAATGGATGCGAGCGTCGGGAATCCGGGAGCGTCGGACGCCTCGCGAGCGGCGGGATCCCCCGGGGCGCCGAGCGACTGGAGAAGCGATTCCCTGCGGGCCGCGGAGAGCCTGAGCGGCTCACTGTCCGGGGACACGGCCTCCGAGACCAGCTTGCGCACGGCCTCTATCCTCGCCTTCAATGCCGCAAGCTCCGGCCTCCCGGCCGTCAGCCGCTCGAGCTCCGCCGACTCCGATGGGGACGCCTCCCCGGAGACCCAGGCCTCCACTCGCGCCTCCAGCTCCGCTGGAATCTGTTTCTGCATTTCCGGAATGTTGTCGTCGTTCATTGTGGCCTCCTATCCCAGGCTCCCCTCGATGCCCGCGCGCTGCAGGCCGTCCAGGAGCCCCTTGAGCAGGTGGTGCAGCCTGAAGCCCACATTGCCGACGCTCAGGCCCGTCCTCCGGCTGATTTCCTCGTATTTCAGGTTGTCGAGGTACTTTAGCCGGATGAGGTTTCGGTCGTCCTCCGGCATCTCGGCGAGGAGCATCCGCACCGTCCCGATGGCCTCGCTCCTGCCCATCTCCTCTCGGGGCAGGCTCTGGTCCGGCGCCGCCCTTTCCTCGTCGAGCGGCGCCTCGTGGCGCTGGTCGCGCAGCTGGTTGAGCGCCAGGTTGCGGATGCTTCGGTAGAGCCAGCCGCGCGGATTGTCGACCTGGCCCCAGACTTTCTGCAGGCGCAGAAACGCCTCCTGCACCAGCTCCTCGGCGACCATGCGCCGCCCGACTATCCCGATCGCGAAGTGCAGCAGTGCGCTTTCCTCAGATTGAAACAGCTCGGCGATGGTCTGAGGGTTGAGTTTCATGACCTCAGCGCGCGGAGCCGGATGATTCGCAAACGCGGGCATCCGCGCCGGTGCGCCTTCGAACATCAACGGCTCCATGGGGGCTGGATGGGGAGATAGACATGACTCCATCGATAACTAAAGACACGCGACAGGGAATATCCTTAGGGGATTGTTGCCGTCCCGCTCCGCGATGGCTCCTATTGGCGGCTGCTTGTGGCTGAATAACAATCGCTTATAGCAATGCAGGTGTCTCGGCAAGCCTTGGGTCACCCGGGGTTGGCCGGCCGAAAGCAGCAGATCGCCAGCGGCCATATCCATGGTCATGGTGGTTCAACTGCGGCCCAGATAGATTGGCCTCAACCAAAACCAGGACGATCTGCCTGACGTTGCCGATTCATGTATCTGCGCATGGATGCCGCCGGGAACCAGGCCGCATGATCTGGCGCGCGGTGGGCATCTGTTTTCTGGATGACCGGCATAAGCAGCGTCGACGAATGGCGGCATAGACGAAGCATGCCGAAGGGAGTAGTCGTCCCAGCGGCATGACTTCCGGACCATCCTCTCCAGGGATTCAGGCCGGCGCCGGCCCGTGTGACAATTCAGGGTGCAGCTTCCGGGGCCCTCAACAGAACTGGTTCGGAACGCTTGGGTCGATGATGCCCACCTTGCCGTCCGCCTCGCGCTGAATAACCAGAGCGTACTTGGACACGCTCTCAATGAACGCGGAGTTGACGGTGTTATACATGTAATTCCCATACAGGTAGA
>DATNHT010000092.1:0-7872 GCA_035604815.1 Opitutaceae bacterium
ACATCCTCGCGGGCTCGATGACGGCGACGGTCGGCAAGACCACCGAGACCTTCAAGGTGACCGAGGACTGGGTGAACAACAGCGACGCGCGCAACTACATCAAGTACCCGAACTCAAACGTGATTGCGGACCCGACGGTCATGGTCCACGACGACCAGGAGTCGCGCAAGTCCACGACCTTCCAGGTCCTCAACCAGACCGAGACGAAGTTCAGCGACCTACTCGCCCTGGACACCGGCCTCACCTATTCGCACCTTTCCTCCGAGAACGGGGGCAGCTGGATCACGCCTGCCTACAGCGCCACCGCAAACGCGGTCTACAGCGCAATGACCGCCGGGGAGATCTACGGGGGCTCCAAGCTCGACGACTACGTGGGCAATATCTTCCTCAAGTTGACCCCGAACCCGAACTGGCTGGCGGACCTCGGGTTCAGGGACGAGTCGGACGTGATTGGGAGCAGCGGCGGATTCACGAACACCTCGCTGAACTCTGGTGCAAAGACCCTCGCGAGCACGAATGTCACCACCAAAGACGAACTGACCTACTCGCACTACAGCGACCACATCGCCTCGCCGGAGGCCTCGCTCCAATACACCGGCATTTCCAACCTGGTTCTGTACGGTTCCTTCGACGACCGGATCACGCGGGGCACCCAGCACTGGATCAACCCCTATGCCGCCGTGACAACCTCCGGAACCGGACTGGTCACCTTGGCCTCCGCCCCGATCGGATCGGTCTTCTTCCAGGACGCCAACCAGGACTATGAGGACCTGAAGGTCGGCGCAAACTGGAATGAGTCTTCCATGCTGACAGTCCGCGCCGAGCTTTACCGCAAGGACCACGTGAACAAGTTCATCGGTTCCAACGATATCATCGGAACGGCAAGCTACGGCGGCCTTTACGTGACCGGCTATACTTTCACGGGGCTGAAGCTCAGCGTCATCTTCAAGCCTCTGCCGCAGCTCTCGTTCAGCACCCGCTACCAGCCGCAAAGCGGAGACATGTCGGTCCTCGCCAATCCGGTCAACGGCGGCCTCGGCAACGAGGTTACCTCCGGCAAGGCCAGGGGACAGCTGATAAGCGAGAGCGTCAACTGGACGCCCAACACCGAGGTTTACGTCCAGGCAAACATCAACGTCGTCTACAACTACATCCAGACATCGTACCCGGTCGTGGTCGTGTCGGTGACGCCCTACGTTCCCCCACCGATTGAGAACTCCAACGACAACTATATCAGCGGCTCGGCCCTGATCGGCTTCGTGTTGGACAAGAAGACCGACGCCCAGCTCGAGGGATACTGGCAGCAGGCCACCGACTACAATCCCCAGGTGGCCGCCGGCGGCCAGCCCTACGGGGCCGGCTTCGAGATATCGACGCTCACCGCAGGGCTTAAGCACAAGTTCAGCGACCGCCTGATGGGCGAGGGCAAGGTGGGCTATATCCGCAAGACGGACGACACGACCGGCGGCTTCACCAACTACCAAAGCCCGCTCGCCTATGTCGCCTTCACCTATTCCCTCTGATTTTTCGGGGTGCGCCGGATGGCCGGGGCCTCAAGGCCCGCCATCCGGCTTTTCTAGCAGCTACTCCAGGGAACGGGTCCCGCCTGCGGGATGACGGCGCGTTGCACCGGCTAGGCGGACGCGGCCGGGCACCCGCCCATCCGGGCCTCGGCCGGCCGGCAATCGCGAGCCCAACCATTCCGGGCGGACCCGTGACCGCCGGGCTCGGTCAGACCGTCTGGGCGTGGCGCCCCGCGCCCGGGGTGAAGGTCGCATCGAAGCGCATGGCGATGACCCGCAGGAGCGGCACCCCCCGCGCCAGCACCTCGATCCCGTTCGGCCCGCGGACCAGGAGGCCATCGGCCTCCAGGTCGGCCAGGCCTGCGATCTCCGTCGCATACACCCGCGCCACGTTCACGCCCAGCGAGGCGGAGAGCGCGGCGTAGTCGAGCCGCCGGTCGCACATCAGGCCCATGATCAGGGTGCGCCGCCTGCGGTCCTCCTCGGTCAGGATGAGGCCGCGCTCCACCGGCAGGCGTCCGGCGGCGAGCGCCGCCCTCCACTCGTCGAGGCCCTTGAAGTTCTGGCGGTAGCTGTCCGGCGTCGACGAGATGGACGAAACGCCGAAGCCGTAGAGCGAAGCCCCGGCAGCCGTGCTGTAGCCCTGGAAATTGCGCTGCAGGGTCCCGCTCCTCTGGGCCACGGCGAGCTCGTCGTCGGGGCGGGCGAAATGATCCAGCCCGATGTCTACGTAGCCGGCCCGGGTCAGCCTCTCATGCGCGACCGCCGCCATCGCGAGCTTCTCCTCGGGGGGCGGAAGCTCGCCGCGCACCTCAAAGATGCGCTGGGCGGGCTTGAGCCAGGGAACGTGGGCGTAGCTGAACACCGAAAGCCGGTCCGGACCCAGCGTCAGAACCTCATCGATCGTCCGGCCGAAGGAGCCGGCGCTCTGCTTCGGCAGGCCGTAGATCAGGTCCACGCTGATCGAGGTGAAACCCGCGTCGCGCAGCCAGGTCACAGCCTGGCGGTTCAGAGGCGAGGGCTGCCAGCGGTGGATGGCTATCTGGACCTTGGGATCGGTGTCCTGCACGCCCAGGGAGGCCCGGTTGACGCCGATCACCCGCAGCGCCTCGACGTGCTCGGCGGTCAGCCCGCGCGGGTCGATCTCCACGCTGAACTCGCAGTCCGCATCCAGGTCGAAATGCTCGTAGATGAGCAGGCCGAGCCGGGCCAGCTCCTCCGGCGGAAAGAACGTGGGCGTGCCTCCGCCGAAATGAATCTGCCTGACCGGCCGGCCGCGCCTTAGCCGCGACGCGATGAGCGTCATTTCCCGCTCGAGGTCGCCCAGGTATTCCCGCGCGGACTCGCGCCGGCGGGTGATGACCGTGTTGCAGCCGCAATACCAGCACAGCGACTCGCAGAAAGGGAGGTGGAAGTAGAGGGACAGCGGGCCCGCCCCCGGACAGTTGTCCGCCGCGATCGCCGCCTCGAGCCTCTCCCGGTCGAAGTCGGGCGTGAAACGGGTGGCGGGTGGGTAGGAGGTGTACCGCGGCCCGGCGATCGCATACTTGCGGATCAGGTCGAGATCCAGCGCCGCGCCCGGCGCGGCTGTCGGTTCATGGGGAAGGATCATGGCGTTTCAGTTCTCCTGGTTCTTGCCGTTGTGACAGTCTGCGCACAGAAGGCCCAGCCCGTCGATGTCCGTCGAGGGATGCTTGAAGGCCATCCCTTCCGGGGCCACGCGGGCGAGCTCGGCGCCGGTGCCCTGCGCCAGCAGCGTGTGGCAGCTGCCGCACTCGGTCGCGGGCATCTTCTTGCCGCCCCCGTCTGCGACGTGCTTGCCGTCGTGGCAGCGGAAGCAGCCGGCCGAGTCGAGGTGCCCGATGTTGTCGGGGTACTTGCTCCAGTCGGCCTTCATCTCCGGGAAAAAGTTGGCCCGGTAGATCGCCTCGACGGCCGCGACGGCCTGCTGCGCGCGCGGCGCCTCGCCGTATCGGGCGCGCAGCGCCGCGGACATCGAGGCGACCGCCGCGTCCTGCGTCGCGTAGGGCCGTGTCAGGAGGTCCACCACCGTGCGTTTCACCTCCGGCAGCGCCGGATCGATGCGCCCGAGGTAGATAGCCTCGTCAACCGAGTCGTTCGGGCTCCCGTAGCGGTGCGACGGCCGGTTGTGGCAGTCGATGCAATCCATCAGCCGCACCTTGTCCGGGTCGGGATCCCCCTTGAAATCCGGCGTCCGGTATGTCGTCACCGCGCCCGTCGGATCGGTCTTCCTGACCCAGGAGATGACCTGGCGCTGCGGATCGGTCGCATAGTATTCCACCTTGTTGGCGACGTTAACATGCCAGTGGATGCCCACCACGGGTCCGTTCGCGGGATCGCCGCCGACGACGTGGACCAGCATCCGTGTCGTATACGGCGTGTTCGCCTTGTCGGCCAGGAAGCGGTGCGAGACGTGCTCGACGCTGCCGGAGTTCTTCTGGGGCCAGTGGCAATGCTCGCACGTCTCGCTGGCCGGGCGCAGGCTCCTCACCGGGGCCGGGATCGGCCTGGGGTACCGGTTTGTCGCGATGTCGAAGAGCTGGTGCATGCCGGTGATCTTGGCCTTGAAGTACCAGGCCGGCCCGGAACCCACGTGGCATTCGACGCAGGCGACCCTGGCGTGGTCGGAACGGTGGTAGCCCGCGTACTCCGGCCCCATCACATTGTGGCACACCTCGCCGCAGAATTGGTTCGATTCGGTGTAGGCGAACGTCTGGTAGCTGCCGATCGCGGTCAGCAGCAGGAATGTCGCACCCCCAAACGTGAACCAGACGAGTATGCGGCGGTCGCGGGGCCGCGAAAGGTCTATGGCAAGCCGGGGAGCGCGAAGCTCCCTGCCGCGCGCCCGGAGGCGGCGCTCGTGCCAGGCGCCCCCAAGGGCCACCGCCGCGCCGAAGAAGAGGAATCCGGGCGCCACCACGTAGCACAGGATGCCGAGATAGGGGTTCCTTGCCCCGCGGCCCGTCAGGTCGAGCGCAAAGAGAAGCAGAAAGGCGAAGAGGCTTCCGGCCGCCTCGATCACGCCGGCCAGGGTGACCCAATTCTGCCAGATGGACTGCGGGCGGTTGGCTTCCGCGGGGGTGGAGGGGGAAGGGTCGCTCATTACGTATTTGTCGGAGGCGGGCGCCAATATAACAGATCCACGCGCGCCTGACTGCGCGGCGGTTGGCTGGCACTGCGCGTATCTTGTCCTACCCCCCCGGCGGACCCTGACACAAGGGCCAACGCCGGCCCCCCCCCGGCGGCCCGGCAAAGACGCGTCTTGCGCCGCCACCGTGGTTTAGGCAAGAAATGCGCCGCTACCGGCAAACGGCGCAGTGCGGCGTTCACCGGGGCCACGCAACCCTGGAAACCCATGACGCCTGTCAGCCATCCGCGGCCGTCCCCCGCCCCCCCTGTCGCCGTGCTTGGAGCCGGCGCCACGGGGCTCACCGCCGCCTGGCACCTGAGGCGGGCGGGCATTCCGGCCGTCGTCCTCGAGGCCTCCAGCAGGTGCGGTGGAGCCATCGAGACCGTCCGGGAGGGCGGCTGGCTGCACGAGTCGGGCCCGAACACCCTTCTGGAGGGTCCCGGGGAAGCCTCCGACCTTGTCGAGGCGCTGGGGCTGGGGCCCCGGCGCCTCTATGCAGCGCAGGCGGCCAAGCACCGCTACGTGCTCAAGGGCGGCCGGCTGGTGCCCATGCCGGCCTCCCCGGGCCGGTTCCTGGGCACGCGGCTGTTTTCCTGGAGGGCCAAGCTGGGCCTGGCCGGCGAGGTGCTTCGGCCCCGCGGCCGCTCGGCCGGCGACGAGACCGTGGCCGACTTCACGGTGCGCCGGCTGGGCCGCGAGTTTCTCGACTACGCCGTGGACCCGTTCGTCGGCGGCGTGTACGCGGGGGACCCCGCCAGGCTATCGGTCCGCCACGCCTTCCCGAAGCTCTTCGCCCTCGAGCGCGAGCACGGATCGCTGATCCGCGGCGCGATAAGGCTGCGCAACGCGAGCGGCGGACCGCGGGGCCGAATCCTGTCGTTTCCCGAGGGCCTGGAGGAGCTTCCGCGCGCCCTGGCAGCCCAGCTAGGGGATTCGCTCCGGCTCGGCGCCCGGGTGCTGGCGCTGGAGCGCGCGGGGCCCGGATGGCGGGTCGCCTTCGAGCGCTCCGGTGAAACGCGCCTGGAGGCGTTTTCCGCGGTGATCTGCGCCCTGCCCGCAGACGGGCTCGCCCGTCTGCGCCTCGATGGATTCGCGGCGCCCGGGGCATTCTCGCCCCTGAGCGAGATCGAGCACCCGCCCGTCGCCTCGGTCTTCACCGGCTTCCGCCGCGAGGACGTGACTCACCCGCTCGACGGGTTCGGCGTCCTCGTACCCCGGGCCGAGGGCCGGAACATCCTGGGGACGCTGTTTTCCAGCTCTCTTTTTCCCGGGCGCGCGCCGGCCGGCCATGTGGCGCTCACCACGTTTGTCGGCGGCACCCGCCAGCCCGCGCTTGCGCGCCTAGACGACGACGCCCTGATGAGCCTCGTCCAGGCGGAATTGGCCGCTCTCCTCGGCGTGCGCGCCGCGCCCGTCTTCGTCCGCGTGCGCCGCCATCCGAGGGCCATCCCCCAGTACGAAGTGGGATTCGACCGCTTCCAGTCGATCTACTCCGACGCCGAGGCGTCTGCCCCAGGCCTGTACATCGGCGGCAACTGCCGCGACGGCGTCGCGCTCTCCGCCTGCATCGCCTCCGGCAGGCGCCTCGCGCTTGCTGCCGCCGGACTCTTTGCGGCCCACCCCGTCTCCTTTTGACAAACCGGCTCCGCCGGCGTCCCAAGGGAGGGTCAGCCCACCACGCCGCGCGTCTCAGGCAAAGGCCGGCGCGCGCAAACCGCGGTCTTGGACGGGCGCTTCCGGCGTCAGGCGTTCTCCCGGGGCGCCCCCGGTGGCCGTCTGCGCCTGGAGCTGACTCCAGATCGATTCCGCCCGCAGGGCGAGGACCAGCCGGCCGCGCTCGGCCTCCGCCGCGCGCGCCAGGCGGTTCTTCTCCGCGATCTGGGCGAGGTCATCCAGGTTGTAGAGGAACAGGTTTCCCGCGTCCGCCACCTCGCCATCGACGTCCCGCGGCATGGCGAGGTCTATGAACAGGATCGGCCGGGCCCCCCTATCCCTCATCGCAGAGCGGACAGCCCCGGCCGAGATGACCGTTCCCGGGGCGGAAGTGGAGCACACCACGACGTCCCATTCCGATAGGCGGCTCTCGCGCTCCTCAAAGCGCAGCACTCCGGCGCCGAGTTCCCCCGCGAGCTGACCCGCCCGCTCCACACTCCGGCTTGAGACGGTCAACTTGACTGCCCCGCGGCTCGCAAAGGCCCGCCCGCTCCTCCTGGCCATCTCGCCGGCTCCCACGAGGAGCACCCGCGCATCTCCCAGGCTTCCGAAAATGTCCTGCGCCAGATCGACCGCCACGTTCGCCACGCTCACCTGGCCCGCCGTGACCGCGGTGTTGGTGCGCACATGCTTTGCCGCCTGGAAGGCCTTTTGGAACACGCGGTTGAGGACGGCGCGCACTGACCCGCGGGCCTGGGCGGCCGCATAGGCGCGCTTCACTTGTCCAAAGATCTCCGTTTCACCCAGGATCTGGGAATCGAGCCCGGAGGCGACCTCGAAGAGGTGGCGGACGACGTCCCGGCCGTGGGCCACGAAGCCGAACCGGCCGAATTCCGAGGATTCCACGCGCTGGCGGGCGCAGAACGCAGCGGCCACCTGCCCCGGCGCGCCCTCTTCGGACGCGACGCCGTAGATCTCGACCCGGTTGCAGGTGTTCAGCACGGCAAACTCCCGAACGGAGTTCATTGCCGCCAGGTCGCGAGCGAAGCCCTCCTCAGCCTCGGGTCCAAGCGCCAGCTTCTCCCGAAACTCCAGGGGAGCGGTGCGGTGGGTGGCTCCAACGAGAAACAGCTTGGGGGCGCTCATGAAACGAATGCCGGGGGGGAAAATGGGATTCTGCGGTGGACCCCATGATCGCAGAAGCGGATCCGCGGTGCCGCGCATCAATTGGCTGACGCTGCGCAGATATTGCCGGCAGGGCCACTGGGCGCCCATCCTGCCGGCGTCGGCCGCGTCTGCGCGGAGACCCTTGGGGCAGGCGCGGGGCGGGGGCGGATGGCCGAACGCACGGCCTCCATTCAGCTTGAACAACGCAAGGGAAAAACTTGAGTCCCGGCGCCGCGACTACATACCCTGCGCCCGCACGGCTCTTCTGGGCCATCGGCCTCCGGCGGAATGCCCCCATCGAGCCATGGCGCCCCGCAGATTCCCACACCCACGACAAGCTGAAATCCCCACGAGTCCCGACACATGCAGGCACACCAG
>DATNHT010000093.1:0-2266 GCA_035604815.1 Opitutaceae bacterium
GGAGCGCCCCGACGCCGACGCCACGCGCCGCCTGATGTCCGTCTTTTCCCCGCACAGAAGCCTCGCAACCGCCCACCTCTGGCAGATCAACCAGCCCAAGCCATGAACCGCGCTCCCACCTTTCATTTCACGCAATTCAACACGCCTATGGGCGGTTTCTCCGTGGCGGTCGATTCCGCCGGCGCCGTCGCGGCCACCGCATTCGGGGACGCGGACGCGCTGCTCGGCAGGCTGCGAAGGGCCGCGCTCGTCCGCGACACGCGCCGGACGGCCGCGGCACGGGAGCAGATCGAGGCGTGGTTTCGCGGCGGAAGGCGGGACTTTTCGATCGAGATCTCCCCCGCCGGCACCGCCTTCCAGCGCCGCGTCTGGGACGCGACCCGGAGGATTCCCTTCGGGCAGACCCGATCCTACGGGGAGGTCGCCCGCATCGTTGGGAGCTCGGCGCGCGCGGTTGGGCGCGCAAACGCGACAAATCCGATCTGCCTCATCGTGCCGTGCCACCGCGTTGTCGGGTCCGACGGCTCGCTCACGGGTTACGCATTCGGCCAGGACACAAAACGGCGGCTCCTCGATTTTGAGGCCGCCGGCGGGCGGCCGGGTCACCGGTTCATGGCCTTGTGCACCGCGACGACAAAGGCCTTGAGCTTTGCGTGATCCTTCACGCCCGGAGCTGACTCGACGCCGCTATTCACGTCGACGAAACGGGCCCCCGTGCTTGCGAGAGCCTCGCCGATATTCTCGGGGGTGAGCCCGCCGGAAAGGATCCATGTCTTCCCCGGCTGGCGCTGGCGGTGCCTCTTGAACTTGATCCAGTCGCCCGTCCTGCCCGTTCCGCCGAAGAGGGACGCGTCAAACGTGTCGAGGAGGATTCCCCGCGACAGCCCCAACCACGACGGCGGGACGTCCACTTCGGGCGGAAGCTTGGGTGCGAGCCACAGGGTCTCGGCGCCCACGGAATGTGTCCAGCCCTCGATCTTGGCGAGCGGCAGGTCGTGCCTGAAATGCACCTGAAAGTGGTTGAACCCTGCGTCGCGCATGGCCAGGAGCGCCCCGGGATCGGGCTCGACCGTCACCGCCACCTTGTGCCGCTCGGGAAGGCGCCCGGCCATCGATCGGTATTGCGCGATTGAGACATACCTTGGGGACTTGGGGTACAGGTTAAATCCGAGAAAATCGACGCCGCAGGCGTCGGCGAATGCGGCGTCCACGAGGGAGGTCAGCCCGCAGACCTTTATCTGGACTCCATCGATCATGGCCCAAGCGGCTTCTAGCGGAAGGCGTTCACCGCCTCCACGACGGCGCGCACCTGGTTATCGGAAAGCTCCGGAAAGATCGGCAGGCTCACGCAGGTCTGCGCAACGCGCTCCGCAACGGGAAACGAGCCCTTCCCATGACCCAGGTCTGCAAAGCAGCGCTGGAGGTGCATCGGCACGGGGTAGATGAGATCCGTGCCGACACCGCACCCGGACAGATGCTCGCGCAGCGCGTCGCGGCGCGGATGCGTGATCGTGAACTGGTGGTAGACCGACTCCCCGTACGCCGGCGTGAGGGGAAGCCTCGCTCCCTCGAGGCGAATCCCCTCGAGGTAAGCACGGGCTATCGCCCGGCGCCTCGCGGTCCACGAAGCGAGATGAGGCAGCTTTACGTTGAGCAGCGCCCCCTGGAACCCGTCCATCCGGAAATTCCCCCCAATAATCTGGTGGCAGTACCGCTTGCCCATCCCGTGGACGCGGACCAGCTTGGCCCTGGCCGCAACATCCGGCCTTCGCGACACGAAGGCCCCACCCTCGCCGCATCCGCCCAGGTTCTTTGTGGGATAGAAGCTGAAGGTGCCGGCGTCGCCCAGAAGGCCGACGGGAGTCCCCTTGTAGAGGGCTCCCACCGCCTGCGCACAGTCCTCGATGACGAACAGTCCGTGCCGGCGCGCGACCGACATGATCTCATCCATCCGTGCCGGCAGGCCGAAGAGATGCACGACGACCACCCCCTTGGTGCGCGGTGTGATCGAGGCCTCGAGCGCGGCCGGGTCGAGGTTGAACGTCCCCTCCTCGATGTCCGCGAACACGGGTCTCGCTCCAACGTAGGTGGGGCCCCACGCGGAGGCGATAAAGGTGAAGGGCGGGACGACCACCTCGTCGCCCGGCCCGAAGCCAGCGACCATGCAGGCAACGTGCAGCGGAGACGTGCCGCTGTTCATCCCCAGCGCGGCCGGATACCCAAGCGTGGACGCGAAATTCCTCTCAAAATCCTCGACATCCTTGCC
>DATNHT010000094.1:0-10639 GCA_035604815.1 Opitutaceae bacterium
CGTTCCTGGAAAGCACGATGCTGAGCATCCTGAACCAGGATTACCCGAAGCTCCTCTACGTGGTCCAGGACGGCGCCTCGCGCGACGCGAGCGCGGAGATCATCGCCCGCTACGCGCCAAGGCTGCGCCACTGGGCCTCCGAGCCTGACATGGGCCAGGCGGACGCGGTCCGCAAGGCATTTGCCAACATCGAGCCCGATCTCGCGCCGGATGACGTGATGGCCTGGTTCAACTCCGACGACCTCGTGGCGCCGCGGGCCCTGAGGTTCGTCGCCTCGTATTTCGCGACCCACCGGGACGTGGACGTCCTCTACGGCCACCGGATCATCATCGACGGCAACGACCGCGAAATCGGCCGCTGGATCATGCCCCGGCATGAACCGGACTCGATCGAATGGATCGATTACGTGCCGCAGGAGACCCTGTTCTGGAGGAAGCGCGCCTGGGACGTCGCCGGGGGCATCGACCCGAGCTTCCAGTTCGCGCTCGACTGGGACCTCCTCGCCCGGTTTCGCCAGGCCGGATGCCGGATCGTGCGCCTGCCCTACTTCCTCGGCTGCTTCAGGGTCCACGCCCAGCAGAAGACGAGCCAGGTGATCCACACGACCGGGGCGCAGGAGATGTCCCGCATACGCGCGCGCTTCCACGGCGCCGAGAGGGACAACGCCGCGAACATCGAGCGCCAGGCGCGAAGGATCCGTTTCCGGGGCGCCGTGACCGCGAGGCTGCATGCGGCGGGGCTGCGCTGGTAGGAGCTTGTTTTCTTGACGTGCATTCCGAAGTCTAGCCCTTTCCCGATAGAATGATCGCGCTGCTCCTTGTCGCAGGACTTTACGTCTATCTGTCCGTCGTCGGGCAGGCCGTGGTCAGCCTGATCCGGCCCCGGCTGGGGGTCCTCTGGAGCTGGTTTGCGGCGCCCACGATCGGGCTTTCGCTCCTGATTGTCATCATCACCCGGCTGAACGTCTGGGGGATCCCGATCAGGACGGCCGGGCCCTGGACCACATCCGCGCTCCTCGCCGGGGCCGTCGCCGTGCTTGCCTGGCGCCGGCCCGTCTTCCCGCTGCGCAGGCTGGCGCCCTTCCTCGTGATCGGCGCCGCCTACCTCCTCTACGTGGGCTGGCCGTCGCTGCGCTACGGGTTCAACTGGATCTCCTACGCGAACGACGACATGGCCAATTACGTCCTGGCGGCCGAGCGGTTCCTGGAGCACGGCTACTACGACATCCCGCTCCAGACCGACCTGCAGGGCCGGGACTACACGCAGCACTACTGGTTCATGCACGCGCTCCAGCAGATCAGACCCGGCTCGGAGTTGACGATCGCGTGGATCTGCTCGATCACCGGCCGGCGCGCCCACGAGGTGTTCATGCCGGCGATCCTCCTCCTGAGCCTCATGCAGCTCTTCGGGATGGGGACGATAGCCATATGGAAGGGGCGGTACCGCAGGGTCGCGCTCCTTGGGTTCCTCGTCTTTGCGACAAGCCCCCTCTTCGGGCTTGGAACGCTCTACCAGCTGATAGCCCAGGTCGGGGGCATCGCCCTCCTGCTGGTGATCGCATCGGTTCTTTTTGTGTCCCGCCGGCTCACGGTCCGGGCCGGTTTGGTCGGCGGCCTCCTCACGGCAAGCCTCGCGATCTTCTATCCCGAGGTCTCGCCCTTTGTCGCGCTGGGGATCCTGCTTGTGGCGCTCAAGATGCGCTATTTCGAGCCCGGGCGCCTGCGGCCCTACGTCGTCTTCATCGCGGGAGTGGCCGCCCTCACCTTTCTCCTCATCGCCACCAACACGTACGAGTTCGTCAACACCCTCGTCATGCAGGCGGTCGGTTCCGCGGGCTTGGGCGCCATGGCGGAGATCAACGACCAGAGCGGCGGGCTCGTCCTCTTCCCGTGGACGCTCGTGCCCTCCTTCATCCCGATGCTCTTCGGACTGCACCCGTTCGGCATCGTGGGCGTCGACCCGCTGATCTCGGCGCAGATCGTCGCCGGGGTGGCCTTCCTGCTCTACTTCGCCTGGCGCACCTGGAGGAATTTCTTCGCCGGCGCCCCCGTCGGCTACCTGGGCGTCGTCGCGATCCTGCTCGGGATCTACCTCTTCCAGAAGGGCCAGGACTTCGGGCTGTTCAAGCTGGCGATGTACGCGCAGCCCATCACGACGCTCTGCATCGCGCAGGGATTCGCCCCCTTCCTTTTCTCGGGCCGCCCCGTGGTCCGGAAGAGGGCCCGTATCGCGATCGCCGTCTTCTTTGTCGGCACCTCGATCTCCTTCTTCTACTACACCATCGCCTCCCTCGGCACCTATGGCGGCGGGTTGACCGAAATCGTGAAGGGCTCCGCGCTCGGCGTCGGCTTCACGCCTCCCACGAACCTCAAGTACCAGGGGATAGAGAGCGACATATCGAACGTCGTGAGCGCCAAGATGCTCTCGCAGTACACGAGGGGGATCGACACGCGCTTCCTGTCCCGGAGCTACATGGACAACATCGCCAACATCGCGGTGCTCAAGTTCCTGCGCACGGAGGACCCCGACCTCGGGCCGCAGGCCCGCCTCGTCGAGAAGCTCTCGCTGCTGCGCTTCATGCTGCCCGAGGAGATCCTGTCGGGGGACATACCGGACTACCGGGTCGTCACCATCCACAAGGAGGCCGACAGCGTGCTCTACGCCAACAACTGGACCGAGACCAGCTCGAGGCACCAGCGGTACAACGACCGCCTGTTTGTCTCGGCGCGCACCGACCTGGACCATTTCAACAAGCTCAATCCCGGCACGGGCTGGACGGTGCAGAACATGTACCAGTACAAGCTCGAGAGCCAGGTCAGGAACCGGCTGGTCTTCGTGCATTCGGAGCTGAGCCCGCACTATTACTCCTCGGCCCGCTTCAGGGCCGCGTTCTTCCAGAGGGAGACGGAGCCCATCTCCAAGGGCACCTCCTCGTTCCACGGGACCGGCCGCTACAACGTGTTCCACATCGTGAACCCCTCGCCCGACCTGAGGGTCATCGTGGACTTCTCGCGCACCTCGCTCGGCGTCGGGCGCACCATGCTGCCCCAGAAGGCGATCGTCGTCGGCGACGAGGACTACCGGCTCCCGTTTGCGGGCGCCGGGTCGGCGCGGATCGTCTCCCCGGTCGTCAAGCCCGAGTACTTCGAGGGCCAGGCCTACATCACGATCGACTTCGGCGACCTGCCGAGGGTCATCGACAAGATCAAGACCGGGCTCATGCGCTGGTACGGCGTCCAGTTCGCCCTCGACGACCGGAGGCTGATCGGCTTCACCCGCGACATATCGGTCATGACCGACGAGGAGTACCGCGCGATGCCGCGGCCCACGAAGCTGAGCAGGTTCCCCAGGGACCTCCTCGAATACAAGGGGCTGGAGTACTCCGGGCTCTACGAGGACGGCTGGACCGGCAGGGACGCGTACGTCAAACTCGGCGCCTCGCACGCCGGCCAGGTGCTTTACTTCAAGGGGCTCATCCCCGACATACCGCGGTTCCGCCAGGAGGGCGTGGACGCGACCATCTCGATCAACGAGCGGCCGACCGAGGTGGTGAAGCTAAAGTCGGGCCTGTTCACGCTGACGCGCCTCATCAAGGAGTCCTCCCCCATCACCTCGATCTCGCTGCATTTCTCGGACGCGCAGGTCTACGACAACGACGTCGACAAGCGCGAGATGTCGGCGCTCGTGCGCGAGATATCGATAAACGACATCCCGGATTTCGCGAGCTTCCGCAACGTCGCCAACGACTCGGGGGAGCGGTTCGTGATGGCGGGGATCGACGATGACGGCTGGATCGCCAAGTCGGCCGAATTCAAGGCGCCCGCGTTCGATGGATTCAAGGTCCTGAAGCTCGACCTCGAGATGCCCGGCTGGGCCCCGATCGCCTCGAACTCGATCAAGGTGTCGGTCGACGGCAAGGTCCTGGAGACGGACTCCGTCCCGCGCCAGACTTACGGGAGCATCTACGTGCCCCTGCCCCCGGGGGGCCAGAGGCTCGTCCACCTCGACGCCTCCGACGTCTTCGCGCTTCCCGGCGAGCAGAGGATGCGCGCCTTCGCCATAAAGAACATATCCTTCGAGAACCTGAGCCAGACCGACCTCTTCGCGCGGGGGTGGCACAGGTCGGGATACCTTTTCGGCATCAGCGGCGCCGACACGGACGGATGGGTGGACAAGCGCCTGGAATTGCGCTTCCCGCCGACGGAGAGGTTCAAGGAGGCGATCATTGAGGTCGTCCGCTATCCGTCGAAGTGGGACCTCTCGCTGGGCGTCTCGCAGGACGGCGGCTCCGAGAAGGTGCACACCCTTGCGCTCGAGCAGACCGAGCGGATACGGGTCCCCCTTTCCGGGGCCCGCGAGACGACCGCGGCACTGTCCACCGACGAGGGGTTCCCGCTCGCCCCGCCCGACATGCGGATCCGCTCCTACCGCGTAGTGAACATCGACTTCGAGTGAGTTTGCGCCAATTGTCCCAGCCGCCATGCTTCTGAGCCTAGTCGTCCCCGTCTACCGGGAGGAGAAAAACGTCCCGGAGTTCGTCCGCCGGATCGGCCCCATCCTCGGCGGCATCACGCAGGACTATGAGATCATCTTCGCCATGGATCCCTCGCCCGACCGCACCGAGGAGGTTATCCTGGAGCACCGGGCGAGGGACGAGCGCATCAAGCTCCTCAAGTTCTCGCGGCGCTTCGGCCAGCCGATGGCGAGCCTTGCCGGGATGCAGTACTCCTCGGGCGACGCCATCATCGTGATGGACGTAGACATGCAGGATCCGCCCGAGCTGGTCGCGCAGATGGTCGCCAAGTGGCGCGAGGGCTACGACGTCGTCCTGCCCCAGCGCACCCGCAGGACAGGGGAGCCGTGGGTTAAGACGCTCGTGGCCGAGACGGGCTACAAGGTCATCAACAAGATAGCGGACGTGAGGATCCCCCCGAACACCGGCGACTTCCGGCTCATGTCCCGGAGGGTCGCCAACGAGGTGGTGCGGCTGCGCGAGTGCCACGGGTTCCTTCGCGGCATGGTGGCGGTCGTCGGATTCCGCCAGTACCTGCTTCCCTTCGAGCGGCCGGCGCGGTTTGCCGGGGAGACCAAGTACAACCGATTCCTCGGGTCGCTGCGGATCGGATTCAACGGGATCTTCTGCTTCTCGACCTATGCCCTGACGGTGAGCACCCAGCTCGGCTTCGCGATCGCGGGCGCCTCGTTCCTCTTGGCGCTCGCCGACCTGATCATGAAGCTGTGCGGCTTCCCCTTTCCCGTCGGCAACCCGACGCTGGTGATCCTGATCCTGTTCCTCGGGGGCATCCAGCTTATCAGCGTGGGCATCCTCGGCGAATACATCGGGCGGATCTACGAGGAGGTCCGGGCCCGGCCGAGATTCATCGTCGACCGGGCCGAGGGCTTTGGCGGCAAGCCGGGCCCGGCATGACGCCTGCCGGCGCGGGGCGGCCGCATGCGGCGCCTCATTAATGTCTTTTCCAAAGGGCCAAATGCCCGTCCAATAGCGCCTCCATGCAAACAGCCAAGTGGCCCAAGGTCCTGCCCCCGCTCACCCCGGAGCAGAAGCGGATCAGCGACGAGTTCATGAAGCGCTGGCACGAGCAGCTTCCGAGCCGCTACGGCATCGTCGAGCGCTTCAACCATTCCTTTCCCGTGAGGCACTCCCGCCCGGGGTTTCGCGCGTCCCTGGAAATCGGCGCCGGGCTGGGCGAGCACCTCCACTACGAGACCCTGACTGCCGAGCAGGAAAAAAACTACTGCGCCGTGGAGCTCCGGGAAAACATGGTCTCCGAGATACGCAAGAGGTTCCCGAGGGTCCAGGCCCTCATGGGAGACTGCCAGGCCCGCCTCGACTTTCCGGACGGGCACTTCGACCGCTACATCGCGGTCCACGTCCTCGAGCATCTTCCAAACCTTCCCGCCTGCCTGCGCGAGGCCCACCGCCTGCTCGACAAGCAGCGCGGCCAGATGCTTGTCGTCATCCCATGCGAGGGCAGCCCCGCCTACTCCTTCGCGAGGAAGATCTCGGCCGAGCGCGTCTACAACCGGTATTTCAAGGGCGGGTACGCTTGGCTCATCGCGCGCGAGCACATCAACCGGCCTCACGAGATCCTGGCCGAGCTGGAGCCCTATTTCACCATAGAGAGGAAGGTGTTCTTCCCGCTCCCATTCCTGCCGTTCGCATTCAACAACCTGTGCATCGGCCTGTCGCTAAAGCCGCGCCCGGCATGAGCACCGCCTTCGTAACGGGCGCCGCCGGCTTCATCGGGTCAAGCCTGGTCGACCGGCTCCTGGCGGACGGGGTGGGCGTTGTCGGCTGGGACAATCTCTCCACCGGCCAGGAGCGCTTCCTCGATGGGGCCGCGAGGCATCCCGCATTCAGGCTCATACGCGGCGACAACCTGGACACCCCGGCGCTTGAGAAGGCGATGGCCGGCTGCGACAGCGTGTTCCACCTGGCCGCGAACGCCGACGTGCGGTTCGGCACCGAGCACACGAGGAAGGACCTGGATCAGAACACGGTCGCCACCTACAACGTGCTGGAGGCGATGCGCGCCAATGGAATCAGGCGGATAGCGTTCTCGTCGACAGGATCCACCTACGGCGAGGCCGAGGTGATACCCACCCCCGAGGATGCGCCCTTCCCCATCCAGACATCCCTCTACGGGGCGTCGAAGGTCGCCTGCGAGGCCTTGATCTGCGCCTATTGCGAGGGGTTCGGGTTCGAGGGCTACATCTTCCGGTTCGTGTCGATCCTTGGGGAGCGCTACACCCACGGGCACGTTTTCGACTTCTACCAGCAGCTCGTGGAGCACCCCGGCTGGCTGAAGATCCTCGGAGACGGCGCGCAGAGGAAGAGCTACCTCTACATCCAGGACTGCGTGGAGGCGATGCTCCACGCGATCCGGATGGAGACCGCGCGCGATGCGCGCCACCGGGTCCAGGTGTACAACCTGGGGACTTCGGAGTACGTCCGGGTGAGCGACAGCGTCGGCTTCATCTGCGGGGCGCTCGGCCTCAAGCCCGAGCTGCGCTACGGCGGAGGCGACCGGGGATGGATCGGCGACAATCCCTTCATATTCCTCGACACCAAGAAGATCCTCGCCACCGGATGGAAGCCCAGGCTCTCGATCGAGCAGGGCATTGTGCGCACGCTTCGCTGGCTTGAGGCTAATCGCTGGGTCTACGACGCGCGCCGATAGTGCGCCGGTAAAATGACGCCCCTTGCCCTCGCGACCCTGATACCGTTCGCGACGCTGCTGGCGATGGCATGCCTCTCGCGCCCCGGGACCCTGAGGGCGTGGATGCCGCGTGTCGTGACGGTGCTCGTCCTCTTCGCGGGGGGAACCTACGCCGCGAAGCCCTTCCTGCATGGAACCTACGTGGGCACCGGCGAGGCCTACAACTACAGCCTATCGGTGGCGGATGCGGTCACGCAGGCCCGCTCGGGCGTCTTTCCCGTGCTGGTCGGGCAGTCGGAGTTCGCGTTCAACGGGCGCATCCACCCGCTGCGCACGGCGCCCTGGTACTGCTGCGCCGCGTGCCTGATCGATTTTGCCACCTCTCACAGGCTCACGTTCTGGCAGCTGCAGGATGCGCTTCTCACGCTGAGCATCGTGGGCGCCGCGTTCTCGGCGTACGCCTCCCTGCGTCTTCTGGCGGGGGCCACAAGGCGGGTGGCCCTGTTCGGGGCCCTCCTGTACGAGTTTTCGCCGGGAGTCCTGTCGACGGCGTACGCGATGGACCTCTACATGACCGTGACGGCGCTGCCGCTCGTTCCGCTCGTCTTCGGCGCCAATCTCGCGAGCTTCTCGCGCAGGACAACCGGTGTCTATCTGGTCCTCGGCGCCTCGATCGGGCTCGCCTGGCTCGCCCACCCGCCGGTCGCCCTCTGGCTTTCCGCATCCACGGCCGGGATTCAGCTCTTTGTCTGGGTGACGCGTCGACCCGCGCCCCGCGCGCTGGCCGCCGCCGCTGCCGGGCTGATCGTCTGCCTCCTCCTCGCCGGCTATGCGTTCGCGTCGACTATCTCGATGCACGACGTGCGCGAGGCCACGGCGAATGAGGATTTCTCCCCGATGTTCGTCGAGTTGGCCAGGGCCTTCCCGGCATCCTTGATGCCGGTGAGCCCCGAAGCCCGTCAGCTGGGCGATTTTCAGCTGGGATATGTGGGCTGGGCTTTGCTTCTCGGTGCCGGCACGCTCGCCATCTGGAGGAGGAGACTCGCTCCCTTCGTCCTCTTCGCGTTCGCGGGATTCCTCCTCGTCCTCACCCTCCCGGTTCCGCACCTGACAAGGGCCCTCTGGCTGCACCTGCCCTCGGTGTTTCCCAAGCTGACCAATATCTGGCCGATGCAGCGGCTCTGCCTCGTCGCGACCGGACTAATCCTGGTCGCGGCCTGCTCCCTTTGGCCGGACGCCGACCGGCGGATTATTGCGCTTCCGATCGCGCGCCGCCTGGGGCTCATCGCCATTTGCGCCGCGGGGCTCCTGTGGAACGTCGCCCAGGCGCAGCTATTCATCCGGAGGGGCACCCTCCTCGTCCACGACGGCCAATACAGCGCCGACCTGCACAGGTCGGAGAACATCAATCTGACGGTGACCTCCTACGCCCTGCTCGGGTTGCCGGGCCACTATGTGAATGGCGTCATGGATGCCGAGACGGAGTTCAGGATCCTGCGCGCAACGGACCGCTCGGAGATCGCAAACGGCTGGAGCTCGGCGAACTCGGGCTGGCTGCAGGCCCATGGGAGGCTTAAGGCCGCGGCTGTGACTTCGGGCGTGGCCCCCCTCGCGCCGGCGATCCGGATCGAGCCCTACCACCGCTACCGGCTCACTCTTGATTTCAAGACGGCCCCGTTCACCGGGGCCCTTGTCATGGCCGGCGAACACTTCCGCCGCGAATACCCGCTTCCGAGCGCGGGCGAGGCCCGTGGATTCGGAATGGAGCCCGGCAACGACCCCTCGCTCGTCCTCTGGACGACGAATCCGGAGGACACGGAGATCCGGATGAACCTGGTCGGGGCGAGGGGGTCCGGCGTGTTCGCCGACTTTGAACTGCGCGAGGTCGACCCCCGGAGCCTTCCGGTCGAGCTCGACGGGCTCATCCCGCTGTCGGGCCGTGTGCGGGCGGGCGAGGCCGGCTGGCTCGAGACCCCCAGGCGCTTCATTCCAGGCTACGCGGCTTCGGTCGACGGGAACCCTGTTCGGGTCGCCGATTCACCGGATGACTCGGTGATGATCGAGATCCCGGCCGGCGAGCACGAATTCAAGCTGCGCTACACCGGCACGCCCCTGCTCCTGGCCGCGTTCTGGACCTCATTTTCGACAGGATGCCTGCTCGCCCTCTCGGCCCTGGGGTGGCTCGCGTCCAGGGCGATTCGGCGGGCTCGCCCCGGCTAGGACGGGGGCCGGCGCCGGAAACCCGATCACTCCGGCCCCTCGGCGCGCTCAGGCATGACGCGCCCGGTGCGGTCGGCGGCCGATGGGTCGGCCTCCTCGTGGTATTCGGCGTCGGTGTTCACCTTCCACAGGTCGAAATGCTGCCCCTTCAGGTTTCGCACGGCGAGCAGGGCGGTCATCATCGAGTGATCCTGGTTGTTGTACTTGTGCATCCCGTTGCGTCCGACGACCTGGAAGTTTGTAAGGGCCCCCAGGGCCAGGCGTATGGTGTCCAGATTGGCCAGGTAGCCGGGGCCGTAGACCGGATAGGCCTTTTCGACCCGGACAACGGAACCCTCCGTCGCCCGCTCGGCCCTGCACAACCCGAGCTGGGCAAGCTCGCGCTTCCCCAGTTCGACGAGTTCCGAATCCGGCATTCTCCAGAGGCCGTCGCCCTCGAAGCAGAAGTACTCGAGCCCCAGGCACGTCGTTCCCGGGCGGCCGATCATCGCCTCGCTCCAGTTCCTGAAATTCTGGACCCTGCCGAGCCGGACCCCCGGCTCGTGAACGTAGATCCAGTTGTCCGGGAACGGGTTCTCGCCCTCGACGACCAGCGCGACCGTGATGAAATCCCGGTAGGAAAGCGCGCGCGCGGCCGCCTGTGCCGCCTCGGGAAGCGCGGGGTCGAACGCGAGCACAGCCTCCCGCAGGGGCATCGAGACGATGAACTGGTCCCCGTCCACGATGGAGCGGCCCCCGTCGATGCCCGAGGTCTCAACGGCGGTCACGCGGTCGCCCTCGCGGACGATCCGGGTCACTCGCCGTCCCATCTCCAGGCGCCCGCCCTGCGCCTTCAGGTCCGCGGCGGCCTGCTCCCACATCTGCCCGGGCCCGAGCCTCGGGTAGTCAAAGGTGTCGATCAGCGTCTTGATGGTCTCTGCCGATCTCGGCTGGCCGCCCCTGAAGGCGTTGATGACGGCCTTCGAGAGGGAGAGTCCCTTGATCCGCTGCGCGGCCCAGTCGGCGCTCAGCTGGCTTGTCGGCATTCCCCAGACCTTCTCGGTGTAGGTCTTGAAGAAGATCGAGAAGAGCCGTCGGCCAAAGCGGTTGGACACCCAGTCCTCGAACGAGACCTCGGGTCGGCGCGGGAACAGCCGCGCCCACGCATAGCTCGCCACGCAGGCGAGGCTCGTGAAGACCCCCAGCCCGGAGAGCGCGTTCCAGGGCTTGAGAGGGTAGTCGAAGAACCTGCCCCTGT
>DATNHT010000095.1:0-12939 GCA_035604815.1 Opitutaceae bacterium
AGGGCGGCTCATATGTTCGCAGCCGGGTCGTGGAGCCCGCACTCGCGCTTGATGCCGAAGAAGCGCGTCTCCTCGGCCGTGATGTCTGCGGAAAGCGGCCGCGTCGTTTGGACGTCCCCTATGGAGACGTAGCCCTTCTCCCAGAGCGGGTGGTACGGGAGGTCGTTCTCGACCAAGTACCGGTGGACGTCGTGGTCGGTCCACGTGACGATCGGCAGGACCTTGGCCCGCCCGTCCTGGACGCTGACGACCGGCAGGTGCTCGCGCGTGCTCGACTGGGTGCGCCGCAGGCCCGCAAGCCAGGCGCGGGCGCCCAGCTCGGAGAGGGCCCGTTGCATCGGCTCGATCTTCACGATCCGGTTGTAGGCGTCGATGCCCGCCTCGCCCTTTTCCCACAGCCTGCCGTGGCGGGCCTCGATCCAGGCGGGCGACTCTAGCGCGCGGTAGACCCTCAGGTTTATCCGCAGCCGCGCGGCGAGCAGATCGGCAAAGCGGTAGGTCTCGGGGAAAAGATAGCCGGTGTCGACGAACACGACCGGGATGCCGGGCACAATCCGTGTCACGAGGTGGAGCATCACCGCGGACTGGGCGCCGAAGCTTGTGCTCAGGACGAGCGAGCTTCCGAATTGCTCCACGGCCCAGCGGACGCGCTCCGCCGCCGAGGCGTCGGACAGCCTCCGGTCCGCCGCGGCCGGATCAACCGCGGGGGAAACATGGTCCGCAGTCGGCATTAATCTATTGGAGGCGGCAGCAAGCACACGCGCTTCCCGCGTTGGTGCCTCTGGCCTTTGCGGAGACTTGTTTCATCAGGGCGAGGGGTTAATCTGCATCGTTGGGGCCCTTTGACAAGCCCGGCTCTGGTGATTCGTGTCATAGCCGCCCATCCCATCAGCCCGGTTGCGAGCCCCGGATACCATCCCATAAATCTTTGCCGCCCATGCTGTCATGCGCGGCGCTAACCAGAAAAATGAAGCAGGCGATCGGAGCCGTCTCCCTCCTGGTCAGGGACTATGGGGAGGCCGTCGACTTCTACACGCGCGTGCTCCGGTTTGAAGTCGTCCAGGACGTGCCGCTGGGCGGTGGAAGGCGCTGGATCCTTCTCGGCCCGCCCGGCTCCTGCGAATGCCGCGTGCTGCTTTCAAGGGCGAAGAACGAGGAGGAGGCGCAGGCCATCGGCCGCCAGGCGGGCGGACGCGTGTTCCTGTTCCTCCACACGGACGACTTCGATCGCGACTACCGGGAGATGAGGCAGCGCGGCGTCAGGTTTGTCGAGGAGCCGCGGAGGGAGGAATATGGCACCGTGGCGGTCTTCGAGGACCTCTATGGAAACAAGTGGGACCTCCTTATGCCCGCGAAGCCCGCCGCGGCGCGGCCCGCCTCCCAGCCCCGGCGACAAATATGAACAAAGCAACGCTCCTGGTTCTCGTTCTTGCGGGCGGCGCGGCGCATGCCGCGATGCCCGATGGCGCGGAGTTCACCCGGCTCCGCCTCGAGTACGCGCGCGCTCCCGGCGCCGTCCTGTCCTGGGTGGCCAGCGATGAGAGAAAGGCGCTGCTCGAAACCTATCCCGTCGACAAGAGGAGGTTCGCCGAGGCCGGGGCGGCGTGGCTCGCGAAGTGCCCGGTGGACGCCAAGGTCCAGCTCATGATGGCGGCGGCGATGAGCGACCTCGGCCGCCCGCACGACGCCATCCTATACCGCTATCGCTACTACGGGCTGATGCGCTCCATCATCGGCGACGGCAACGGCGCGTCGAAGGCCTCGGCCTTCAGGGTCATCTCGGTGGACGAGGAGTACACGGTTTGCAACTTCCTCGGCGCAGACGTCCGGGGGCAGAGGCTGGAGGGCACCTGCGACGTGCTTTCAGTCGAGGCAAGGGGAGAGAAGATGGAGCTTTTCTTCGATGCCTCCATCCCCCTCAAGGCCGCCGGCGAGCGGGTCGCAAAGTAATCCCGGGGACAGCCGGACCCGCGGCTCCCGGCCGCGACGGGGCTTGCCCATTTCGACGACTCGATTTCAGTGGATTCCGGCACGTCACGGCGACAGGGCCCCCAATGTCACCCGATCCATCCCATGAACGAGCGGCCTCCGAGCTCCCATGAATCCGTGCATTCGCGGCGCACGTTCGTCCGCAACATGACGCTCGGGGCGGCATTGCTCGGCGGCGGCGCGGCGCGGACCCTGGCCGGCGAGATCGGCGAGGCGACCAGGGGCGGCGAGCGCAAGCTGGGCGTCGCCGTCATGGGCCTGGGCCTCTACTCCCGAGGCCAGCTGGGCCCCGGCCTTCTCGAGACGAAGCTGTGCCGATTCGCCGGGGTGGTCACGGGCTCGCATGAGAAGGGCGTCACGTGGAGCCGCCAATACGGCTTCCCGGAAAGGAACATCTGGAATTACGACACGGTCCACGAGATGGCCGGAAACCCCGACATCGACATCGTCTACGTCGTGACGCCCAACGGGCTGCACGCGGAGCACACGATCAGGGCCGCCGAGGCCGGCAAGCACGTGATCTGCGAGAAGCCCATGGCCAACAGCGTGGCGGAGTGCGACGCGATGATCGCGGCGTGCTCGAAGGCGAGCGTTAAGCTCTCGATCGGCTACCGGCTCCAGTTCGACCCGCACCACATCGAACTCGACCGGCTGGCCCGCGAGAGGGATTTCGGGCTCCTGAGCAGGATGAGCGGGGAGGACAGCTGGACCTTTGTCCAGAGGGCCTGGCGGATCGAGAGGTCGCTATCGGGGGGCGGGCCGCTGATGGACGTCGGGATCTACGTGATCCAGGCCGCGTGCCGGGGGGCCATGGGCCAGCCCGCCGCGGTCACAGCGCGGGAGCTTCCCAAGACCAACCCAGGGCTCTTCAACGAGGTCGAGGAGGCCATCGAGTGGACGATGGAGTTCCCCGGGGGCGTGACCTGCGAGGGGTTGTCGAGCTACGCGCACAACGGAAACAGGTTCAGGGCCGAGGGGGCGAGGGGCTGGATCGCGATCGAGCCGGCATTCGGATACCGCGGGCTCGAGGTGACGACATCGCGCGGGCGCCTCGACATCCCTGCGGTGCCGCAGCAGGCGCTCCAGATGGACGACTTTGCCGCCTGCATCCTCACGGGCCGGGAAAGCCCCGTCCCCGGTTCGATGGGCCGCGACCACATGGCGATCATCGAGGCGATCTACAGGTCGGCCGCAGGTGGCGGCGGGCGCGTCGAGGTCCGGCGGGCGTAACCCGGATCGGTAAGCGGCGTGTCTGCGCGGGTTTGTAACGCTGCGGACTCGATTCTTTAATCGACAGCCGGCTGCAAACATGCTCAGTTGTTCACAGGATATTCCCAACATCGATGGAAAACCTGCGCGGGGCCACCGCCCCAAACTCGCGGATCAGGGTTACGCCAAAGATTAAGACGTTCGTGCTGGACACGAATGTCCTGCTTCACGACCCGCAATCGATTTTCAAGTTCGAGGAGAACAACCTCGCGATCCCGGTGGAAGTCCTTGAGGAGCTGGACTCGATAAAGTCCGAGCAGTCGACCGAGCGCGGGCGCAACGCGCGCCGGGTCCACCGGATCCTCCAGGAGCTGCTGCCGGATTCGCGCTCCATGCACGAGGGCGTCGAGCTGCCGAACGGCGGCTCCCTCTCGGTCATCATCAACCCGTACCTCGCGGAGCCGGGGCGGCGCTCGCCCGCGATGGACCGGCTGAGGGCGATCATCCCGGACCTTTCGAAGCAGGACAACCGGATCATAGCCTCGGCGCTGTTTGTCCAGGAGCAGTATCCGCCGCCGACGATCCTCGTGACGAAGGACGTCAACGTGCAGCTCAAGGCGCGCGCTGTCGGCCTCGAGTCCGAGGACTACATGAACGACAAGGTCCCGCAGGACGCCGAGGAGGCGAGCTACCGCGAGATCCCGCTTTCCATCTACGAGCTCCAGCGCTTCTGCTCCGAGGGCGAGTTCGAGATCGACGCGAAGTCGGCGAGGCCGCTCTACCTCAACGAATACCTCCTCCTGCGCTCGGACGAGGGAAAGACGATGCCCGCCCGGTATTTCGGTGAGGGCGTCGTGCGCCGGCTCAAGATACCCGAGTACGTCAAGGCGCCGGGCGGAATCCCGATCCGCGCGCGCAACCTCGAGCAGCAGTTCCTGATGGACGCGCTGCTCGACGACAGCATCCACATGCTCACCTGCTTCGGAAAGGCCGGGACGGGCAAGACGCTCCTGTCGACCGCGTGCGCGCTGCACCAGACGCACGACGAGAGCTCGAAATACGACGGCGTCTCGATATCGCGCCCGGTGATTGCGCTCGGCAAGGACATCGGGTTCCTTCCGGGCACGCTCGACGAGAAGATGAAGCCGTGGCTCCAGCCCTACTACGACGCGCTCGAGGTCCTCATCCCGTCGAAGCCGCCCAAGGAGCCGCAGTTTGCGTCGAAGAAGGTCTCCAAGAAGAAGCACCGGAAGCGGGACGACTACATCGCGTCGATGATGGCCCCCCAGCCGGGCGCGGGCAACCACGGCAACCACGCCGCCGCGGGCCTGATCAAGCCCTACGAGCGGCTGCTCAGGACCGGGCTCGTCGAGATCGAGGCGCTCTGCTTCATCCGCGGCCGGTCGATCGCGCGGCGGTTCTTCATCCTGGACGAGGCGCAGCAGCTGACGCCGCACGAGGTCAAGACGGTCATAACCCGGATCTCGGAGGGCTCAAAGATCGTCCTGATCGGCGATCCCGCCCAGATCGACAATCCCTACGTGGACTCGCGCAGCAACGGTCTCGTCTATTGCCACAACCGGATGAGGGGCCAGGCCATCGCCGCCCACGTGAAGCTCACGAAGGGCGAGCGCTCGAGGCTCGCCGAGCTAGCGGCGGATCTGCTTTAGGGCGAGGAGGCTCGGTTCGCCCCTGCGCAGCGACACGTACTCCATCGCGAATGCGAAGCATCCGGTGAAGAGCAGGTCGCTCGCGAGCGTGTTCCGGAAGAAGAAGAGGGTGGGGTAATACTGGGCGTGGCCGACCGTCATCGCCTGCCACCAGCCGGCGGCGTCGTGCGCATACCCGGCGTCTGCCGTCCAAGAGGCGGTGTTTGTGACGAGGTAGAAGAGGACCGACCCTGCGAGGGCCCCCCCGAACAGGTTGAGCCAGTTGCGCCTGCGGGACACGATGACCCCGAGGCCGAGCGCCCCGGCGAAGCAGAAAACCCTGATGGCCGCCCCGGCCGCGGTCCACTCGTAGTGGTAGGCGGCGGCATAGTAGCGGTCGATGTACACGTCGGAGAGGATGAGCGCCGCGAAGGGCGCCAGCCACATCCAGCCGCGCCGGGTGTAGGCGCCGGCGCAGAAGGCCAGCGCCATCACGGGCGAAAAATTGCTGAGCGGGGGCACGTAGAGCGTGAACACGCGCCATCCGGCGGCGAGCACTAGGATTGCGATTGCTAGGGGCATCGGGGACACACTTGCGGGTACGCGGCCGGAATTCAAGCCCCGTGAGCCCGGTGCGGCTACGGCCCAGCGGGCCGCGGCCACGCCCAGTCGCCCTCCAGGGATCTCCACCAGGGCTCACCCGGCTTCGGCAGCGCCCCGTGGACGTCGACGCCGTTCGGGCCTATCAAGTAGAGCGTGAAGTGGCCGTCGCCGGTGCGCGCGTAGCGCAGGGGCTCGCCGTCGATGGCGTCCCTGGGGACCGACTCCAGCAGACCGGGGACGAGCCCTGAAAGGCTCTCGGGGTATCCGCCGAGGCGCAGCTGGTTCGCCCGGAAGAGCCGGTCCCATGCGGATTCATCGTTGTTGCGCGCAGCTTGGACAAGGTTGTGGTGGGGGGCGGACACCAGTTGCCTTCGTGAGAGTGGAATGCGCCGGTCCTCGAAAGGTTCATTCGGGGGGGCAACCCCGATGCCCGGACTCGCCTACCGCCGCCGGGACTCCGCCTCCCGCGCGAGGAGCCATAGAAGGTCCGAGAGGCGGTTGGTCCACTTGAGGAGGAGGGGCCGGACTTTCCGCCCGTGCGCCGGGAGGGCGGCGAGCCGGCGCTCGGCCCGCCTTGCCGCGACGCGGGCGCGGTCGAAGGCGAGGGCCGCCGGGTTGGCGCCCGGCGTGGCCCAGCCGCCCATGCGCGGGCCCCCGGACTCGAGCGCGGCCAGCGACCTGTCGAGGCGGCGCAGGTCCCCGGCGCTCAGGCGGGCGAACCGCGAGCGCGCGTGGCCGGCGGCGTCCTCCTCGGCGCACGCAATCTCGCCCATGAGGGCGACGAGCGAGCCCTGGACGGCCCGCAGGAGCTCCCGCACATGCGGCTCGGCCGCCAGCATCCGGGCCGCCCCGACCTCCACGTTGAGCTCATCGAAGGCCCCGACCGCCTCGATCTGCGGGTGGTCCTTCCGGACGCGCTGGCCGTGGAGGAGGGCCGTGGTGCCCCTGTCGCCCGTTCGGGTTGCGATGCTCACGAAGGCGCCGCGGCCCGGCCGGCCCTGGTCCGCCTCGCGAGGGCCCTGACCGCGTCGTCGACCGCGGCGCGAACCGCCTTGTCCATCCGGTCGATGAACAGGATCCCGTTCACGTGGTCGGTTTCGTGGAGCAGGCAGCGCGCGAAGAGGCCGGTGCACTCGAGGGTGTGGGGGAGGCCGTTCTGGTCCCGGAAGGCCGCCGAGACGGCCTCCGCGCGCACCACATCGCCCCGGATCTCCGGGAACGACAGGCACCCCTCCTCGGACGAGACCATCGGGGTCCCCCGGGCGACCGTCAGCTTGGGATTCGCGAAAATCATCGGCATGAACAGCTCGAGCGGCGGCTTCGCCCCGTCCAGCGTCCAGTCAAACTCGCTCTCCACGCCCCGCAGGTCCGCGACGAACAGCTGGATGGCGCGGCCGGCCTGCTGAGCGGCGAGCCCGATGCCGCGCGCCTCGTGCATGGTCTCGATCATCCTTTCCGAGAACGAGGCCAGGGCGCCGTCGAACGCAGTGATTTTCTCGCCTTTCTTGCGCAAAACTGGATCGTTGTAGTGAACAATTTCCAGAGACATCGGTCGGTGAGACTTACCAGCGTGATCACGCCGTTTCGGCCCCGCAAATCAATACTTTAGAGCAGCAAATGCATTTACAGCAAGAGACCCGCAAGACCCCGCCGGCGGGCCCCGCGCTCGTGTTCGCGGGCGCGGTTATCGCGGTGGTGGCGTGGCTCCTGCCGGTCAGCCTGAAATCGGTCAGCAAGGGGCTCCTGCGCTCGGCAGGCGCGGAGACCCCGTCGGTGGCCGCATTCGGCCGCGACCTGGTCGACTCGGAGAAGATCGGGCCCGCCAGATTCCTGCTCGACGTCTCGAAGGCCGTGGGCGATCCGCGGGCGCCGGCCCTGGAGCGGGCCCTCGACTCCCTTTCGTCGCGGCAGCCGGCGCTCGTGGCGTGGGGCGGATGGGATCCCTCGCTCGACCCGCTCTTCAACCTGCGGCAGCGCACGCCTGCCTGGCCGAGCACCCCGGTGATGATCTTCCTCATCCCGGAGAAAGCGCGCGACACGGTCCGCGCGTACCTCTCGAATTCGGGTTCCCTGGGCGTCCAGGCGATCCTCAAGACCCGTGATATCGCGCGGACGGGCAGGTTTGTCCCCGCGAGCCGCCCCGGCGGCCAGCCCCTCGACGCGCTCATCCTCCTGGCGGGCCTCCTCTACCAGGGAGAGCACCTCTCCCCGACGCTTCAGCGGGAGGTGAGGGCGCTCGCCGAGACGGCGACCGAGCGCAACGAGCTGGGGGACCTCGAGGAATTCTACATGGACCTGCTGTCCCTCGGCCGCCGACTCGACTGGACGCAGCTGGGTGAGCTCCTCAAGCGGACCGAGAACGTCCGCACAGTCGGGGAATACGCCCACCTGAGCCGTGTCGCGCCCGACCAGCTGCCGTTCATCTATTCGGCGGCGCTTCTATCCAACTCGGCCGACCGGGTGGCGTATTACCTCATGCGATACGGAAAGGCCGGGTCCGAGGACCTGCGCCTCGCCCTCGCGGACGGGCAGGGGGCCGTCGACCTGCTGCTCCAGCGGGCGGTGCCCGTCAACCGCTCCCCCGGTCCCGCGATGGGGGCGGCGGCGGCGCTGGTGCTCGTGCACCCGCGGCTCATGCTGGCGGTCAAGTACGCCGGCTACATCCTCGGGATCTTCCTCCTCCTGCGCGGCCTCGACACCTGGATCGTGTCGCCCGCCGGGGGACCGTCCGCCGGGCCGCAGCAGCACGTGCGCGCGGGGGTGCTGGCGGTCGTCATGTCAGCGCTGCTCGTCGCCGCGACGGAACCCTTCCTGCTTAAGGCTGCGCCCGCCTCGGAATACCGCGTGCGGCTCGTGCTCCCGATGCTCGCGAACACGGCCACGCAAACCACTCCAACAGAAACATCAACCCCGGTCACAATGGAAACCTCCACACTCGTATCAATCGGCATTTTCGCCGCTCTCCAGGTCGGAATGTACATGGCCTGCCTCCGCAAGATCCGGGAGATCGACGGCCAGGACGCCTCGCCGCTCCTCAAGCTCCGCCTCATGGAAAACGAGGAGAACCTCTTCGACAGCGGGCTGTACGTCGGCATGATGGGCACGGCAGCGGCCCTCGTCCTGCAGGTCGTCGGCGTCATCGAGCCCAACCTCCTGGCGGCCTACTCGTCCAACCTGTTCGGCATCATCTGCGTCGCGCTTGTCAAGATACGGCACGTCCGGGGCTACAAGCGCCGGCTGATCATTGAGGGCCAGAGAACGTCCGCTGCGCCGGCTGCGACATGAACAAGACGCTCCTGCTTTTCATTGTCGACTTCCTGTTCCTGAACCTCATCGCGCTCACGCGATGGGAGAGGTCGGAGCCTGCGCGCCCGCGCCAGCTGCCGGTCAACCAGATCTCGGCGAACACGGTTTCGAAGGAGCAGGACCTGGTCGAGGCGATGAGGCAGTCTCTGGCGGACGAGCAGCTGGCCCGCCAGGCGCTCGAGCAGAAGCTGGCCTCCTCCGACACGACGCTCTCGGCGCGGGAGCGCACGCTCGGGCAGCTGCAGTCCGAGAGTCTGAAGCTCACGGCGCAGCTGGTCGACACCCAGAAGGCGCAGGCCGACCTCAACATCAAGTACCAGGCGGAGACCCAGGAGGCCACGCTGACACGGAGCCAGCTCGCCCAGCTGCAGCGCGAGCTCGAGGACAAGAGGGCCGAGGCGGAGCGCCAGAAGCAGGCGCTTGTCACGCTCGAGAGGCAGCAGGCCGAGGCCCGCAAGCAGATCGAGGGCCTCACGGTCGCTGTGGCGGTCGGCGAGCACGAGAAACAGCAGCTGGTCGCCAAGGCGGGCGACCTCCAGAATCAACTTCAGAGCGAGCGGACGGAGCGCATTGAGGTCGAGAAGTCCACCAACAAGCTCGCCCAGGGCGTGGGGCAGCTCGCGCAGAATTCCGGGGAGCTGACGAAGGAGATTCGCGACAACAGGCCGATAAGCGCGAACATCCTGTTCAACGATTTCCTGGCGAACCGCGTGCAGACGACCTTCACGGCCACCAGGAAGGGCCTTTTCGGGAGCGCGACAAAGGACGGGGAGTCGAAGACCGTGTTCACGACCGACGGCAAGCAGGTGTTCGCCCTGGTCGACGTCGAGGACACCCCTTTCTCCTTCCGGGACGTCGGGGTCGACTGGAAAAAGATCGCGGTCCGCTTCGAGCGGCCGCCCGGCTACAGCTCAAGCGGCTCGCAGATCGAGTTCCTTGAGGCGGATCCCCGCGTGGTCGTTGTGCCGGTCGACGCGCAGCAGGTCGCCGCGATCGGCGTCAAGGTTTACCCGCTCGCCGCTGATCCGTTCAAGTTCTCGGAGGCCCTGCTCGTGAGCGACGGGGGCAAGGGATACGGCGAACTCGGATTCAAGCTCGACCCCTCGCACGTCGGCTACGTGCGCGTCGACAACCGGCTGTTCAAGCGGATCTTCGGGGATTTCGCGCCCTCGCGGGGCGACCTCGTCTTCAGCAAGCAAGGCGAACTGCTCGGCATAATGGTAAACAGCGATTACTGCGTGCTTTTGCGCGACTTCACGCCGATGACCTCGATCCCCGCGGGCGACGAGCCGGCGTCCCCGCGCACAAGCGCCATGCTCGACTCGCTCTCGGCCCGCGTGCAACAGATGCCGATCGAGCTGCAGTAGGGGCAGGGGCGCGGGCCTGCGTCCCAGAGGCAGCTTCCCGATGCCCCCGAATATCCTCTGGATAGCGACGACCCAGTGGCGGGCGCAGGCATGCGGGTATTCCGGTGACCCCAACGCGCTGACGCCGTGCCTGGACGCGCTGGCCGCCGAGAGCGTGAACTTCTCCCAGGCGGTCACGCCACACCCCTTTGGCCCCTTCGCCCGTGCGGCGATGCTGACCGGAGTCGCGTCGCCCGAGAACGGGATCCGCGACTACTTCGACCCGCTGCCGCCCGGGGCCCGCACGATCGCGCACGAGATGCGGGACCGGTCGTACTCGACGGCGTTCTTCGGCAAATGGCACCTCTACAGAAGGGACAAGCGGGCGAGGCTGACCGGGGACGAGCATGCCAGGATCGTCGTCCCGGCGGAATACCGGGGCGGGTTTGACTTCTGGGAGGGATTCGAGAGCGGCTTCCTGCTCAACAATCCCTGGCTGCACGGCTCCCGGCTGCCGCGGCCCGCCCGCTTTTGCGGATACCAGAGCGATGTCGTGTGCGAGCGGGCGTCCGAAATGCTGCGCGGGCTCGGCGGGGCGTGGTTCGCCGTCGTGAGCCTCGAGGCGCCCCATCCGCCCTACACCGAGCCCGCCGCGGGGATTCCTGCCCGCGACCCGGCGACGCTCGCGCTCCGCGGCAACGTCCCCGCGGACGGGCGGGCCGCCGAGCGGGCCCGCAGGGAGCTCGCGGGGTACTACGCGCACATCGAGGCGACGGATCGCTCCTTGGGAAGGCTCCTCTGCAGCCTGCCGCGGGACACCCGGGTCGTTCTGACCTCGGTTCACGGTGACATGCACGGGTCGCACGGGCTGTTCCGAAAGGGCTGGCCCCACGAGGAGAGCATCCGGGTGCCGATGCTGGTCCGTGTTCCGGGCGCGGCCCGCCTTGACGATGGCCCAATCTCCCTGCTCGAGCTGGCGCGGATGACGGCGGACCTGGCCAGTGGGGCGGAGGCTCTTCCGGCCGCCGGGGCCCGGGGAGAAGGCGGCGGGTCCTCCCGGATATCGATGCCGTCGGTGGTGGCCCTTGCGGACCAGTGCGACCGGGCCTGGGCGGGCGTGCGGACCGGCACCCGCAAGCTTGTCCTCGACGCGCTCGGTGCGCCCTGGCTCTTCTACGACCTGGAAAAGGATCCCCTGGAATTGCGAAACCTCGCGGCCGACCCGGCGCGCGCGGCGGAGATCGCCGGCCTCCGCCGGGTCATCCTGCAGCCCGAGGGGCCGAAGGTCACCCGCTGAGGGACGGGGCCACCTTGCTCTTTGCGAACTGGCGCCTGATCGCGGCGACGATCTCGTGCATCTTTACGGGCTTTGAGATGTAATCGTCCATCCCGGCGTCCAGGCAGATCTCGCGGTCGCCCTGCATCGCGTTGGCCGTGAGGGCGATGATCTTCGGCTGGCGGTCGGGCGGCAGGTCCCTCCTGATCCTGCGGCTTGCCTCAAGCCCGTCCATCTCGGGCATTTGGAGGTCCATGAACACAAGGTCGTAGTTGTGCGTCTTCAACGCATTGAGCGCCTCGAGCCCGTTGCCGACGGCGTCCGCCTGGTAACCCATCTTCTCGAGGAACCGCAGGGCGACCTTCTGATTCACCGCGTTGTCCTCGGCCACGAGCACGTTGAGCGGAATCTCCTCCGCGATCGGGCGGTCCTCCTTCCGCGCCTGCATCACGGTCCCGCCGCCGGTCCGGTCCCAGAGCATCGAGAGGGCCTGGAGGAACGGCACCGTCTTGATCGGCTTGGAAACCGTGGCGTACGGCTGCCCGTCCGACGGGGCCGGGGGAGGCGTCTGGCCGAGCCGGAACAGGACCACCCTCGGGCACTTGATCGCCCACGTATGCTCGAACGCCCTCTGGCTATCAAACTCCGGGAGGTCCAGGATCACGACCGCGGGCGGCTTGGGGAGGGTGGACGTCATGAGCACGGCGGACTCCGGCTCATTCGCGAAGATGCAGGTGGCGCCCAGGGTCTCGAACAGGGTGCGCAGGCGCGCACGGGTAATCGGATTGTCCTCGATGCAGAGCGCCAGGGCGCCGCGCAGCTCGATCTCTGCGTGGGGCGTCGGGGCGGCCTCCGGCGGGCGCTGCGCCGCCTCCGTCATGATTGCGATCGTGAATATCGACCCCTTGCCGAGCACGCTCTCGGCGCGGATGTCGCCATTCATCAGCTGGCACAGGCGCTGGCAGATCGCCAGCCCGAGGCCCGTTCCGCCGTACTTGCGGGTCGTCGACGAATCCACCTGGCTGAACGCCTTGAACAGGCGGTCGATCCGGTCTTCGGGGATTCCGATGCCGGTGTCCTGCACCGTGATCTCCAGCCGCATCCGGCTCTGGTGAATGGCCCTGAAATTCGTGTCCATCGGGATCCTCCTCACGTGGATCGAGATGCTGCCGGCTAGCGTGAACTTGATGGCGTTGTTGACGAGGTTGACGATGATCTGACGCAGGCGGGTAACGTCGCCCACGATCCAGGGCGGAACGTCCGGCTCGACATGGTAGCCGATCTCGAGGCGCTTCGCGGCCGCCGTGGGCGCGAAAAGGTCGAGCGCCTCCTCGACGCACAGCGCCAGCTCGAAGGGGGCCTTCTCCAGCTCCATCTTGCCCGATTCAATCTTCGAAAAGTCGAGGATG
Organism: Opitutaceae bacterium; assembly: GCA_035604815.1. Lineage (GTDB taxonomy): Bacteria > Verrucomicrobiota > Verrucomicrobiia > Opitutales > Opitutaceae > Palsa-1447. Next base: position 12,788 of record DATNHT010000095.1, read on the forward strand.
TCGTTGATGATCGTCAGGAGCGCCTCTCCGGAGGTGCGGATCGTGTTGACGAAGTTCCGCTGCTCGGCCGTGAGCTTGGTCTCCATGAGGATGCTCGTCATCCCTATGACGCCGTTCATGGGCGTCCGGATCTCGTGCGACATCGAGGCCAG
>DATNHT010000096.1:0-22016 GCA_035604815.1 Opitutaceae bacterium
GCCGCCGCCAGCGCGGGGGCCCGTGGACGCGCCCGGGCGCGCTCGTAAGCAACGGGCCGTTCATCTTGGATGAATGGAGGCCGAACGCGTATGTCCGCGTGAGGCGCAACCCGGGCTTCTGGGACGCCGACCGCGTCAGGCTGCGGGAAATCTGGTTCTATCCGACCGATGACGAGAATGCGGAGGAACGTGCCTTCCGCGCGGGCCAGCTGCATGTGACCGCCCGGCTGCCCCAGACCAAGGTTTCCGTCTACGAGGCCGAGCACCCCAGGGAGCTTCACGTGGTGCCTATCCTGCGCACGAACTTCCTTACCTTCAACGTGTCCCGCACGCCCTTCAGGGACGCGCGGGTCCGTCGGGCGTTCTCACTTGCCATCGACCGCCAGAGGCTCGTCCGCGCGGCGCTCGGAAAACTCGGAACGCCCGCATACGCCATGGTCCGTCCGGGCACGGGCGGCTTCGTGCCTGCAACCGGGTTCCGATTCGACGCTGCGGAGGGCCGAAGGCTGCTGGCGGAGGCCGGATACCCCGGCGGGGCGCGATTGCCGGCGGTCGAATTCACTCTCAACGGCAACACGGGCTCGACGCTCGCTGTGGCCGAGGTGCTAGAGCGGATGTGGGCGCAAAACCTGGGCGTGCGCGTGGCGGTGCTCCCCGTCGAATTCAAGGTCTACCTGAGCACGCTGCGCGAAAAGCAGTTCCAGGTGCTCCTGGACGGCTGGGTGTCCATCCCCGACCCGCGCGACATGCTCGAGGTCGGGGTCACGGGCGATCCCAACAACGACTCCGGCGCGAGCGACCGCGCCTACGACGCCGCATTCGCGGCCTCCGACCGCGCCTCCGGCGCGGCCGGCCGAGGGGAGGCATTTGACGCGATGGAGGCGATCAACGCCCGCGAGGCATTCTATGTGCCGCTGTATTACACGAACCGGGGATTCCTCGTTGATCCGGGCGTCCGCGGCTGGCGCGACAACGCGATCGTTCGAATCGACTGGCGCGAACTTTACCTCGTGCACTAGCCTCTGCCCATGCGCCCCCTTCGCCTCCTTGCAGCGGCAGCCGCGCTTGCCGCCGTATATTGGCGGGCGCATGCCTCCGGGAGCGGGGACGGCCGGCAGCTCATCAGCCTCGACCCGGGATGGAGGTTTTTCGCTGGGGACGACCCCCATGCCCCGGAACCCGGCTTTGACGACCACGCGTGGCAGCCGGTCGACCTTCCCCACACATGGAACGCGCTCGATGGGCAGGACGGAGGCAACAACTACCGCCGCGGTCCGGGCTGGTACCGGCGGCACCTCGCCGTTGAGGCGTCCCTCGCAGGAAGGCGGCTCTATCTCCAGTTTGACGGTGCAAGCCTGATGGCCGACGTCTACGTGAACGGCGTCCATCTCGGCAACCACAAGGGCGGATTCGCGCGTTTCCGTTTCGACGCGACCGGCGCCCTGCGCGCGGGGGCCGACAACGTGATCGCGGTGCGCGTGGACAATGGGCGCCTCGGCATTCCGCCGACATCGGCGGATTTCACGTTTTTCGGAGGGCTGTACCGCGACGTGTCGCTTCTCGCCACCAATCCCGTCCAGATCTCGGCGCTGGACTACGGCTCGCCCGGCGTGTTCCTCGAGCAGGGAATCGTGAACGCCCGCTCGGCCTCGGTCGCCATCCGCGCCGAGCTCGAGAACCATGGCACCGCTCCGCGGGAGGTCGACGTCGGGGTGACGATCCTCGAGGAGCCCAGGGCGGACGCGCCCCGGGTCGAAATCGACTTTCCGTCCCTCAGGACGCACCTGGAGGCCAACGGCTCCGTGGAGGTGGTCAAGCCCGTCACGATCGAAAACCCCCACCTCTGGAACGCCGGGGCCGACCCGTACCTCTACACGGTTCGGGTCGAACTTCGGCCTGTCTCCCCGGACGGTTCGGCGGGGGCCCTTTCGGACGCCGTAGAGCAGCCTCTGGGGCTTCGGTCCTACACGGTCGACCCGGACCGGGGATTCATCCTGAACGGGAGCTATCTGAACCTGTACGGGTTCAACCGGCACCAGGACTGGCCAGACCAGGGGTGGGCGATCTCCGGCGCGCAGGAGGCGGAGGATTTCGGGATCATGAAGGACTCGGGCGCGACGGCCGTCCGCGTGTCCCATTACCAGCAATCGGACACGTGGTACTCGCGCTGCGACCGCGCCGGCATCGTCGCCTGGGCGGAAATCCCGTTCGTCAACGAGGCGCTGGCCACGCCCGAGTTCCTCGAGAACGCAAAGCAGCAGCTGCGCGAGCTGATCCGGCAGAATTTCAACCACCCGTCGATATGCTTCTGGGGGGTGGGGAACGAGACGAGCGGGCCCGCGGCCGACGGGGTGATCGCGGCGCTGGCCCCGGTCGTGCGGCAGGAGGACCCGACGCGGCTCTCGACGTACGCCTCCGACCATGACAACGCCGACCCGAGGAACTGGCATACGGACGTCGTCGCGTTCAACCGGTACTACGGGTGGTACCGCGGGAAGACCTCCGACTTTGCCGCGTGGCTCGACACGACGCACGCCGACTACCCGAGGGCGCGCTTCGGGATTAGCGAATTCGGGGCCGGGGCGAGCATCTTCCAGCACGCGCAAAACCCGGGGCCCCCCGAGCATGGCGGGCCGTTTCACCCGGAGGAATACCAGGACCTCTACCACGAGGCCTACTGGGCCGCGCTCAAGAACAGGCCGTACGTGTGGGCCAAGTTCATCTGGTGCCTCCATGATTTCGCGTCGGACGGGCGGAACGAGGGCGACCATCCGGGCCGCAACGACAAGGGCCTTGTCACCTACGACCGGAGGGTGAGGAAGGACGCCTTCTTCTTCTACAAGGCGAATTGGAGCACCGACCCCGTCCTGCACATCGCGAGCAGCCGATTCAACGAGCGGGCGGACCCGGTTGCGGACGTTAAGGTCTACTCGAATGCGTCGCAGGTGGCGCTCGAGGTGAACGGCGTGGCCCAGGGCGTCCGGCAGGACCCGGCGGGCGACCGCATCTTCCTTTGGCCCGGGGTCAGGCTTTCCCCAGGCGCGAACCGCGTCTCGGCAAGTGCGCATTTTGGCGCAACCGCCGCGACCGACTCGTGCGTCTGGACGCTCGGGCCGCGTTAATTCGGCACGCGCAGCAAAACCTTCTTGCGCGACCTTGCGGGCGCGGTACCGTGGGGTGGTTTTTGCCCAAATCGCGCCATGGTCACCTCCAACTCTGAACTGGCCTACAATAGCAAGATTGAGGGCGAAGTCATCGTCTCCCGCGCCGACGCCGTCATCAACTGGATCAGGAGCAACTCGATGTGGCCGATGCCGATGGGCCTGGCGTGCTGCGCGATCGAGCTGATGGCGGTCGGCGCGAGCCGATTCGACATCGCCCGGTTCGGCGCCGAGGTGATGCGATTCTCGCCCAAGCAGGCCGACGTGATGATCGTCGCGGGCACCGTGACCTACAAGATGTCCTCGGCCGTCCGCCGGATCTACGACCAGATGCTGGCGCCGAAATGGGTGATCGCGATGGGCGCCTGCGCGAGCACGGGGGGCATGTACCGCAGCTACGCGGTCCTTCAGGGAGTAGACCGGATCCTTCCCGTCGACGTGTACGTGAGCGGCTGTCCGCCGCGGCCGGAGGCGCTTCTCGACGCGCTGGTCAAACTGCAGGAGAAGGTGAAGCGGGAGCCGTCCGCGAGCAAACTCCTATCGGCGTGATGCCCGCAGCACTCGATGCCGTCGCAGCGATAAAAGGCAGGTGGGCGGGGGTGACCGATCGCGCCAGCCTCGATCACCCGGCGGTCAACGTGCCGGCGCCCGACCTTCAGGCGGTGCTCAGGGCGCTCAAGGAGGAGCAGGGGTTCGACATGCTGTCGGACGTGACGGGCGTCGACTGGGCCGTGGGCGCCAGGCCGCGTTTCACGGTCGTCTACCACGTCTTCTCGACGGAGAGGCACGAGTATGTCCGCGTCGCGTCGGATTGCGCGGACGACGCCTTGCCCGAGATGCCGAGCGCCGTCGGCCTCTGGCCGGGAGCCGACTGGCACGAGCGCGAGGTGTTCGACATGTTTGGAATCCGGTTCGCGGGCCACCCCGACCTGCGCCGGATCCTGATGTGGGACGGGTATCCGCACTTTCCCCTGCGCAAGGACTTCCCGCTCGCGGGAATCGAGGCGGAGCTGCCGGATGCCGAGGTGGTCGCCGAGACCAAGACCGGGGCCATCGCAGCGCCGATGATGGGCGGTCCGTTCGTGGCGCCGGAGGGCGGGATTAACATGGCCGATGCCGAGCCGCGCGCCAAAGACGAGAGCTGGAGCGAGCGCCGCCCGAAACCCGATGCCTGAGACCGGAGCCCGACATGCCCGCCGAACACGCATTCCAGGACTCCGCAGCGAAGAGCGCGCGCGGCGAGTTTGATACGGAAAGGATGTCCATTTCGATGGGCCCGTCGCACCCGTCGACCCACGGCGTCCTGCGCCTGCAGATGGAGCTCGACGGCGAGGTGGTCAAGAAGGTGGAGCCGGTGATCGGCTACCTGCACCGCGGCGACGAGAAGATAGCCGAGAACATGACCTACAACCAGTTCGTGCCGTACACGGACAGGTTGGACTACCTCGCCCCTCTGGCAAACAACATGGCCTATGCGATAGCTGTCGAGAAGCTGGCGAGGATCCAGGTCCCGCCGCGCTGCGAGGCCATCCGCGTGATCACGGCGGAGATGGCCCGGATCTCGGCGCACCTGCTGGGCCTCGGCGCCTTCGGCATCGACGTGGGCGCGTGGACTGTCTTTCTCTACTCGTTCGCGGAGCGCGAGAAGCTTTACAAGCTCTTCGAGGAGCTGACGGGGGCACGGTTCACGACGAGCTACACGAGGATCGGCGGCGTCGCGCGCGACGTCCCCGAGGGCTGGACGGACCGGGTGGACGCGTTTTGCGAGCAGTTTCTTCCCCGGCTTGAGGAGACCCTCAGCCTCCTCACGCGGAGCAGGATATTCGTGGACCGGACGGCGGGCATCGGCGTGATCTCCAAGGAGGACGCCATCGCGTACGGGCTCACGGGACCCAACCTGCGGGCGAGCGGCGTGCCGCTCGACCTGCGCAAGGACAAGCCCTACAGCGGCTACGAGCGGTATGATTTCGACGTGCCTGTCGGGACGAAGGGCGACGGCTACGACCGCTACCTCGTGCGCGGTGAGGAGATGCGCCAGTCGGTACGCATCATCCGGCAGGCGATCGCGAAATTTCCCGACGGAAGCTGGCGCGCCGAGGACGCGAGGCGGATCGTGGGGCCCTCCAAGGACAAGGTGCTCACGTCCATGGAGGAGCTGATCCAGAACTTCATGATCGTCACGGAGGGCCCGCAGATGCCGGCGGGCGAGGTGTATTTCGAGGCCGAAAACCCGAAGGGGGCGCTCGGCTTCTACATCGTCTCGAAGGGAGGCGGCATCCCCTGGAGGCTTAAGATCCGCGCTCCCTCGTTCTGCAATCTCTCCATCCTGCCCAAGGTGTGCGTCGGGGCGATGGTGGCCGACATAGTCGCGATTCTTGGCTCCCTCGATTTTGTCATGGGCGAGTGCGACCGGTGATGAACCTGAGCCCTGAGACGCTCCAGAAGATCGACGGGGTGATCCCGCATTACCCGGTTAAGCGCAGCGCCGCGCTTCCGCTGCTGCACTTCGTGCAGGAGGAGCAGGGGTACATCTCGAACGAGGCGATCGAGTGGATTGCGGCGAAGCTCGAGATCCAGCCTATCAACGTGTACGAGCTCGTGACCTTCTACCCCATGCTCCGGCAGAAGCCGATCGGGCGCAGGCACATCAGGGTCTGCCGCACGCTCTCGTGCGCGCTCATGGGGGGATACCGTACGTGCGCGGAGTTCCAGAGGCAGTTCAACACGGGTCTGGGCGAGGTCTCGCCGGACGGCGAGGTGACGGTGGAGTTTGTCGAGTGCCTCGCGAGCTGCGGGACGGCGCCGGTCGTCATGATCGACGACGAGCTTCACGAGAGGGTGGACGCGGCGAAGGCCCGCGCGCTGTCGCAGGAGATCAAGGCAGGCGCGCCCGCGGCGCGGGCGCGCTGACCCTTACACGATGCCCGCGCCCGAACAATTGCGGCTGGTCTTCAGGCACATCGACGAGCCCGGCTACTCGGCCGACCTCGCGTGCTATCTGCGAAACGGCGGCTACGAGGTCCTGAGGAAGTCCGTCAAGAGGCGCCCCGAGGAGCTGGTCGACGAGGTGAAGAAGTCCGGCTTGAGGGGCCGGGGCGGGGCGGGTTTTCCGTGCGGCGTGAAGTGGTCGCTCCTGGACCGCAGGAGCGGCAAGCCGGTCTACCTGATCGTCAACGCGGACGAGTCGGAGCCCGGCACGTTCAAGGACCGCTACATCATCCACAGGGATCCCCACCAGCTCATCGAGGCGATCATGATCACCTGCTTCGCGAACAGGGTGGAGCGGACCTTCATCTACATCCGCGGGGAATTCCCGGACGGGGCGAGGATCCTGGAGAAGGCGATCGCGGAGGCCAGGGCGGCGAACTTCGTCGGGCCCGACATCCTGGGGACCGGATACGGCTGCGAGGTATACATCCACCGCGGCGCTGGCGCCTACATCTGCGGGGAGGAGACCGGGCTGATCGAGTCGCTCGAGGGCAAGAGGCCCTATCCGCGCATCAAGCCGCCCTATTTCCCGGCCGTCCTCGGCCTCTACCAGTGCCCGACGATCGTGAACAACGTCGAGACGCTCTGCCACGTGAAGCACATCGCGGACATGGGCGGGGATGCGTATTCAAGGATGGGGACGCCGAACAACACCGGGACGAGGATCCTGTGCGTCTCGGGCCAGGTGCGGCGCCCGGGCTACTACGAGTTTGAGGTCGGCAAGCTGACGATGGGCCAGCTTCTGAACGAGGTGTGCGGCGGGCCGCTGCCCGGCAGGACGTTCAAGGCGGTCATCCCGGGAGGGTCGTCAGCAAAGGTCCTGAAGTTTGGCGAGCGCTACAAGGGCAGGCGCAAGGTGGGCGCCGACATGGTCGAGTACGACTGGGGCGTTGAGGATATCCCTATGGACTTCGACTCGCTCGCTATGGTCGGCTCTATGGGCGGATCGGGGGGCGTCATCGTCATGGACGACTCCGCCAGCATGGTCGAGGCGCTCGGAAACATTAACGCGTTCTACTCCCACGAGAGCTGCGGCCAGTGCACGCCCTGCAGGGAGGGATCGCTCTGGATGAAAAGAATCACGGCGCGCATGGTGCACGGCGACGCGCGCCCGGGGGACGGCGCGCTCCTGAAGAGCGTCGCCGACCAGATCGCGGGCCGGACAATCTGCGCGTTCGGCGAGGCGTGCGCGTGGCCGACGCAGAGCTTTGTCACCAAGTTCGGCGACGAGTTCAAGGCCTACCCCCAGGAGAAGAAGGGGGCGGACTCCGGTGCGGGGCCCGAGCTCGTCTGAATCCGCCGAACCGGCAAACCTCCATCGACGCAAAATGATCCAGCCCGCCGCCAAGGACCTGATCACCGTCAACATTGACGGCAGGGACGTCGCCGTGCCCAAGGGCACCAACATGATCGAGGCCGCGAGGCGCCTGGGTATCGACGTGCCGCACTATTGCTACCACTCCAAGCTGACGGTCGCAGGCAACTGCCGGATGTGCCTCGTGGAGATGGGGATGCCGGCCGTCGATCCTGCGAGCAAGGCCCCAGTCATTGATCCGGCGACGGGAAGGCAGAGGATAAACTGGATTGCCCGCCCGACGATTGCCTGCGCGACAAACGCACTGCCGGGACTGCACATCCGCACCACGACGCCGATGGTGAAGGACTGCCGCGAGGGCGTGATGGAGTTCCTCCTCATCAACCATCCGCTCGATTGCCCGATCTGCGACCAGGCGGGCGAGTGCAAACTCCAGGAGCAGTCCACGGGCTACGGCAGGGGCTATTCCCGCTACATTGAGCAGAAGAACGTGAAGCCGAAGCGGACCCTGCTCGGCCCGCGCGTCATGCTGGACGACGAGCGCTGCATCCTGTGCTCGCGCTGCGTCCGTTTCTGCAAGGAGGTGGCGAAGGACGACGTCCTCGGCTTCACCGACCGCGGGAGCTACAGCACCCTCACGTGCTACCCGGGGCGCAGGCTTGAGAACAACTACTCGCTCAACACCGTGGACATCTGCCCCGTCGGGGCCCTCACGAGCACGGATTTCAGGTTCAAGATGCGCGTTTGGTTCCTCAAGCAGACGAACAGCATCGACGCGGGCTCAAGCGTGGGCGCGAACACGGTCGCGTGGTCCCGCGAAGGCGTCGTCTACAGGATCACCCCGCGCCAGAACGACGGGGTGAACGACACGTGGATGGCCGACAGCGGTCGGATCCTCTACAAGGCGGTCCGCGCCCCTGGCCGGCTGGACTCCGTCAGGGTTAACGGGGCGGAGAGCGCGCTCGAATTCGCGGTCAGGGAGGCCGCAGCGATACTGGCGAGGGGCGGCGTCGCCGTCGTCGGGTCGGCTCGCAGCTCGGTCGAGGAGCAGTTCCTCACGAAGAAACTCTGCGGCGCGCTCGGGGCGAGTGCGTCCCTTGTTTCCCGGGTGGAGAAGGGCGACGGGCTCCTCGTCTCCGCCGACCGCAATCCCAATGTGCGCGGGGCTCTCGTCACCGGCCTCGTTGCCGGCCTGCCGTCGGCGAGGCTCGACTCGCTGGGCGCGCAGATAGACTCGGGGCAGGTGACGGCCGTGGTTTCGATCGGCGAGGATCTCGCGGCTGCCGGTCTGAGCGCGGCCCAGCTCGCGAGAATCGCAATCGTGTACCTGGGGACCCACGCCAATGAGACGAGCGCTGCCGCCCGCGTCGTCATCCCGACCCTCACGGTGTTCGAGAAGAGCGGCACCTTCGTGAATCAGCAGTTCAGGATCCAGAGGTTTGCGAGGGCCGTGCCTGGCGTTTCGGGCGCGAGCGATGACCTCCTTGTCCTCGCGGGGCTAACGGCCGCCGTGGGCGGACCCAGACTCCGCGCGGATGTCGAATCGCTGTGGGCGCAGATCGCGGCCGAGGTCCCGACGCTGGGGCCGGTCAGCTACGGCAGCATTCCGGACACCGGTCTCCTCCTCGACGGGAGGCCCTGGGCGGGCCTCCCGTTCGCCGAGGGGCCGTCGCTCCATTTCGATCCGGTCGCCCCCGCACCAAAGGAGGCGGCGAGGCCGTGATTGAATTCTTCACGGGTCTTCCGCTGGCCGCGCAGGGCGTCCTGAAGAGCCTTGCGGTGATTGCGGTCATCTTCCCGATCGCGGCGGCGTGCTCGATGGCGGAGCGCAAGGTGTGCGCGTGGATTCAATGCAGGCCCGGCCCAAACCGGGCGCTTCCCCCGATATTCGCCTGGATCCCGGGAAGCGGGATCCTGCAGCGGCTGGGGGTGTTCCAACTGATGGCGGACGGGGGAAAATTCCTGTTCAAGGAGGAGCCGCTCCCGAACCACGTCAACAGGCTCTATTACACGCTGGCGCCGGTCGTGGCGATGGTGCCGGCGTTCACGACCGTGACCGTCGTTCCGTTCGGCGCCTATCTCGGGCCGGAAGGCGGGGTGGTGCCGCTCGCCCTCGCAAGCGTTGATGTCGGGATACTGGCCGTCTTCGCCGTGGCGTCACTGGGGATCTATTCGCTCATCCTCGCTGGCTGGGCCTCCAACTCGAAATACCCCTTCCTTGGCGGCGTCCGCGCCTCGGCGCAGCTGATCTCATACGAGCTTTCGATGGTGCTCGCCGTTCTGCCCGTGTTCCTGTGGGTGAACGAGCCGGGGATGGCCGGCTCGCTCAGCCTCGCGCGGGTGGTCGAATTCCAGAGCCGTCCGGGATTCTGGGGCGGGGCGTGGTTCCTGTTCACGATGCCGGTCTCTGCGTTCGTTTTCGCCGTCGCGCTGTTCGCGGAGACGAACCGCCAGCCCTTCGACATGCCGGAGTCCGAGGCCGACCTGGTGGGCGGGTTCCACACGGAGTACGGCGCCTACAAGTGGTCCCTGTTCTTTGTCGCGGAATACGCCAACATGATCGTAGGGTCCGCCGTGTTCGCGCTTCTTTTCCTGGGCGGATGGAACCTCCTTCCTTGGTTTTCGCTCGCGCAGCTCCTCGAGTGGCTGCACCGACTGACCGGATCGGCGCTCTGGCTCACCCCCCTTGCCGCGGGGCTGGTCTCGATCGCGATCTTGACGGGCAAGGTGCTCCTGACCCTGTTTGTCTTCATGTGGATCCGCTGGACGGTGCCGCGCTTCCGCTACGACCAGGTGATGAAGCTGGGCTGGCAAAGGCTGCTCCCTCTCTCCATCGCCAACCTGATCGCCTACGCGATCGGAATCTGGGCCGTTCAGCAATAACCGGGGGATCCCAGAAGACCATGGCCGTCATCCGAGTCCAACGAAGAGCCCTCTCCCTGGTGGAGCGCACCTATCTCCCGCAGCTCTTCGGGGGGATGTGGACCACGCTGAAGCACCTGCTGGGCCCGGCGGACACGATGGAATACCCGGAGCAGCGGCCGGCGATACCGCCCGGGTACCGGGGCGTCCCGACGCTCGTCAAGGATCCGAACGGCCGCGAGAAGTGCGTCTCGTGCCAGCTCTGCGAGTTCGTGTGCCCGCCGAAGGCGATCCGGATCACCCCGGGCTCGGTGCCCGAGGGCGCCGGCATCGACCAGGTGGAGAAGGCGCCGCAGGCCTTTGACATCGACATGCTTCGGTGCATCTACTGCGGGCTGTGCGAGGAGGTGTGCCCGGAGGAGGCGATCTTCCTGCAGAATCAGTATTCGATGTCCGGTTACAGCCGCGCCGAGATGGTGAACCACAAGGACAGGCTCTACGAACTCGGCGGAACGCTTCCCGACAGGCACTTCAAATGGGATGTCAAGAAGGCCGCCGAGGCGAGGGGCGGCGGGCACCACTGACGGCCGGCACGATGAACCAGATCGCATTTGTCTCCCTTTCGGCTCTCACGCTTGCCAGCGCGCTTTGCGTCGTCCTGAGCAAGAACGCCGTGAACGGCGCTATGTGCCTCCTGCTGTGCCTCGCGGGCATCGCCGGCCTGTTTGTCCAGCTGCACGCCTACTTCCTCGCGTTCATCCTGGTGTGGGTGTACGCGGGCGCGGTGGTGATGCTTTTCCTCTTCATCATCATGCTCTTGGACATGCAGGGCGGCCAGCCGTGGAGGTTTCGGCCGCTGCAGGCGCTATCGGGGTTCGTGGCTGCCGCGCTGCTTGTCACGGGCCTTGACCTCCTCGCGGTCCGGGGCCGCCTGGCGTCCGGCCCGCCGGTCGGCCACGGGGTCGGCTCCACGCTCAAGCTCTACGCGTACCAGCTGTTCACCACCTACCTGCTGCCGGTTCAGGTGATGGGCTTCCTGCTCCTGATCGCGATGCTGGGCGTCATCGTCATCAGCCGGCGGACCGGGGAGGCCGAGGGCTCCAAATGACGCCGACACTCGACGCCTACGTGCTGCTGAGCGCTGCGCTCTTCGCGATCGGCTTCCTCGGGGTCGTGGTCCGGCGAAACACGCTGGTGATCTACATGTGCCTGGAGCTCATGTTGGTGGCCGCGACTCTGGCGCTCGTCGCCTTCTCGCGCTTCAACGGAACGGAGGACGGCGACGTCTTCGTCTTCTTCATCCTGACCGTGGCGGCCGCGGAGGTCGCCGTGGGGCTTGCGATCATCGTCGCGCTCTTCCGCGCGCGCCACACCGTCCAGGTCGACCGCCTGGACTCCCTGAGGCACTGACGCAACCCCAAGCCGCGACACATGACGCCACTGGGAACCGCGCTCTTCGTCCTGCTTGCGCCGCTCGCCTCGGCGGCGCTGATCACGCTCTTCCTTGGCCGGAGGGGGACTTTCGCCTCGGCCGTGTCCGTGCTCACGGCCGCGCTCGTCGCGTATGGCGCTCTTTCGCTGGCGTTCGGCGCCGGGCGCTTCACGGCTTCATGGGAATGGCTGCGGCTCGGGTCGTTCGCTATCGCGATCGGTTTCAAGTTCGATGACCTCGCGGCTCTCATGCTCTCGATTGTGGGCGTCGTCGGCCTCTGCGTGCACGTCTACTCGCTCGGCTACATGCGCGACGACGGCGCGAAAGCGCGCTACTTTGGGGGGCTGTCGATCTTCATGTTCTCGATGATCGGCATCGTCTTGGCTGACAACCTGTTCATGATGTTCATCTTCTGGGACCTGGTTGGATTCAGCTCCTATTTTCTCATCAATCACTGGCGCGAGAGACTGTCCGCCTCAGACGCGGCGAAGAAAGCCTTCATCGTCAACCGGGTGGGCGATTTTGGGTTCCTGCTGGGGATCATCCTCTGCTACTGGTCGAATGGCACGGTGAGCCTGACCGCGCTCGGAGCGGACCACGCCGGCTCGCACGCCGTTTACAGCCGGCTGATCCCGCTCCTGCTGTTCTGCGGCGCGGTAGGCAAGTCGGCGCAGCTGCCGCTCCAGGTCTGGCTCCCCGACGCAATGGAGGGCCCGACGCCGGTGTCGGCCCTGATCCACGCGGCGACGATGGTGGCCGCCGGCATCTACATGCTCTGCCGGGTCAACGTCCTCATGGTGCCGCAGGCCCAGACCGTCATCGCCTGGGTCGGAACGCTCACCGCGCTGTACGCGGCGCTGTGCGCGGTCACGCAGCGCGACATCAAGAAGGTCCTCGCTTACTCGACTGTCTCCCAGCTCGGCTACATGGTGGCCGCGTTCGGGCTGGGCTCGGTGGGTGCGGCGATGTTCCACCTGACGACGCATGCCTTCTTCAAGGCGCTTCTTTTCCTGGGGGCCGGTTCGGTGATCCTCGGGTGCCACCACGAGCAGGATATCTTCAGGATGGGCGGGCTGCGGAGCCGGATGCCGGTGACGTTCTGGACGTTCACGGTCGCGGTCGCCGCCATCGTCGGAATGCCCGGCTTGGCCGGCTTCTTCTCGAAGGACGCGATTCTCGTGCTCGCCTTCGACAGCAACCGCGCGGTGTTCGCAGTCCTCGCGTTCACCGCGATCCTGACCTCATTCTACATGCTCCGGCTCTGGAAGATCGTGTTCCTCGGGGCCCCTGCGGGAGAATCCGCTCAGCATGCGCGCGAGGGCGCGGTAACGCTCACCGCGCCGCTCGTCCTGCTTGCGGCGCTCTCGGCCGTAGGCGGGTACTGGCGCGCGTACCCGAGGGCCTTTGAGGGCGTGTTTGCGCAGATCCCGGAGGCGGAGGGCGCTACCCATGCGATCGTCCTGGCCGCCAGCATTGTCGTGCTGGTCGTCGGCGCAGGGACGGCGCTCGCGTTCTATGGTAACGACGGAAGCGACGCCCTCGAGAGAAGGTCCCGGGCCGTGTTCGGGTTCCTCGTCGCGCTGAGGACGTCGTTTGACACCGCGTACGGGTGCTTCGTGTCGAGGATCCAGCAGCGCGCAGCCATGATCCTGAACTTCATCGACGTCGTGGGTTTGGCCGGCGTCGTTGTCCGGGGGCTCGCCGGCGCCACCGAGATCGTCGGCTTCGGGGTTCGCGCCCTTCATACGGGCCGCCTGAGCAACTACGTCTACTGGTTCCTGGGCGGAGTGGTCGTGCTGTGGGCCTACGCCGCCGGCGTCCTCTAACCCCCGAGATGAGCGCCGTTGCCTTCGACCCCCTCCTGATCTCAGTCGCCGCGCCGCTGGCCGTCGCGCTCGCGATCGCACTCGGCCTGCCCAAGCGCTGGACGGTCAAGCTCGCGTACGCGGGATTCGCGGTGCCGGCCCTTATGGCGATCGAAGTGTGGTGGAATTTCAGCGCGGCGGCTAAAGAGGCCCACGGCTATGCGTTTCTTTCAAGGTACTCCACGGGGCTGGACCAGTTCGGGGTCGGGCTGAAGCTCGGACTGAACGGGATCTCGCTGCCGCTCTTCGTCCTGGCCGGGCTCGTCGGCTTTGCGGCGGGCCTTTACGCAATCCAGTCGGGCGCGGAACGTATGAAGACCTACCTGCTGCTGCTGCTCGTCATGCATGCGGGCCTGATGGGGACCTTTGCGAGCGTGGACGTCTTCTTCTTCTATTTTTTCCACGAGCTGGCGCTGATCCCGACGTTCATCATGGTGGGCATCTGGGGCGGGCGCGACCGCACCTACGCCGCGATGATGATGACGATCTACCTCACGCTGGGGGCGACGCTCTCGCTCGTCGGGCTCATCGCCATCTACGTCAAGAGCGGCGCAAACAGCTTTGACGTCATGGTCCTGCGCGACGCGCTGGCATCGCGGCCGCTCGGTGAGGCCACGCAAAGGCACATCTTCGGGCTCCTTCTCTTTGGCTTCGGGATCCTCGTCTCCCTCTGGCCCTTCCATTCATGGGCGCCGCTCGGTTACGGTGCCGCTCCCAGCTCGACGGCGATGCTGCATGCGGGCGTCCTCAAGAAGTTCGGCCTCTACGGCCTGCTGCAGATCGCGCTTCCGCTGCTGCCATTCGGGGCGTTGCAGTGGGGCCACGCCCTCGCGGTGGTCGCGGCCGTCGGAAACGTTCTCGCGATCGGGCTGGTGACCATGGCGCAGCGCGACCTGAAGCAGATGGTCGGCTACAGCTCGGTGATGCACATGGGCTACGCGTTCCTTGGAATCGCGGCCGGCTCGGTCCTGGGCGCGGGCGGAGTGGTCATGCTCATGGTGGCCCACGGGCTCTCGGTGGCCCTGCTCTTCCTTCTCGCGACGAGCGTCCACCACCGCACGCGCACCTTCGACATGGAGCAGATGGGGGGGCTCGCGCAGAGGGCTCCCGTGCTGGCCGCCCTATTCGTTGCGGCGACTTTCGCGAGCATAGGGCTCCCCGGGTTTGCAAACTTCTGGGGCGAGCTGACGATCTTCGTCGCGCTCTGGAACTTCTCCCACGGACTTACCGTGGTGGCCATTTCCGGGACCGTGATCTCGGCCGTCTACGGGCTGCGCGCCGCGGCCCGGGTGTTCTTCGGGCCCCAGTCGGAGGCGTTCACGCGGGTCGCCGCAGCCGATCCACCCTCCGACATCGGCTGGAGCGAGAAGCTCCCGGCCCTCGTGCTCATGGCGGCGCTGCTCTTCGTGGGCATCTGGCCGAAGTCGATCTCGGCCGGAATCGACCGGGCGCTCGCGGCCGCGCCCGCGGCCGTGGTGGCCAGCCGATAGCCGAACCCGCGGCGCCTTCCGCAGCACCCACATGGACTCCTCCGCCCTACAAAGCATGGCCGCCGGGAACCCGTGGTCCGCGATATGGCCCGAGCTGTCCCTCGGCTGCCTCGCGCTGCTCCTGCTCGTGCTCGAGACAGTCCTTCCGAAGGCGCTGCACGGCCGGATCCCGCCGGTCTCGATCGCGGGCCAGCTGGGTATCCTGGCCGTGCTCGCGTTCAATTTCGACACCTCCTATCGCGCGACCTTCAGCGGCCTCCTGATGCTGTCCCCGTCGGGCCAGCTGATGCGGGTGTTCTTCCTCCTCTCCTCGATCATGGTTTCGCTCCTGGCGCTAAAGAGCCTGTCCTGGCAGCGGGTCCAGCGGGTGGAGTTCCACCACGTCGTCCTTGTCGTTGCGGCGTCAATGATGCTCCTCGTCGAGAGCCGCAACTTCGTGATGCTCTTCGTGGCCCTGGAAACCGTGACGGTGGGCCTCTACATTCTCGTGAGCTACTACCACTCGAACCCGAAGACGCTCGAGGCGGGGCTCAAGTACCTCGTCATGGGCGCACTGAGCTCGGCGCTCCTCCTCTTTGGGATCGTGCTTCTCTACGGGGTCGCGGGCAGCTACGGACTCGCCGGCAGGACGGGCGAGGCCATGCAGTACGCCGGACTCGCGGGTTTTCTGGAGGCCAATCCACACAACTTCCTGGCGGCGGCCGGCATCGTCCTCGTCCTCTCGGGCGTCGCGTTCAAGATCGGGGCCTTCCCGTTCCAGATATGGATCCCGGACGTCTACCAGGGTGCGCCCACCCCGGTGACCGCGTTTCTTGCGGTCGCATCCAAGGCCGCGGGCTTTGTCGTCCTTCTGATCCTCGTGACGGAGGTCTTCGTCCCGTATGCCTGGCTGGTCGCACCCGTGCTCACGATCATGGCGGCGGCCACGATCCTCTTCGGCAACCTGGCGGCGCTGAAGCAGAACAACGTCAAACGGCTGATTGGCCTCTCGGGCGTCTCCCACGCGGGCTTCATCCTGCTGGCCGTCGTGTCCGCGGCGCGCGTGCCGATGGCGATCGGCGCGGTGTACTTCTATCTCTACGCCTATCTGATCGCCTCGTTTGCCGTATTCGGGGTGATGACGGTTCTCGCTGGGCCCGATGACACAGAGCAGGAGCTCGGGGACTACGCCGGGCTCGCTAGGGAGAGCCCTTTCCTGGCCGCTGTCCTTGCCTGCGGGCTAGGCTCGCTGGCGGGCATCCCGCCCTTTGCGGGCTTCATGGCAAAACTTTTCGTCTTCGTCTCCGCGTTCAAGGCCGGGCACTTCGGACTGATCGCGGTCGCGGTCGCGGGCGTCGTCATCTCGATCTATTACTACTTCGGCTGGATCCGCACCGCGTACTTCAGCGACGAGGCCGCCGTCTCGCCGACGACCGCCGATCACGCGCGCGGCGGAGCCGGGCTTGCCCTGGGCATCGCCCTCGCGGCGCTCACCCTGGCATCGATCCTCCTCGGATTCTACCAGGGTCCACTGGGGAGCTGGGTGTCCGGGCGCTGACTAGCCGGCACCCGGGCCCGGCCATTCCCAGGGAGCCTCCTGCGGCCGACTCTTGGCGTGCGTCAGCGCCAATGCCCCTCGTGCCAGACCCAACTGCCGCCCCGGCGGTCCCAGCGGCCGGCCTCCCAGCCGGCGCCCGGATGAAAATGGGGATGGCGGTCATAGTGGCCGTGAAGCCAGACCCAGCCGCCGTTCCAGTGCCAGTGGCCGCCGATCCAGAAGAAGTCGGGTCCCGGCGCGATCGGCACGGCCTCGATTATGGGGGCGGGCGGCTCCTCCGATGCAATCACCTCGACCGGCTGCCCGTGAGCCGGGGGTAGGGGCGCTGCCACCACGGCGTAGTGGCCCTCGATCCACACCCACCCATTGCCGCGCTCGGCCCACCGCCCGGGAATCCAGGTGGAACCGGGCTGCGCGACGCGGTCCCAGTACCCGCCCTTCCATTCCCATCGCTCACGGTGCCAGACCCAATGGCCGCGGATCCAAATGAATCCGGGTCCCGGGGCCATCGTGACGACTTCGACCCTCGGCGGCGGCGGTTGGACTCCCACGACCATCTCGGGGACGCCGACGTTGATTCCGATCGCGACGCCTGCGCGGGCCGCCAATGGCGCTGCGCCGCAGGCGAGGGCAAAAAGGGACATTTGTGCGATTTTCATTTGAATCGGAGGTTGCGGGTGCCTTGTGGCTACATTGAATTAGACGTCGGCTTCAAGGAAATGTTACGCCCGGGAACCGGCGCCCCGGCCATCCCGCGGGACGCGGGCGCAGAATTCCGGTGGCTCGCGGTTTCCGGAATTGTTTCCTCATCCAATTGCTGCCTCATTGGGGCCCATCATGAAGGTCACCGGGCTCGCCCTTGTACCGCCTCCCAGCGCTGCGGATCTCCCGAAGGTTACGCCCGAGCTGCTGGCATCGGTGCTGGCCCGCTATTCCCGCAGCAACGAGGGGATCGCGGCGATCCTGGCCAAGGTCGATGTCGCGAATCCAGACGCCTCAATCGACCGGATACTGAAATTCGTCGACTACGGCCATGCGTCCATCGGCGGCCTCACGGGAGGGCTCGCTGTGGCGCTCGACGGGGTCTCCATGTGGCTGGCCTACAAGATCTTCGAGGTCGCGCAGATGGCGGACGGGCAGGAATCGAGCACGCGCTACATCGCGATGGATCCGGCGAACATCCCGGGTGCCGATGAACTCGGGATCCCCTTGGACCTTGCGCCGCGGTGGCGCGACGTCCTCGCGCGCTCCTTTGCGGCGTACAACGCCGAATATGCCCGTTTGGACGCTCTTGCAGCTGCGGAGCCCGAGCGGGTCCGAATCCCGAAGGACGCCAAGGCCGCCGTGGCTGTGCGGATGAGGAAGAACTACGCCTTGGACCGCGCCCGTTATTTTGTCCCGTTTGCAACGAGGACGAATGTCGGGCTGGTCCAGACGTCCCGGATGTGGGCACAGACCGTGAAACACCTCGATTCGCTTCCTCAGCCGGAGGCGCGAGCCGCGTCCGCGCTGATTCGCGACGAGCTCCTGAAGCAGTCGCCTAGGCTCATGAGGCACAGCTACGCGGACGCTTCGTTCGCGGAGCAGGCGCGCCAGGAGCTCGCCGCGTCGCTCAAGATGGGTCTCGAGCGCCTGAGCATCCTGCCGCTCGCCGACCGAGTGTGGGTTAACGTCGACCGGGCGGCCCCTCCATGGTTTCCCCAGGCGCAACCCGTCCCTGAGGCCCTGCGCCACAGGGCCAACCGCTATGGGCAGCAGGGCGAGGCCACCAGGCGGATGCGGGTCACCTTCGCATGGAACAACATGGCGCTTGCCGAGCTGCGCGACCTGAACCGGCACCGGACAGGCAACCGGTCGACACCGCTAATTCAGGCGGGCTTCTACCTTCCTCCCGAGATCCGGCATGTCGATCACAATTCGCTTCTAGTTGACCAGATGGAGCTTACACGCGAGCTAATGCAGCGCGAGTCGCCTTCATACGTCTATTCGCTGCTTCTTGGAGCCCAGACGCCTTTCGAACATGGGACCCATGCCGACAAGTTCATTTATGAGGCAGAGCTCCGGACGGGAATGGGCGCCCATTTCCGGTACGCGGAGCATCTTGGCGCGGCTTTACGCGCCTTTTTCGAGCAGGTTCCCGAGGCCCGCGAATGGGTCGTCGAGGGGACAGCCGAGCCCGAGTAGCGGCCCAAAAAACGACTCTGCGCCAAATAAGAGTTGCTGCAATCAGTTTGCGAAGCCACCTATAACGCGAATTTACCCATGAAGCCGCCGGCATTCCAGAACCAGCGAGCTATGGACTGCACCTAGCATGTTCAGGGTTCTCCAATTCAACATGCAGTTTGGCATGGCGTGGGACGCCAAGGCGCCCGACAGCGGGCCGGTCGACATCAAGGCGACTGTCGGAGAGATCCGGCGCCACAAACCGGACATCGTCCTGCTGCAGGAGGTCGAGCACGCCCAGTTCGGGGGCGTCCAGATCGAGCCGCCGCCGAACTATTCGCTGATCAAGGAGGCGCTGCGCGAATACGACAGTTGGTTCTCATATCCCAAGGCGGATCCCCGAGAACTGCCCTTCGGGATCGGCCTCGCGATATTTTCCCGGACCCGGCTGCTCGAGAAGCTCCGCATCGACGTCCCGTCGCCGGCGATCGAGTTTGTGTTCCGCGGAAGAAAGACGACGCCGACCGACCGCGTGATGATCGGCGCGAAGACCCTGGTCAATGGGCGGGAGGTCCAGATCTACAACGTGCACCTTCTCGCGTTCTTCATGCTGGGCATAAGCAGCACCATGTATCCGTGGCAGCGCGACCTCGTTGCCGACCGCCTCGCCGCCTCGGATCTGCCGACGATCCTTGGGGGCGACTTCAACGTGAGCCAGGACGACCCGATCGTCGAGCAGTTCGCCGAGCACGGTTATGCCACGGTCCAGCACAAGGTCCCCACGTGGCGGCGGCAGCCTTTCGTGCTCGACCACATCTTCTTCAATTCAGGCCTCCGATGCATCCGCCACCATCTGGAGGACTCGAACGTGTCGGACCACCTGCCGTTAGTCGCGGACTTCGATCTCGCCGGCTGAAATCGCCGGGCCGGCGCGGGTTCCCCGGCGGCCGTTCAGGGCTTGCCGCTTCGGATGCGGGCCTTCTCGGATTCCCGCTCCTCCTCGAGGCGGGTGCGCTCGGAGGCGATCTGCTTCCTGATCTTGTCGACCTCGTCGGCGTCCCCCCCAGCCAGGGCCTGCTCGAGGCGCTGCTTGAGGAAGATCTCCCTTTCGGCAATCCGGCCAAGGAACACGCGGTCGACATCGGCGAGCCGGGCGCGCTTTTCGGGCGTCAGGGACTGGGACGGTTCCGGGTCGGACTTGGACAGGCGTTCCATCGCCAGTTCGTAGGAGCTTTTCATGCCAAATGGCCACAGTCTCCGATAAAGGGTCCGATGACACGCCGAAAATGGCTTCTCTTCCGGGCGGATTGGGCGGAGATTGGTCGGTCGCCGACGCCGACATGAGCCCCGCGGACCAGAGTGAACTATTCAGCGAGCCGGAGCCGATGGCGCCGGACGGCCCGCATTCGGACGCAGCGGGCCGGCCCCTGGCGGCCCGCATGAGGCCCCGCCGCCTTTCCGAGGTCGTGGGCCAGGACCACATACTGGGGCCGGGCAGCCTTCTCGCGCGCCTCGTGGCGCAGAACCGGTTCGGCTCGCTGCTTTTCTACGGGCCACCCGGCAGCGGAAAGACGAGCATCGCGGAGGCGATTGCCCGGGAGACCCGCAGCCGCTTCGTGCGAATCAATGCGGTCATGTCCAATGCGGCGGAGCTTCGCGATGTCCTGGGCGCGGCGCGGCGCAGGCCCGGAGCGGGGACGATCCTTTTCATCGACGAGCTCCACAGGTTCAACAAGAGCCAGCAGGACCTGCTGCTTCCGGACGTCGAGCAGGGTGTCGTCCGTCTGATCGGAGCGACGACGCACAACCCGGGATTCTACGTCAACCCGACCCTGCTGTCCCGAAGCCACCTGTTCAGGCTCGAGCCCCTCTCGACGGAGGCGGTGGCCGGAGTGCTTGCGCAGGCGCTTGCGGACGGGGAGCGCGGCCTGGGCGGGCTCGGCGTGACGGCGGCGCCGCGGATCCTGATGGACCTGGCGGTCCTCTGTGACGGGGACCTGAGGCGCGCGCTGAACGCGCTCGAGGTGATTGCCCTTGGGAAGGGCGGTCCCTCGGCGATGGTGGCGGACGACCTTGCTGTTTTCGCGCGCGAGCGCCGGATCCGCTACGACGCCGACGAGGATGAGCACTACGATACGATCTCCGCCTTCATCAAGAGCTGCCGAGGGTGCGATCCGGATGCAGCGATGTACTGGCTCGCCAAGATGCTTGCAGGCGGCGAAGACCCCCGGTTCGTCGCGCGCAGGCTCGTGATCCTGGCAAGCGAGGACGTGGGCCTGGCCGATCCCCACGCGCTGCCGCTGGCGGTGGCCGCGCACCACGCGGTTGACTTCGTCGGGCTGCCCGAGGCCGAGCTGACGCTCGCCCACGCGACCCTGTACATCGCGACGGCGCCCAAGAGCAATTCGGCCACGCTCGCCCTTGGCGAGGCCCGGCGCGTTCTGAGCGAGGCCCCCGTGCAGGCCGTGCCCGCGCACCTGCGCGACAAGAGCGGGCAGGCGAGCAAGCGGATGGGCCAGGGCAAGGGCTATGCCTACTCGCACGAGTTTCCCGAGGCGGTTTCGGGCCAGGATTTTCTCGAGCGGCCCGTGAGGCTCTACTCGCCCAAGCCGGTGGGCGCGGAATCCGCCATCGCCGAGCGTCTCGAGCGCTGGCGCGGACTAAAGGCGGCGCTTTCGAGCCCGACCGGGAACGTTCTTGCCGATCGGGGCCCGAATCCGTAGGATTGCCGCGATGAATCGGATCGCGCTTCTCGCGCTAGCCGGCCTTGCCCTGACGGCCCCAGGCAAGGCCGCTCCCCGGCCGACGCCCGCGCCCACGCCCACGGAGGAGGAGGGGACGGTTTCAGGCACCCCGGTGGCGCGGTCCCAGGGCGGCTGGCTCGGCGTCGAGGTGACGGACCGCACGTTCAAGATCACCTTCTACAACGAAAAGAAGAAGCCTGTCCCGGCGGACGTTTCGTCGGCCGTGCTGCGATGGCCCGTCCATTACCAGCCCAACGACGAGCGCACCCAGCTCCTGCCCACGGACGACCCGGCGGTGCTGGCATCCCCGTATGCGGTGAAGGGGCCGCTGGCATTCAAGCTTCGAATAACGCTTCTGACCGAGGGCAAGCCGGACGCGGTGGAGACGTACGTCATCGATTTTCGCGGGTGAGCGGTCCGCCGGCGAGTGGCGGGCGGCGGGAGTTTCCACTTGCGCCG
>DATNHT010000097.1:0-11314 GCA_035604815.1 Opitutaceae bacterium
CACCGGGGCCGCCTTGTTCGTGTACAGCTCCATGATCACGCGGCCTGTCTCCTCCGCCAGGAAGGTCGTGTAGGGCTCGTCCGGCCTCGTGCGAACGACCCGCAGCTCGAGGTGGTTCGTGTACCAAAGGACGGCCGCCCGCGCGTCGGGCACGTTGAGGGCGAAGTGTTCGAATTTCATTGGTGGTTTAGCGGCGTGTCAGGAAGTCGCGGATCCGGGCGCGGGCGTCGCCGCCTGCATCCTCCAGCACGTAGTGGCCGGCGTTCTCGAGCCGCTCAATCCGCGCGTCGGGATAGATTTCACGCCAACGGGAAAGGAAGGTGTCGTCGAAGCAAAAATCACGTGCGCCCCAGAGGATCATCTTCTCGTGGCCTGCGAGCAGGGAGAGGCCCCGGGAGACCTCTTCCAGCGCGCGCCGGCTCGGATGGTCCCGCTCCATCGGGATGTCCCGGACAAAGCGGTGGATGCCGATCCGGTTCGCCCAGCTGTCGTAGGGATACAGGTAGGCCCTCCGCTCCTCCCAGGTGAGCCTGCGGGAGGCCGTCGCCATCCACGTGGCGGCCTCGGCAAACCCGTTCAGCCCGCGCACGACCAGGGCGCCCAGCCAGGGCGCGCGGCAGAGCGCGATCCGCAGCGGTATCCTGTCAGAGGGGAACGCAGCCGTGTTGAGGATCACGATCCGCCCCACCCGCTCCGGGTGCCTGCCGGCGAAGCCAAGGCCGATCGGGCCGCCCCAGTCATGGACCACGAGGTGCACCTTCGGAAGCCCAAGGCTCCCGACAAGGGCCTCTATGTCGGCTATCCGCGAAGCAAGGCCGTAGTCGTACGAGTCCGGCTTGTCGGAGAGCCCCATCCCGACGTAGTCCGGCGCCACGCAACGGACCGCGGAGGACAGCGCCATCACGAGATCGCGGAAATGGAACGACCACGTGGGGTTGCCGTGCAGCATCAGGACCGCCTCGCCTCCCGCGGCACCCTCGTCCACGTAGCTCATCCGGGCGCCCCGTGGCGTCTGAAACGACTTGGGTGAAAAGGGATAGAGCCGCGCCAGCCAGCCGGGAATGGCGAGCGTATGTGACGCGGTCACCATTCGAGCGCGAGCATCAGGCAGTTGAGCCCGCTGCCGATTCCCATCAGGGCGACGCGGCTGCCGTCGCGAACCGCCCCGGCGTCGACCGCGGCCGAGAGCGTCGCCGGCAGCGACGCCGACCCCATGTTTCCGAGCGTCTCGAAAGTCGAAAAGTCCTTCGCGATGTCGAGCCCTAAGGCCTCGAAGAGGCGGCGCCGGTGCGCGCTGCCCACCTGGTGGCAGATGGCGCGGTCGACCGAGTCCCTTGTCCAGCCGGTCGCCGCCGAAAACTCGGCCCAGGTGTCCTTCGCAAGCGAAACTCCCGCATCGAGCAGCCGCTCCGAGTCCGTCTGCATTGCAAGGCCGCCCGCAGGCGCGGTGTCGCCCTGGCAGAGCTCGCTGTGCTCGGTCGCCGCGCGGGCGGCGCCGCCGAGGATCCGGCGCGGCCTTCCCTTGACCAGGTCGCGGTGGCACACGACCGCGGCGGCTGCCCCGCAGCCGATCGTCAGGTTTGCGAAGAACGGCTTGATCGCGTTTCGGTCGAGGGAGCCGGCGAGGAGCGTGCGCACCGTCTCCTCGACCAGGGGCCGGCCGTTCTCGCCGGCGGCGACCAGCGCGGCGCGTATCTGCCCGCTCTCGATCAGTCCGGCGGCGACCACGACCGCGTTCAGGAAGCCGAGGCACGCGTTCGACAGGTCAAAGACATGCGCCGAGGCGGGAAGCCCTATCTTGTGGTGCGCAAAAGCGGCGGAGGCCGGCTCAAGCATGTCCCGCGACACCGCGGCATGGATGAAGAGCCCGATCTGCTCCCTGCGCACCGAGGACGCGCCCAGGGCCGCGCGCCCCGCGGCCGCGCTTGCGTCCGAGGGGCGCGTGCCCTCGGGCCACATCCGCCGCTCGCGGATGCCCGTCATGAGCTCCAGGCGCCCGAACGGCAACCGGAGCCGCTCGTAGAGCGGGCGCAGGCGCTCCTCGATCTGCGAGGAGCTCCACACCTCGGGCGGAAGCGCGACCGCGAGCGACTCGAGACAGGCGTTTGAGAAGCGCATGAATTCCGGTGCCGCCGTTCAGCGCTCCGGCCTCATGGCGAGCCGGATCACATCCTTGTCGAACGTGTTGCTTCCAAGGCCCGCATCGACCGTGAGCGTCGCGCCGTTGATTCCGCTGCTGCGGCCGCTCAGGAGGAATAGGACGGCGTTCGCGACCTCCTGGGTCTCCAGGTTGCGCTTCCTCAGCGTGAGCTTCTCCGCGAACAAGTAGCTCTCGAGGTACCCCGGTATCCCGGCCGACGCGCTTGTCTTGAGCGGCCCCGATCCGACCACGTTGAAGCGGACCTCGGAGTCCGCGCTGAACGCCTTTGCCAGGAAGCGCGCGGACGACTCGAGCGCGGCCTTGATCGGGCCCATGTAGCCGTAGTTGTCGGGGGTGACGAGGAGCGACGAGATCCCGATCGCCACCACCGAGGCGTCGCGGGCGAGGTGCGGGCGGAACGCGCGGGACATCTCGACGAGCGAAAAGGCGGACACGGCGGCGGCCTGGAGAAAGTCCCTCCTCTTGGTCTCATGGAAGGGCTTGAGCCCGTCCGAGTAGTTGGCGAACGCGATGGAGTGGACGAGCCCCTGGAGCGGGGCATGCCCGGAGGCGGCCACCTCGGAGGCGAGACGATCGGCGGCGCCCTCCTCCTCCACGTCGCACACGAGGACGGTCCGGCCGGCCAGGAGCGTCTCGAGCGACTTGCGCCGCGCGGCCGAGCGCACGCTGTACAGGACGCGGGCCCCCTCGTCCTCGAGCGACCTGCCGACCGCCCACGCGACGCTGCGCCTGTTGGCGACCCCGAAGACGAGGAACGCCTTCTTCTCGAGCCCGAGAAAGCTCATGGGGCTGCTCCGACGGCCCTCCAGGCGACCGAGAAATTGACCGACAGGACGCGCGTCTCGCCGCGCTTCATGGAGCCGGACATGACGTGGAAGCCGGCGATCACGTCCCTCCTTGTGACCTCGATCGTCACCGTGTCGCCCGGATAGACGGGGCTGCGGAAGCGGACGTCCGATATCTTGACGAGCAGGGGCAGCCCCGAGGGGGCCTCCCGCCCCACGTGGCTGCGCGCGAGGTAGAGGGCTCCGGCCTGGAAGACCGCCTCGCACAGCAGCACGCCGGGGGTGATCGGCGCTCCCGGGTAGTGCCCCTTGTAGAAGGCCTCGTCCGCGCGCCACGTGCGCTGCGCGACCAGCCCGTTGGGCGTCTCGGAGACGATCTCGTCGACGAAAAGGAACGGGGGCCGGTGGGGAATCAGCCCCAGGACCTGGGGGTTAGCGCTCACGCGGCCCTGCCCTGCCTCTGGGCGCAGAGGTACCTGTCGACCTTGTTGGCGGTGATGACCCCGTAGTTGATCGTCCCCAGCCAGCCCGACATGATGATTCCCACGGAGCCCGCGTGGTACAGGCCGGGAAGGTGGTCGGGCAGCTCCATGGAGACCTTTAGGCCCTCGAACTTTGTCCCGAATGAGGTGCCGCCGAAATGGGTCGTGTAGCGCTCGATCGTCCGGGGTGTCGCCGCCTCCTTCCAGTCGATCTTCTCCCTTACGCCGGGGACATACCTCTCCAGCGCCGCGATCGATTCCTCGACGAGGCGCTCCTTCTCGAGGGCGTACTCGGCCTCCGAGAGCTTGCCCCAGTCGGAGTACAGGCCGTTGATCGACGCGACAATGGTGTAGCGGTCCGAGCCCGGCCTCGTGTCCGGGTAGTAGACCGAGAAGGTGCGGCTCGTCGTGTGGAAGTCCGTCAGCTCCTGGCTGCTAAACGAGGGGCTGGCGGACGTGAAGACCAGGTCGCCTATATGGGGGATGCTCTCGCCCTTGCGGATGCCGAGGTAGACCTGGCAGGAGCTCGAGTTGATGCGCACGGCCTGGGCCGCGGCTGCGTAATCGGGGGGAAAATTCTCTGCGCCCGCGAGACGGAAGACCGTGTTCTTTATGTTGGCGTTGGAGAGCACCGCCTTGGCGCGGACCACGCGGCCGCCCTTTGCGACGATGCCGCAGGCGACCCTGCCCCCCGCCCGCTCCTCGACGAGGATCCTCTCGACCAGGACCTTCTTCCGGAGCTCGACGCCGTTCTTCCTCAGCTCGGCCGTCATCTTGTCGATCAGCAGGTCCGAACCGCCCCTGAACGTGTAGACGCCCGAGCCCATGAAGTTGGAGAAGACGATCCCGTAGGTGATCGCAGGATCGTCGAGCGTCGATCCGTTGGCGTAGGCGATCGGCTCCATGAGGAGGCGCTTGACGTCGTTTCTGCCCGGAAAGAACCGCTCGAGCATCTCGCCGGTCGTCTCGGTGCTATTGTCGTAGAAGTTCATCGCGCGCAGGTGCTCGTAGAAGCGCTCCACGTGCGCCCGGTCGAGGCCGAACTGCTCCACCAGCACGCGCGTGTAATCCTCGCGGGTAAAGGTCGTCCAGACGTCCATCTCGGGGTTCACAAATCGGATGTGCTTCAGCTGGACGATCGAGTCAGCGATCTCGCGCGTCCAGTACTTGCGGCAGGACTTGATCATCCCGACCGGGAACCCGTGGAGGGAGATGTCAAAGATGTGCCCGCCCTTGCGCGTGAACCATGTCGCCAGCCCGCCGTACTGGTAGTGGTGCTCGACAAGCAGCACGCGGTGGCCCGCCTTCGCGAGCACGTTCGCGCCCGTAAGGCCGCCCAGGCCGCTTCCTATGACGATCACGTCATACTCGTCGGCGACGCCTTTGAGCCAGTCATA
The DNA here is from genome assembly GCA_035604815.1 of Opitutaceae bacterium. Classification (GTDB taxonomy): domain Bacteria; phylum Verrucomicrobiota; class Verrucomicrobiia; order Opitutales; family Opitutaceae; genus Palsa-1447. The sequence continues at coordinate 4,826 of DATNHT010000097.1, forward strand.
AGCCATGGAGGGACAATGTTGGAGCAGCCTCGGGGGCCGTGGGCAACTGGTTTCGCTGCGCCGGGGCTAAGCCCTGAGGATGTGCTGGTTGGCCATCGTTATGCCGCTGAGCATCGACCCGACGATTCCCAGCATCCCCTGGTCGGTGCCGCAGAGGTACACGTTGGAAAGCGAAGTGCGGCCGTCGAGGCTCTTGACCGGAGACCCGTAGATTGCGCCCCGCAGGTGCCCGGTGTAATGCTCGACCGTCGTGGGCGTGAACATGTCGGTCGCCACGGTCGCGCGCTCGAGCGCGTCCGCGGGGCAAAGCGGAGGCAGGAATCGCCTGGCCGAATCGCGGATCGCGTCGAACCAGCGCAGCTTGGCGGCGCGGTACGCGGCTTCGGAAAGGTTGGCCCACGCGCCGTAGTTCGCCAGGCACGTGACGCGGAACAGGCCCTCGCTCAGCCCGCGCCCCGGCCCGTAGTCGAAGTTGTTCGGAAAGCAGATGATCCCGCTTTGCACGTCGACCTGCCCCGGCGGGTTGCGGTAGCTGAACCTCTCCGAATCGTTGTAGAACACGATCGTGTCGGCCCCCCAGCCGAGCTCGGACGGGGGCCGGTCGAGCACCGAAATCGTCTCCACGTAGCCGAGCCGCGGCTCCGCGGATGGGGCGGCGCCGATGAGGGCCTCCGTCTCGGCGATGCCGATCGACGAGAGGACGTGGGTGGCGACGATCTCATCGCCCGAATCCAGGACCAAGGCGGCCGCCCTGCCCTCGCGGGCGACGACGCGTCTCACGCCGCACTTCATCCGCCTCTCTCCGCCCGCCTCCCTGTACTTCTGCAGGAGGACGCGCATGAGGGCCCGCACCCCCTCCAGCGGCCGGGCAAGCCCCTCCAGGTAGAGGGCGCGGAACATGACGGTGAACTGATCGAGATCCATGTCGTCCTCGCGGGCGCTGCCATAGAACATGAGGGGGCAGAGCAGCATGTCCTCAAGGAGAGGGTCGCCGATCAGCGTGCGGATGAATTCCCGGGCGGAGGCCCTCGCCCCGCGGCCCGCGAGCGGGCTTTCGCGCACGAAGCGGGTGATGCCGCCGAACCCGACGGCCTGCCGCGGAAACAGGGACGCGACCTCGGATTCGAGGAGGCCGAAGTCGTTTGTGAACCTCAGCACCGCCCCGCCCTTCGGGCCGAACGCGACGCGCGAGACCTTCTGCGGGCTGAGCCCAAACGCCTCCCTGTCGATCCGAAGCTGGCGCAGGATCTTCCCGAGCGGCGTTCCCCGGACCCCGGCCGGGACAAAATTGGTGACGGCGTGGAGCCCCACGTCGTACTTGCGGCCGCCGAGGCTGTAAAAGCCGTTCAGCCCGCCGACGGCGTTGTGCCGCTCAAAGATGCACACCCGCTTTCCGAAATGCGCCAGCCTTATCCCGGCCGCCAGGCCGGAGAGACCGGCTCCAATGATTGCGACGTCGTACTGCGAGCCCGAATTCAACTCTTCGCCGCAAGGGCGTTGAACTTGGGCGTCAGGTATTCAGCGCAGCTGTCGAGCGAGGCGAGGCGGATGTAGTCGGCCTCGGGAACCTCGATTCCGTGGCGCTTGCGCAACTCCATGACAATGTCGAGAAAGTCCATGCTATCGAGCTGGAGCTGGTCGCGCAGGCGCACATCAGCCTTGACGTTTGACAGGTCCTCATCGGGCGCGATGTCGGCGATGATATCGAGAACTGCCTTCTTGCATTCTTCGTTGGTCATGTGTGAGTCGGCGAGTGGGGATGCTATGCCACGAATCGCCTCACAATCAACGTGGAATTTATCCCCAGCATGCCGAACGAGTTGTTGAGTATCGTGTCGATGCGCCGGGCCCTCGACGGCACGTTCAAGACCAGCCCCGGGAGCGCGCACGCCGGGTCCAGGTCGTCGACATTGATGGTCGGATGAACCGCGAGGTCGCCGAAGGACGGCAGGTTGCCGGCGAGCTCGAGCGCGCCCGCCGCCCCCATGCAGTGTCCTATGAAGCTCTTCGTGTTGTTGATGAAGGTGTCCGGGCAGCCCTCGCCGAAGACCGAACGGATCGCCTCGCATTCCTGGATGTCGCCCAACGGCGTCGCCGTCGCGTGGGTGTTCACGATGTGGATGTCGGCCGCCCGGAGTCCCGCGTGGGCGATCGACTTGCGGATGCACTCGGCCTGGCGGACCGGATTGGGCAGGACGTAGTCGCTCGCGTCGCTGTTGACGCCGTATCCGGCGATCTCGCCGTAGATCCGGGCGCCGCGGGCCAGCGCGTCTTCGAGCCGCTCCAGGGTGTAGAGGCAGCCGCCCTCGGAGACGACGATGCCGTTGCGGGCCCTGTCGAACGGGCGGGACGCCTTGGCCGGGACGTCGTGGGTGGCCAGGGCGCCCTGCGACTTGAATCCGGCAAAGATGCCGAACGTGTGGATGCTTTCGCTCACTCCGCCGCAGATCGCGAGGTCGACCTCGCCCAGGCGGAGCATCTGAGAGGCGTGGATGAGCCCCAGGTTGCCCGCAGCGCATGCGGCGCCGATCGTGTAGGCGGGTCCGGTGACGCCGAGATTGAGCGATGCCTCGCCTGCGGGGTTGTTGGCGACGGTCCGCGGGTTGTGGTAGTGCGACCAGTACTTTGTGTCATAGTTGAACTTTGAGATGGCGTAGATCTCGTTCTCCGTCTCCACGTTGCCGTGCTCGGTGCAGCCAATGTAGATGCCCACGCGCTCCTTGGGGAAGGCGTCGAACGCCAGGCCGCTGTCCGCTATCGCCTCGCGGGCGCACCAGATGCTGATGCTGCCGGCCCGCGTCCCCACGCGGACCTCCTTCTTTTTCTGGTGCTTGAGCGCATCGAAGCGGCAGGCGCCCGCCAGGAGCCTGCCCATGTAGCGCACGTCCAGCCAACCGATCCCTGCGACCCCTGAGAGCAGATTGCGCCTGAACTCCGGGAGGGAGTCGCCGTTCGGGGCCGTCAGGCCGACGCCTGTGATGACGATTCGCGGGAGATTCATTCGGTGGCCAAGGAGGAAATCGCTAGCCAACAACGGTCCGAACGCAATAAAAGGTTCCCTCCATGAATGTTCTTGTGGTTGGGGGCGCGGGCTACATCGGAAGCCATTGCGTGCGGCAGCTTGCTGCCGCCGGCCACCGGCCCGTCGTACTGGACAGCCTTGTCTACGGGCATCGCGGCGCCGTGGCGAAGGGCGTGCCTCTGCACGTGGCGGACCTCGGCGACGAAAACGCCGTCAGCTATATCCTGATGCGCGAGAAGATAGACGTCGTCATGCATTTCGCGGCGTTCTGCTACGTGGGCGAATCCGTCACCGATCCCCTCAAGTACTACCTGAACAACCTGGCAGCCACAATTCACCTCCTGAGCGCGATGATCGGCGCCGGCGTCCGCAAGTTCGTCTTCTCGTCCACCTGCGCGACGTTCGGGGTGCCGGAGAAGCTTCCGATCTCGGAGACGGCACCTCAGGCGCCGATTAATCCCTACGGCCAGACCAAGCTCGATGTCGAGAACGCGCTGCGCGCTCTCGCCCATGCGGGAAAGATCTCCTTTGCCGTGTTCCGTTACTTCAACGCGGCGGGCGCCTCGGAGGACGGCTCGATCGGCGAGGACCACGATCCGGAGACCCACCTGATCCCGCTCGCGTTCGGCGCGGCGACGCGCGCGCGCGCGTCGCTTGCGCTGTTCGGCACCGACTACCCCACGCCGGACGGCACGTGCCTGCGCGACTACGTGCACGTGGACGACCTCAGCCGGGCGCACATAGCCGTGTTTGAGAGGATCGCCGAGCCCGGCGCATCGTGCTTCTACAACCTGGGGACGGGAGTTCCCTCGTCCAATCGCGAGGTGATCCGGGCGGTGGAGAAGGTCACGGGAATGTCGATCAGGGTCGTCGAGAGCCCGCGCCGCCCCGGCGACCCGCCGGCCCTGTACGCTGATTCGTCGAAGGCGCAGCGGGAGCTAGGGTGGAAGATCGAGTTTCCAGGCATCGAGTCCATCGTGGCGAGCGCCTGGAAGTGGCACCGCACCCACCCGAACGGCTTTGGCGGCCGTTAGAGGCGCTTGCGCAGCGCGGCCTTCGTGATTCCCAGCCGCTTCGCGGCACCGGCCTCGCTCCCGCCTTCGGCCTTTAGGATGCGCTGCGCGATTTCGCGCTCGACCTGTGCCCAGAGGGGTTGCTCCGACGCGGCCAGGCGCTCGGCGACGAAGTCGAGCGCGGCCTCGAGCGTCAGCGCGGGCGTCGGCGCGGACTCGCCGGCTGGCCCGCGGATTTCCGGGGGCAGGTCCTTGACAAGGATCGCGTCGCCCTGGGCGACGACGGCGCTCCGGTAGACGACATTCTCGAGCTCCCGGACATTGCCGGGCCAGAAGTGGCGCGCAAGCACGGCCATCGCCTCGGGCGACACCTTCGAGGTCCGGGTCTTCCGCTGCCTGACCAGGTTCTGCATGCAGAAGTCCACGATCTGGGGGATATCCCCAATTCGCTCGCGCAGCGGCGGCAGCTTGATGCGCACCACGTTGAGGCGGTAGTAGAGGTCCTCCCGGAAGGCCTTCGCCTTCACGATCGCCTCGAGGTCCTTGTTTGTCGCCGCGATGATCCTCACGTCGACCCGTATCGTGTCAGCGCCGCCGACCCTCTGAATCTCGCCCTGCTGGAGCACGCGCAGGATCTTTGTCTGCGTCGCTAGGGCCATGTCGCCTATCTCGTCGAGGAATATGGTTCCGCCGTCGCAGAGCTCGAATTTGCCGATGCGCTGACCGGTGGCGCCGGTAAAGGACCCCTTCTCGTGCCCGAAGAGCTCGCTCTCAATCAGGTTGTCGGGAATGGCCGCGCAATTGACCGCGATGAATGGCTTTCCGGCGCGGTGGCTGTGCTTCCAGATGGAACCGGCCACGAGCTCCTTGCCTGTCCCGCTTTCTCCGGTGATCATCACGGTGACGTCGCTCGCCGTCACCTGTCCGATCATCTTGAAGACCTCCTGCATGACCGGCGACGAGCCGACGATCCCCTCCTTGTAGTCCTCGGTGTTAATGGTCGGCGTATAGTCGCCGACCGCCCGCAGGTCGGCGTGGGTCTTGAGCGCATTCTCGGCGAGGGAAAGGACCCTCTGGGGATCAAACGGCTTCATGACGTAGTCGAGCGCTCCGAACTTCATCGCCTCGATCGCCGTCTGCGCCGTTCCGAACGCCGTCATCAGAATGACCAGCTGCTTCGGGTTGACCGAGCGGATGTGCTGGAGGGCCTCGAGCCCACTCATCCCGGTCATCCTTATGTCGAGGAAGATCAGGTCCGGCAGCGGCCCCTTCTTCACCATGGCCACCCCCTGCTCCCCGCTCGGCGCCTCGGAGACCACGTACCCGCGAGACGTGAGAACGCGCGAGAGCGAATAGCGGATCTCCGCGTCGTCGTCTATGACGAGGATGGTGGGTGCTTTAGGGCTCGTTTCCAAGGTTCTAGCTGGCGATTTGCCGCGGCTGGGCTTCATTAAAGGGCATGCCTGGCTGGTCAATCAACTTGTTCCGGATACGCGGGATCATGATCTCGTTGCATTTCAGCTTCCCGCTGCTGTTGGCATATGTGTGCAATGAGGGGTGGGAAAAGGCCGGCGTCGCCGGGCTTTGGTGGAGCGCCGCGATCTTCCTGGCCGTCTTCACCTGCGTGGTACTCCACGAGTTGGGGCATTCGCTGACGGCGCGGCGATTTGGCGTGCGCGTCCGGCGCATTCTGCTGACGCCCCTCGGGGGAATTGCCGAATTCGACGCCATACCAAGAAAGCCCGTCCAGGAGCTCCTTATCACGATCGCTGGCCCTGCCGTCAATTTTGCGATCGCCGCGGCATTGTGGTGCGTTGTCAGCTTTCCCGACGGATGGGACGACGTGTCCATCCCGTCATCGGTCGGGGATCTGAGCAGGTACCTGTTCGTGGCCAACCTGGTGATGGGCATCTTCAATATGATACCCGCGTTTCCCATGGACGGCGGGCGGATCCTGCGCGCGCTTCTGGCCATGCGACTGCCGTATCTGCGCGCTACCTACTGGGCAGTGACAGTTGCAAAAGTGGTGACGGTTGTGGGTTTCGCGGTGACGATCTATCTCGAAATGTACCTGACGGCAGCAATCTGCGTCTTGATCTTTCTCTTTGGCGAGGCGGAGTACCGGGCTGTCAAGCGCCGCGAGATCGACGAGGCCCGATTAAAGGAGGCGCTGGACCGGCTTTACGGGAGGCCTACAACAGAAGAGCCGCCGATCATCAACGGGTAGTTCTTCAGGGTGGGCACATAGACGGGGCAAAAACTCCTTGCGTTCGGCCGGGGAAAAACGACTTTCCTCACTCTTCTGGCAAGCGAATGGGCCCGTAGCTCAGTTGGAAGAGCGCCTCAATGGCATTGAGGAGGTCGTCAGTTCGATCCTGATCGGGTCCACCAACCCATTGATATATAATAAGTGACGGAATTATTTCTGGCAAGAAAACCTTGGAATAGTTAAGA
>DATNHT010000098.1:0-28931 GCA_035604815.1 Opitutaceae bacterium
GTGCGACACGTTGGCGACATTCGCGTTGCCCGGGTCGGTGGGCGACGGGATTGAGCCCTGCCCGCTGTATGTCGTCTTGGGACCCTTGAGGAAGAATCGGCTGGCCAGGCTGAGCGTCGACTTGGGCACGTAGGTGTACTCGTCGAGCTGGTTAAAGTCCGGAATCTCCTCCGGTTGCTGCTTCTCCTCGTCCGCTCCGCGAAGCCCCACAAAGGAAAGGCAGGCGCCGCAAAGGGCGAATCGGAGGAGTCTCATGCGGGTCTTATTGGGAGGGGTTGGACGCCGGGTCCCGGGAAATGTTGCATCAAAATAGGCGCCCCTGCCGAAACGCGTCAAGGCTCATGCCCGCATTTCGTCAGATTCCGCCGCCGCCGCGTCCTCGGCCTGAAGCGCCGCGGCCGCCTGGGGATCCTCAGCCGCCTCGCTTTCCCGGTGCTTGCGCCTGCGGGTCTTCAGGTCCTCCTCGCGCTGGTCGAGCTCAATTTCCCTCTCCTGCTCGGCCTGCACCTTTTCGAAGAGCCGCGTTTCACTGTCCTCCACGAAGGCCTCGCGCTCGTGAAGCGCGGCTTGCGCCTCCTTGAGCACCGACTCCTGCCGCTCGAGTTCCGCGCGAAGGGCCTCGAGGGCCGCCCTTTCCTCGGGCGACACGTGCACGGGGGTCGCCCTGCGCGACGCGGCGACAAGCTGCTCGCGCGCCGCCAGCAACGCCTCCGCCTCGGCAAGCTCCCGCTCGTGCTCGTTGAGACGGGCCTCCTTCTCCTGGACGAGGCGCTCGCGCTCCACGAGCTTCAGTTCCAGCTGCCGGAGCGAGCGCTCAAGCTCGGCGATTCGAGCGTCGTCCGCGGCGCTTCGGCCGCCGGCCGACGGCCTCGTCGCCGAAACGATCTTCCTGATGGACTCCCTGGCCGCTGCCGAGGCCTCCGACACGGAAAATGGCGAAGAGGTTATCGCCCTGTTGCGGCGCAAGGACAGGTTGCTACCAGGCTCGGCCCTCTTGGTAGGAAACCGGATATTGGATGGATCAGGCATTAGCTTCGGGTCGTGTAAAGCGCCCTATTTTTTGAATATACGCCGAAATCCTCCGAAAAAGCCAGTCTTGTGCACGGCGGGCTCCGCGGCGCCGGAGCCGGGCTTGATCATCTGCCGGATGAGGTCGGCAACCTTCTTCTCCAGGGCAACGTCGCCCAGAGCGCCTAGATGCCTCGCGATGCTCGCATCGTCCGAAAAGTCCTTCTTGATCAGCGCGAAATCCTCCGCAAACCAGGCGGCAGCCTCGTTGGCTCTCGCCACGGGGTTCGCGGTCCGGGTCGCCTGTCCGAGCGCCTCCACCAGGTGCAGGCCCTTGGCCCCCTTCCGGAATGGGAGGATCTCCATGAGCGTAATTTCATCAAGATTTGACAAAGCGTTAAGCAGCTTCCTGAAGTCGCCGCCGATGATCACGTTCTGAGACATTTCCTGCGCGAACACGGCAAACTCGCCGAGCGTCTTCAGGTCCTCCAGCTTGCAGAACTCGACGGTGTCGCTTCCGAGCGCCGTGAGCGCGATCGGGAAATTCTCGGAGATGCCTATTCGCGCCATGTTCTTGAGGAGCGGGTTGTCGCGCACCGCGGCCGCCTCGGTCTGCTCGATCATGTCGCCGAACGGGTTGTCGAACGCGAGCGTCTCCTTCATGATCGATATCAGCAGGTCGAGCTTGTCGTCCGTCTGGCCCTTCAGCGCAAGGAGCTCCAGGGCCTCGCCGTAGCTCAAGTCGATGTACTTCGCCGGCGTCTCCTCCTTGGACTTCACCGGCCAGGTCGGCCCGTCTAGGTTCTGCGCAAGGCTTGAAATGGGCGTGTCGACCATGATCGAGCTGGCAAATGCGGTGCGCACTTCGTCCCAATCCTTTTCAGAGTATTTCTGCTCGGGCATCTTCGGGTCCGTTACGTCACAGGTTCGTGTTCGTCCAGCTCGTGCGCGAGCTTTCTGTAGTCGCTCGTCACGGAATCTGTCACGTCCGCCGCCTCGCTGCCGACCAGGATGACGGGAAGGCCGAGGGCGACCGAACGGCGCACGACCATCGCGTCGCGAATCTGCACGGTGAATATCTTTGCGCCGGGCGCAGCGCGCTTTGCCGCGCGGAACTGGTTCAGGCGGAGCTGCATCCGCATCTTTGGGACCTCGATGTCGACGCCCGTGCGGATGGAGTTGAAAATGAGGCCCTGCACCTGCGCGGGGGTCCCCATCGAGGCCTTCCGGAAGCTGCCTGAAAGCGCCTGGAACTTCTGGAGCTTGTCCGCGAGAAGCGTGAATCCGATCAGGCTCAGGGCGTCCGGATTCGACGGGACGTAGATCTCGTTCGAGGTGAACACGCCGCATTGGGCCGCGCGCAGGAGGTTCGGCGGGCAGTCGAAGAAGATGTAGTCGTAGTTGGGCTCGAGCGCCGCGACCTGCTCGCAGAAGACCAGGTAGGCGGGCCGCTTGGGGTCCCCGTTGTACTCGCCCTCCAGGTCCGTGAGGTTGAAGCTCGTGGGGACCAAGTCCAGGCCCGGAAGCACCTTCTCGCCCGCTTTGCCCTCCACCACATCCTTCACCACGATGTCCTTGATGTGGGTCTTGCCCGGGTCGAAAATCGAGAAGATCGAGCCCTCCCCCGTCGAATTGATCTTGTTCCAACGGTCAAGGCGCAGCAGCCAGATGCTCGCGTTCGACTGCGTGTCCAGGTCGAAGAGGAGGACCCGCTTTCCCATCTTGGCCAAAGCGGCCGCGACATTAACGATAAGCGACGTCTTTCCGACGCCGCCCTTGTAGTTGAGGAAGCTTATTTTACGAGCCATGAAGGAGGATATCCGTTGCCACCAAGCAATCTGCGGAATGCTTCGCCAAGCCGCGAGTCAAAAACACCCCCGCATATCTACGCATCTGACCTGCGCACCGCCGACTTGCCGAAAACGGTCGCAAGCGCCGAAAGCGTTAGCGAGGCAAAAACGCCGCATGCGCGCGCCGGGGCCAGTCCCGGCCTACCCGCCTGCCGCCCACTTGAACACCAGGGTTGTGAGCGGGGGGAGCGTGAGTTCGATCGACTGAGTGTATCCGTCGCTCGCGACGCCGGAGGCATCGCGTCCTCCGGCGTTGCCCAGGCCCGATCCCCCGTAGAATTCACTGTTTGAATTGATCACCTCGCGCCACCGGCCCAGGCGGGGAACCCCCACCCTGTAGGTGCGCGTGGCGCCGCCAAAGTGCCCCACGACGACAAAGAGCGTCTCCTCGTCGGCGTCCGTCCGCAGGTAGGCGATCACGTTCGCGTCGGCGTCCAGGCAGTTGATCCATCGGAACCCGCGCGGATTCAAGTCGTTTGCGCCAAGGCCCGGTTCCGCGACATAGAGGCGGTTCAAGTCGGCCACCAGCCTGCGCACGCCCTCGTGGTCCATGTACTTGCACAGGTGCCAGTCCAAGCTGGCCCCGTGGTTCCACTCTCCCGACTGGGCCCACTCGCTGCCCATGAAGAGCAGCTTCTTGCCTGGATACGCCCACATGTGCGCATAAAGCGCGCGCAGGTTGGCCGCCTTCTCGGGAATATGCCACGCCCCCATCTTGTAGAGCATCGACGCCTTTCCGTGGACCACCTCGTCGTGCGAGAAGACCGACACGAAGTTCTCCGCGTACTGGTAGAGCATCCCGAAAGTCAGGTCCCTCTGGTGCCAGCGGCGGTGGATGGGCTCCTTGGAGAAGTACTCCAGAGTGTCGTGCATCCATCCCATGTTCCACTTGTAGTCGAACCCGAGCCCTCCGTCGGCGGTCCCGCGCGTGACGCTCGGGAACGACGTGCTCTCCTCGGCGATCATTAGCGCGCCAGGATTGTAGTGGTGGACGAGGTCGTTCACGCGCCGCAGGAAGTCTATCGCCTCGAGGTTTTCGCGCCCCCCGTACCGGTTGGGCACCCATTCGCCGTGTCCCCTGGAGTAATCGAGGTAGAGCATCGAGGCGACCGCGTCGACGCGCAGGCCGTCGACGTGATACCTGTCGAACCACGCGAGCGCGTTCGCGACGAGGAAGCAGCGGACCTCGTTGCGGCCGTAGTTGAAGATGAGCGTGCCCCAGTCCATGTGCGCGCCCTGCCTCGGGTCTGCGTGCTCGTAGAGGTGGGTCCCGTCGAATTCTGCAAGCGCAAACGCGTCCTTGGGAAAATGCGCAGGCACCCAGTCGAGGATCACGCCGATTCCGCGCTGGTGCAGATGGTCGACGAACCACGCGAAATCCTCGGGCGCGCCGTACCGGTGCGTGGGGGCGTAGAATCCCGTCACCTGGTAGCCCCACGATCCGTCAAACGGATGCTCCGCGATCGGCATCACCTCGACGTGGGTGAACCCCATCTCGACCGCGTAGTCGGCGAGCTGCGGCGCGATCTCGCGGTACGTGAGGGGGCGGTTGCCCTCCTCGGGCTTCCGGCGCCAGGAGCCGAGATGAATCTCATAGATCGAGACAGGCCGGTCCAGGTGCCCAGCCTGGGATCGGCGCCGCTCCATCCAGGCGGCGTCGCCCCACGTGAAGCCCTCCGTCTCGCACACCCTGGCAGCGTTGCCGGGCGGCCCCTCGAAACGGGTGCCGTAGGGATCGGTCTTGATGCGCAAGGCGCCCCGTCTGTCGCGGATCTCGAACTTGTAGAGCTCCCCCGGGCCTAGGCCGGGGATGAAGATCTCCCAGACCCCCGAAGCCCCGAGGCCCCTCATCGGGTGGTAGCGGCCGTCCCAGCCGTTGAAGTCGCCTATCACCGAGACGCGCGCCGCGGCGGGCGCCCACACCGCGAAGGCGACGCCGGCCACGCCCCCGAGGTCGCGCACATGAGCACCCAGCTTCTCGTAGATCCGGTGCTCGTTGCCCTCGTTGAAGAGGTAGAGGTCCTGGTCGCCGAGCGTGGGAAGGAAGCAGTACGGGTCGCGGAACTGCCGGACGCGCCCGTCCGCCGACGTGGCCCTCAGCTCGTACGCGCAGACTTCGGCGCGGTTGGGAACGAGGACCTCGAAGAGGCCCTCGGCCGCGAGGGACTTCATCGGGAAGACGGCCGGGGGCGTGTCCTGTGTCAGGACGACGTCGCAGCGAGCGGCGTCTCGCAGGAAGGCCCGCACCACTAGCCCGGGCCTGCGCCGATAGGTGCACGGGTGCATTCCGAGCACGGAATGGGGCGAGCCGTGGCGGGCGTTCAGGATGGCCTTGAGTTCGGTCTTGGAGAGGGTCACTTCGCGGCGTCTTGGCGGGATGGCATGCTGCACCGGGCGCCGATCGCGCACCACATCAAAAACGGGCGGCCACTAGCCCGTGTTCTTTAGGCCTCCGCTGATTCCGTTTATCGTGAGCTCGATGACGGCCCGGATCGCGTCGGCCTCCCGGGGAGGCGGCGGGATCGGGCTGCGCAGGCGGCGCATCATGTCCACCTGGATGTAGTTCAGGGGATCGATGTAGGGATTGCGCAGCTCGACCGACCTGAGCAGGACGGGTTCGCGGCCGAGCAGGCGCCTCTGCCCGGAAACGGCGAGGATGGCCGACTCGGTGCGCTCAAACTCGGCGCAGAGGATCCCGAGCATGCGCCTTCTGATCCTGGAATCCTCGACCAGGCCCGCATAGAGCGCGGCAATCCCCATGTCCGCCTTGCGCATCGTCAGCTGCGCGTTGTCGATGAGCGTCTGGAAGAACGGCCAGCCCGCGTGCATCGCCCTGAGCCGCTCCCTGGCCCTCGGCCCGCGGCGCAGCATCGAATCAAGCGCGCTTCCGAGGCCGAACCACCCGGGAAAATTGAACCGGCTCTGCATCCAGGAGAACACCCAGGGGATGGCCCTCAGATCCGCCACGTCCTCGGTCGGCTTCCGGTACGCCGGCCGCGAGCCGAGCTTGAGGTTGTTGATCTCTTCGATCGGGGTCGCCTGGCGCCAGAACGTCAAAAATTCCGGGTCGTCGTGCACAAGTCCCTTGTACGCGTCGAATCCGGCCCGGCTCATCTCCTCCATGGCCTCGCGCCATTCCAGGGGGGCGGGCGCCTCGGCTCCGGCGGCGTGGATCCCGAGCATCACTCCAAAGGCCATCTGCTCCAGGATCCTGTGGGCGAGGTCGGGGTCGTGGTAGCGCGTCGAGAGCACCTCGCCCTGCTCCGTCACGCGGATGGAGCCGTCTCTCAGCCCCGCGGGCTGGGCCAGGATGGCCTTCGCGGCCGGACCGCCGCCGCGTGCGATGCTGCCCCCGCGCCCGTGGAAGAGCGTCAGCGCGACGCCGGCGTCCCGGCACACGAGCGCGATCGCTTCCTGCGCCTTGAACAGGGCCCAGTTAGCCGTGAAGTAGCCGCAGTCCTTGTTGCTGTCCGAGTAACCCAGCATCACGTGCTGGTGGGATGGCCGGCGGCTGGGCAGCGCGAATAGCTCCGCGAGCACGTCAGGAGCGCGCTCGAGGTCGTCCCGGGTCTCGAACAGGGGCGCGATCGGGAGGGTCGAACCGGCGAGCCTCTGCAGCAGCTCCACCTCGAGGATGTCCGACAGCCCGTTCGTCATGCTGATGAGGTAGACGCCCATCGCCTCCGCGCCGATCGATGCGCGGCAGCGGGCCGACAGGGCGAGCGGCTCGAGGACGTCGCGGGTCGCAGCCGTCAATCCCGCGGCGGCGCCCTCCCCGAGCGGCGCGGCCGCCGACAGCGCCGCCGTCAGGACCTGCCGCTTGTCCGCCTCGCCCAGCCCGGGATAGTCGGCGCGCCCGAGGATCTCGGCCACGGCGGCTTCATGAAGCGATGAATGCTGCCTCAGGTCGAGGCGCGCCGTGTGGAGGCCGAACACCTCGAGCTGGTTTGTCGCCGCAGCCAGGTCGCCGCCCGCGAGCATCCCCCCCCGCCCCGCCTCGAGGCCGGCCCGGATCGTGTCGAACGTTTCGGCGACCGTGGAGCGGGACAGGCACGAGCCGGAAGCGGAGCCGAGGAGCGCGCCTCCGTCGCGGAGCTCCTCCCTCGCCTGGCCCAGCCTCTCCTGAAGCACCCCGAGGAGCAGGCGGTAGGGCTCATGGGGATACCTCTTCTCGAGCTCCGAAAGGTGCTCGGAGAGGTGAAGGTTCTCGCGGAGCTCCCGCTTGAGCGCGGGCACGACCGTGTCGCGGCGGTCGCTCACGCTCAGCAGCCGGCCCAGCTCGTGCGAGGTCGCCCGGAGCTTCTCGATGGCCAGCCGGCGGTGCAGCAGGAGCACGTCGGCGGTCGTCGCCGCCGTCACCTCCGGGTTGCCGTCGCGGTCGCCGCCGATCCACGAGCCGAACGTCAGCCATCTGCGCGGGGCCCTGACTCCGGGATAGTGGCGGCCGAGGGCCCGTTCCATGTCCAGCTGGAGGCGGGGCAGCGTCTCGATCAGCGTCGTGTCAAAGTACCAGAGGCCCGTGCGCGCCTCGTCCTTGACCCCGGGCCGCGCGGTCCTGCTGCGGTCGGTGAGCCAGAGGGAGGCGATCTCGCGCTCGAGCGTCTCCGCGTCCAGAACCCCGGTGTCAGGCGTCGACTCGGGCTGCGCCCGCGCGCGCAGGATACCCGCAAGGCGCCTGAGCTTCGCCAGGAGCGTGCGGCGCTTTGTCTCCGTCGGATGGGCGGTGAACACGAGCTCGATCCCGAGGCGGTCCACGAGCCGCTGCATCTCCTCCGCCCCCACGCCCGCGGCCTTTAGCTCCATCACGGCGGCCTCGATGGACTCGCGGATCGGCCGCCCGTCGTCGCCTCCCAGGGCGCGGGCCACGCGGCGCCGGCGCAGCAGCGTGATCCGGAAATTCTCCTCGGCCAGGTTCACGAGCTCAAAGTAGAGCGTGAAGGCCATCGCCTGGTTGAAGGCCGCCTGGGGCTCCAGCTCGGCCACGGTCCTCGCCAGGAGCTGCTCGGCGTCGGCGTCGCCCGCGCGGCGCGCCTTGGCGAGCCTGCGGAGGCTCTCCACCGTGTCGAAGGTCTCGCGGCCCTCGATCCGGGTGATGACCCGGCCGAGCGCCGCGCCCAGACCGCGCACCTCGGAGCGCAGCGGCGCCATATCGCGCACGGCTTTGGACATTCGGATGGGATGTTTGCTGGGCATGGCGGCCCGACACGATGGAGCCGGCGGACCCCTCTAAAAAGCCAAAAGTGAGCCCCCCGCGCGATTCCGCGGCAGTTCCGGCCAGCCAGCGAGGCTTGCCTGCGCGGGCCACGGTCCATTTGCTTGCGCCGAGTGATGCGCCGCCTAGCCCTTCTCTTCGCCCTTGCATCCGCTCTGGCCGCGACGGCACGCGCCGAGTCAAGGGCCGACCTGTCGGCCGACTCCACCATCACGTTCGACGAGGCCACCGGCGACGCCATTGCCAAGCCCAACGCGCGGCTCGTCGACAAGGGCCTGCTCCTGACCGCCGACGAGATACACTACAACCAGAAGACTCTTGTCGCCCTCGCGATCGGGCACGTGGTCCTCACCCGGATCGGGGACAGGCTCCTCGCGGACCGGCTCACCTACAATGGCAGCAACGGGACCTTTACGGCCCAAAACCTGCGCGCCGGCAGGTTTCCGTACTACATCGAGGGCCCGACGGCCGAGGGGACATCGACCGATGTCGTGGTCCATGACGCCACGGTCGTGTTCCGCGAACCCGGGGCATGGCAGCCGACCATCAAGGCAAAGACCCTCGTCTACTCCCCGGGGCACTTCCTGCGCCTGACCTCCGCAAACCTGGGGATAGGCAATTACCTGCCGCTGCCCATATCGCGCCTGGGCGAGGACCTCGCGCACCAGACGAGCCTTTGGAACGTGGCCGTCGAGGGCGGCTACCGCCACACGCTCGGTCCGTACCTGGACGCGAAGATGTACATCCCGGTCGAGCCCGGGGCCGGCCTGGGGCCCGATGTCGGAATCTACACCTACAGGGGCATCATGCTCGGCCCGGCCGCCAAGTACGACGTCGAGACCGCGGACGGCTCGATGGTGGGCTTCCTCAAATCGGGCTACATCTACGACCTAGGGCTGCGGTACACGGACATCCTGAACAACCCCGTGCCACCCAGCCGCGCCTACGTGGAATGGCAGCACATCCAGCAGGTCACGCCGGACCTGACCCTGAACGGCGAAATCAACTGGTCCACCGACTCCGAGGTGATCCGCGATTTTCACTCGAAGGAGTTCGTGCCCGTGCAGGAGCCCGACAATTACCTCGAGGCGGTGTATACGGGCGCGGACTTTTTCGGCTCGTTCTTCACGCGGTTCCAGCCCGACGCGTTCTACCCGGTGCAGGAAAGGCTGCCCGAGATCCGTTTCGACCTGCTGCCGACCGCCGTCGCGGGCGGCATCTACGCGCGATTCGACTCGAGTCTTGCCCACCTCGAGGAGAATCCGCCCGACGGCGGCGCCCACCTCGAGAGCAACCGGTTCGACGCCTTCCTCGGCTTGAGCCGTCCGTTCTCGTACAAGGGCTTCCTGGACCTGACGCCCGTCGTCGGCGGACGGTTCACGGAGTACTGGGACACCGCCGGGGCCGCGAATGCCGGCGGCACGGGCCGGGCCCTGGGCGAGGCGGGCTTTGACGCGGACCTGAAGATGAGCGCGACATGGGATTACGAGAACCCCCTTTGGCATATCGACGGGCTTCGCCATCTGCTGACGCCAACGCTGAGCTACCGGTACATACCCGATGCGGACAAGTCCGCGGACTGGATACCGCAAATTGATCGCAGCACATTCACCAACTACCTTCCCATCATGGAGCTGGGCGACATGAGGGCCCTGGACCAGCTGCAGGCGGAGAACGTCGTGAGGGTGGGGATCAACAACACCCTGCAGACCCGCGACAAGACATACGGCTCGACGGACCTGCTGACGTTCAACGTCGCGGAAGACCTGCGGTTCCACCGCGCGCTGGGACAAACCGACTTCTCGGACGTCCACGCCGAGCTAACGGCGACTCCGGCGCGGTGGCTCGAGCTGCGGGTGGAGGACTCCGTCTCGACAAGGAGGGCCGCGCAGAGGGCCATGGACACCACCATCACGCTGCGCGAGGGCGACGTGTGGTCGGCCGGGTTCGGCGTCGGGTACCTGTCGGACAAGTATGGAACCTACTACCTTCCCGGCCTGGGCGCCTACCCCATAGTCGGCATCGACATATTCCACGAGGAGGTCCGCGCGCGCCTGAACGAGGTCTACGAGGCATTCGCCCGAGGCGACTACGACGCCCGCGACCACTTCTTCGTCGATCAGTTCTACGGGATTTCCCAGAAGATCTCGAACACTTGGATCGTCGAATACGCGATAGCGATATCGCGGGGCCCGAATAACTCGCAGGGCCACTTCGGTTTCGACGTCACCCTCAACATGACGCGGTTCTAGGGGGCCGCCCGGCCACCCGCGCCGAACCCGAGCCCGTGAGCCGCGCCGGAAGCCAGAGGCGAACCCTTGTCGCGCTCCTCGCGCGCTTGCGGCCCCACTGGAGGCGGGAAGCGGGCCTTCCCTCGAGGATCGACGCCCTTTTGGGCGGCGACCGCAGGCTCGGCTCGAGCGACCGCAGGCTCTACAGGGAGCTGGTCTATGCGGCCCTGCGCTACCTGCCCTGGGTCGAGACCCTTCTGGAGTCGAACCCCTCCGAGGCCGTGAGGCGGATCGCCTGGCTTGCGGCGGACACGCCGTCCGTCCGGACGTTCCGGGCGGAGATTTCGGGCGACCTTCCCCAGTGCCCCCCGGGTGCCGACGCGAAGGCCGCCGTGCTGGGCGCGGACCCCGAGGCCCTCACGCCGGACTGGTT
This sequence comes from Opitutaceae bacterium, assembly GCA_035604815.1. Lineage (GTDB taxonomy): Bacteria > Verrucomicrobiota > Verrucomicrobiia > Opitutales > Opitutaceae > Palsa-1447. The sequence goes on from DATNHT010000098.1 coordinate 10,735, forward strand.
CCGAGCGGAGTGCCCCGAGGCGTCCCTTGCGCCCCTGCGCGACGTCCTCCTGTCGAGGGCTCCCCTGTGGCTGCGCCTGCAGACGGGCGACCCGGGACCCGCGCTCGCGGAATTCGACCGGCTGGGATGGGCCTGGCGGCGCAGTCCCCGGCTGGCGGGCGCTGTCGCCCTGCCCCCCGACTCCGACGTCGCGCGGACGGACGCGTATCTTTCCGGCGGTGTCGAGATCCAGGATGTCGGCTCGCAGCTCGTGCTCGAATCGGCCGGGGTCGCGCCCGGCGGCCTCTGGCTCGACGCGTGCGCGGGCTCCGGCGGCAAGACGCTGCAGCTAGCCTGCCTGCTCGGGCCCGGCGGCCGGGTCATCGCCCGCGACCTGAGGCGCGGGCCGCTCGATGTCCTGGGCGCCCGCGCGGCGCGGGCGGGCCTGGCGGACCGGATCGCCATCGGGTCCCCCCCCGGTCCGCGCGCCGGCTTCGACGGAGTGCTCGTGGACGCGCCGTGCTCCGGCTCGGGAACGTGGCGGCGGTCGCCGCACCTGAGGTGGGTGACGACGCCCCGGGGTGTCCGCGCCGCGGCCGCGCGCCAGCTCGAGCTGATGCGCGAAAACGCCGCGCGCGTTCGGCAGGGCGGCCTGCTGGTCTACGCGACCTGCTCGCTGTGCCGGAGTGAGAACGAGTCGGTGGTGGAGGCCTTCCTCCGGGAATGCCCGGGGTTCGAGCCCGAGCTTGCGGGCCTCAGGCTCCTGCCGCAGGCGCACGACGGCGACGGATTCTTCGTCGCCTCGCTCAGGCGGTCGCAGCGGGCGGCCTAGTCGCCTGACGACTCCTTCTGGGCCTCGCGCTGCGCGCGGACCACGACGCGCAGCATCTGCAGGGCGAGCCAGAACAGGCACGTCAGGCAGAGCGAGCAGGCGCCTCCCCAGAACAGGATCATCCGATGGTCCCTCGAGGGGACATGGGACGACACGACGCCGTACATGAAGACAAAAAATGCAATGACAAGGATCGCATCCACGGCCAGGCTGGCGGGCGTGACGAGTCTGTTCTGCGGCTGTTGCATGACGCGCCCAAGCAAGCGCAGGCCAACAGGGGTTGTCCACGCAAAATGCCGGCCCAGCGCCGGGGCGGAGGGCAACCTTCGGATTGAGAGGCGACGGCCGGCGCGGTCCCCCCCCGGGACCGGCCGCACGCTAGGACGGCCATGAAGAGAGTTTCCCCATGCGGCCGCCGCTTAGGCCCCGCCCTCGCCTCGATCCTCTGGGCAACCGGCGCCGCGGCGACGCCCCCGGCCCCCGGGCCCTGGCGCATCGAGGAGGATCCCGCGGCCAGCTCCCTCGAGCGTTTCGCCGCGCGGGAGCTGCAGCGCTATGTCTACGTGCGCACGGGAGCGCTCCTCCCGATCGGGGAGGACGCGGGGATCCCGCCGGGCCCCTCCCTGTTTGTGGCGACCCAGGCCCACGCGTTGGCGCACCGGGCGGGCTCCGGCGCACCGATCGCCCCGCGCGACTACCGCCTGCGCAGCGGCGGTCCAGGCGCCGCGCAGGGCGTCTCGATCATCGGAGGCGATGACGTCGGCACGCTCTACGGCGTCTACCGGTTCGCCGAGCGCCTCGGCGTGCGGTTTTACCTGCACGGGGACGTGGTTCCCGACGCGCGCGTCCCCCTCGAGTTTCCGGCGTTTGCGGAGGACGGGCACGCGCTGTTCAGCGTGCGCGGCCTCCAGCCGTTCCATGACTTTGCCGAAGGGCCCGACTGGTGGAGCACGGACGACTACCTCTGCGTCGTGGGCCAGATGGCGAAGCTGCGGATGAATTTCCTGGGCCTGCACACGTATCCCGAAGGCGGGGCGGGGCCCGAGCCCACGGTGTGGATCGGCCAGCCGCATGACTTCGACAGCCTTGGGCGGTTGAGCACCGCCTATCCCGCGTCCTACCAGACGACGGGCCGAGGCGGCCGATACTGGTGGTCCTACGCTCCCATGCGAACCGGCGATTTCCTCGGCGGCGCGGCCGATCTCTACGACCGCGACGATTTCGGGTCGGACGTCATGAGGGGAAGCTGCTTCGGGGATCAGACGCCCGCCATGTCCGCAGAGGTGTTCAATCGCACGGCCGCCATGCTCGGGACGGCCTTTGCCGAGGCCCGGCGCCTTGGCGTGCTCACGTGCGTCGGCACGGAGACGCCGCTCACCCTGCCCGCCCCCGTCGCGGAGGAACTGCGGCGCCAGGGCCGTGACCCCCATGATCCCGCCGTCGTCAAGCAGACCTACGCCGCGATGTTTGAGCGCATCCGCCGCGCAAGCCCGGCCGACTACTACTGGCTGTGGACCCCCGAGTCGTGGACGTGGGAAGGCAACGGGCCCGGGCATTTCAAGGAGGTGGCGGACGACATCCAGGCCGCCCAGGCCGCGCTGCGCGACCTGCACAGCCCCATGACGCTCGCCACATGCGGATGGGTCCTGGGCCCGCAGGACGACCGGGCCGCGCTCGACCGTCTCCTGCCTCCCTCCTCGCCGATGAGCGCAATCAACACCGCGGTCGGCTACGACGCGATCGAGCGCCAGTACGCCAACCTGAGCGAGCGCCCGAGGTGGGCCATCCCCTGGCTCGAGAATGACGGCGACCTCACCAGCCCCGAGCTCTGGACCGGCCGCATGCGCTTCGACGCCGCCGACGCCCTTCGCCTCGGCTGCACGGGCCTGATCGGCATCCACTGGAGGACACGGATCCTCGCCCCGAGCATCGCGGCGCTCGCCGCCGCCGCCTGGGACCAGTCGTGGGTGCCCCCGGGCTTTGACTCCTCGCGCATCCCACCGCAGACCGCATCCGGCGCCGACGGCGGGAGCGCCGTCGCCGCCACCGCGCCCGTCGCCGGGACCCGCCAGGAGGGGCTGTACCGAACGAACCGGGTTGGCATGGGATCCTACAACCTGCTGGTGCCGAGCGGCACCTACCGGGTGCGGCTCGGCTTTAGCGAGATCCAGGGCGCGCTGCCCGGCCGCCGGGTGTTCAGCGTGAGGCTGCAGGGCGCCGTCGCCCTCGACCACCTCGACCTGGCCGCCAAGTACGGACCCAGCCAGGCCGTCGTCAGCGAGTTCGGCGACGTCGGGGTCTCCAACGGGCACCTCCTCATTGAGTTCGCCGCTTACGCCGGACAGGCGGCGATAGCCGTGATCGAGATCGATGGAGTCACCAAGGTGGGCCAGGCCCACTATGTGAAGCGCATCAACTGCGGCGGCCCCGCATGGGAGGGCTATGAGGCCGACCAGCTTCCCGGCCAGCCCCGCCCGCCAGAGGACCGGACCATGCCGGTCGACGCCTTTTACCGCGACTTCGCCGCCGCGAACTTCGGAGCCCAGTCGGCCGACGGGATCGGCGGCGTCTTCAGTGAAATCGACGGGGTGAAGCTGCCGGTCCCGTCCCTGTGGATAGACGGCCCCGGGGACATCTTCCGCAATCCCGAGCCCTGGGCGGCCGCCGCGGCACACTATGCGTTCGTCGAGAGGCTCGAGTCGATGCGCGCCGGCGTGCGCGGAAGCGCCAACCTCGAACGATTCGATTACTGGCTGAACCAATTCCGCGCCATGCGCCTGATCGCCGAGATCGGCTGCGCCGCGGGGGCGCTCGACCGCGAGATGGCCGCAATCGCGGCCCTCGCGGATCCGGCCATCGCAAGAGAACGGGCGCGGACGGGCGCCCTTCCCCTTCGCCTGCAGCTCGCGGCGCTGTGGACCCTCCTTCTTCGCACCGAGGTTGCCGGCGCGTCGAGCCTGGGGGAGCTCGGCACCCTCGCGAACCTCGAGCAGCGCAGCCGCGTGCACCAGGCCGTCCTCAGCAGGCACGATGCGGCGCTCGCCCGGCTCCTCGGCTACGACCTGCCCCTGGCGGCCTCGCCGTCCCGCCAATACGCTGGCCCGGCCCGCATCATTGTCCCGACCGTGCGCACCTGCGCCGCCGAAGGGGAATCGATCCGGCTGCGCGTCCTCGTTGTCGGCGAGGAGGATCCGGGCTCGGTTGTGCTTTGCTGGCGCTGGATCGGAGGCACCGACTACCTGCGGCAGCCGTTGCACCATGTGGCCCGCCGGGTATACGAGGCCTCCCTGCCACGATTGGATTCTCCCAATCCGGCCGCTGAGTACCACGTTGAGGCCGTGGTCGGAGAGGCCAGCCTGCGCTGGCCCTCTTCGGATCACGGCCTCGACCAGACCGTCATCATGTTTCAGGTCCGGTGAACGCCGGCCGAGGCGGGCGTCCGGCGGCGATGGATCCGCCGGTTCGGGATAGTCAACCCTTCGGCACCTTGCGGTAGGCCCGGGGCCCGCAGCCCATCACGCGCCGGAAGCAGCGCGTGAAGTAATAGGGATCGGCGTAGCCCGTTCGCGTACCGACCTCGCCGATGGGCATCGCCGTCGTGTCCAGGAGGCGGCACGCATGGCGCACGCGCAGCCGGATCAGGAAATCGATCGGCGAGAAGCCCGTCTGCCGCCGAAAAAGCGCGGAATAGTGGGCGACGGAGACCTTTGCCGCGGTGGCGAGCTCATCCAGGCGGTGCGGCCGCTGCCAGTCGCGCCGGAGCGTCTCGATGGAGGCGGCCACGCGCTCCGGGGCCGAGCGCGGGTCGTGAAGGCTGCCCGCGAGCTGCGCGACGGCGCTCAACGAGTGGCGCAGCGCCGCGGCGGCGGCCACCTGGTTGCCGACCGCGTACCCGCGCTCCAGAGCCGCATAGACGCGATCGAGCGCGATTTCGTCGAGCCGGTCGTCCGGAAGGGCGAGCATCGAAGCCTGCGCCTGCCCCCGCGCCCGGAGCAGTTCCCCCCATGCGGCCACCTCCTCGCCCGCAAAGTGGGCCCACAAGATCGTCCATGGATCCTCCTTCCCCGCCCCGTAGGCGTGCGCCCTGTTCGCCGGCAGCCACACAAAATCCCCCGCGGCGACCCCCCACGTGTCCCCCCCGGTCCTGACCCAGCCCGCGCCTCCCAAGCAAAGGATGACGAGAGTCGTCGGTGCCCCGTCCGGCCTCTCGACGAGGTGGTGCCTTGCGCTCGGGAAGTAGCCGGCGTCCGTGACGCAAAGACCGCGCAGCAGGGGGTGGCCGCGCGACTGCGGCCTGAGCGGCTCGGGCAGGACGAGAAGATGCTGGCCGCTGAATCCCTCGCGGCGGGGCGCCCCTTTGCGCATATCATATGATCGTGCAGGTTTATTGGAGCCCTGTCCATTGCCAACGCATGGACGCGCACGCTAGGATGGCCCCAGTTTCCCATGGAACGCCCGGTCGCCCCGCCCCTCGTGGAAGTCCGCCGCGAGACCGTTGTCTTGCCCACCTACGAACCCTCCTGGCCCGATCGCAACCCCATGTTCCTGGAGAAGCGGGTCTACCAGGGATCGAGCGGCCGCGTCTATCCGCTGCCCTTCACCGACCGCATAGCCGAAAGGCCGCAGCCGCGCGCCTGGGATGCGGTGTTCATAGAGAACGAATTCATTCGCATAATGATACTGCCGGCCCTGGGCGGCCGCATCCACCGGGCGCAGGACAAGACGAACGGCTACGACTTCATCTATTACCAGCCCGTGATCAAACCCGCGCTCGTGGGTCTCGCCGGACCCTGGGCGAGCGGCGGAATTGAATTCAACTGGCCGCAGCACCATCGCCCCTCGACGTTCATGCCCGCGGACGTCGCCGTCGAGGAGCACCCCGACGGCGCGGCAACGGTCTGGCTGAGCGAGCACGACCCGATGGCCCGGATGAAGGGCATGCACGGGGTGCGGCTGCATCCGGGCAGCTCCTGCGTCGAGCTCGTGGTGCGCGCCTACAACCGGACGCCCGACGTCCAGACCTTCCTTTGGTGGGCCAACGTGGCCGTGCGCGCCCACGAGCAGTTTCAGTCCTTCTTCCCGCCCGACACGCGGTGCGTGGCCGACCACGCAAGGCGCGCGATGAGCGCGTTCCCGCTGTGCCGCGCCAGCTACTACGGCGTCAACTACGGGCGCCGCGGGCGCGACGGCATCCCTGCGTCGGAGCTTCCGCGTCTGTTTGCCCCGCCGCGTAGGGGCGCCATGGCGCCCGCGGCCCCCATCGGCATTTCGGGCTACGCCCCCAATGATCTCTCCTGGTACGCCAACATCCCCGTGCCGACGTCCTACATGTGCATGGGTTCGCGCCAGGACTTTGTCGGCGGCTACGACCACCGGGCGCACGCCGGGCTGGTCCTCGTCGCCGACCATCACATTGCCCCGGGCAAGAAGCAATGGACATGGGGGAACCACGAATTCGGCTATGCCTGGGACCGGAACCTGACCGATCCCGACCCGAGGGGCGAATACGGGCCCTACGTGGAGCTGATGGCCGGAGCCTACACCGACAACCAGCCCGACTTCTCGTTCCTGCAGCCCGGGGAAACGAAGGCATGGAGCCAGTTCTGGTACCCGATCCGTGGCATTGGCCCCGCGCACACGGCCAACGCGGACGCCGCCGCGAGCCTTGGCGTCTCCCGCGGCATCGCCCGCATCGGCGTCGCCGTCACCCGCAGGCACCCCGACGCGGCGGTTCGGTTGAAAAGGGGCGAAGAAGCCCTTGGCGAGTGGATCCAGGCGCTCGCGCCGGACAAACCCCTGGTGTTCGAGGTCCCGGTCAATGTCCGGGCGCGCCGGGAGGAATTCACGCTCCTTGTGCTCTCCGGCGGCGGCACGCTGATCGACTATACGCCCGCGGCAAACCCGCCTGCCAGACTGCCTCCGCCCGCCTCCGAGCCGCCTGAGCCGCCCGGGGTCGCGTCGTGCGACGAGCTGTTCGTCACCGGGCTCCACCTGGAGCAGTACCGGCACGCGACGCGGATGCCGGAGGCCTACTGGAGGGAGGCCCTGCGCAGGGACCCGGGCGACGCCCGCTGCAACCTGGCCCTCGGCCGCTGGCGCCTGCGCCGCGGCGAGCTCGTTGAAGCGGAGGAGCACCTTCGGGCGAGCATCGCGCGCCTCGTGACGCGCAACCCGAACCCGTATGACGGTGAGGCGTATTATCAGCTCGGGCTATGCCTGCGCCTGCAGGCGTTTTCATCCGACCTTTCCCCGGCGGGGATCGATGAAGCCTATGCGGCCTTCTACAAGGCGACATGGAATCAATCCTGGCAGGCCGCCGGCTACCACGCCCTCGCCGAGATCGACGCGCTGCGCGGCGCCTGGGCCGAGGCCCTCGATCACGTCGAACGCGCGCTGCGCGTCAACGCGGACAACCTGCGCGCCCGCAACCTCAAGGCCATCGTCCTGCGAAAATCCGGCCGGGAGGCCGAGGCCGGCGCCATCCTGCGCGAGACGATCGCGCTCGACCCGCTCGACTGGTGGGCGCGCCATCTCAATGGCGAGGCGCTCACCTGTGACGCCCAGGTGCGGCTCGACATTGCGCTCGACTGCGCGCGCTGCGGGCTGTTTCGCGAGGCGCTCGCCGTCCTGTCGGATCCGCCGGGCGGACCGCCAGGGCCCGCGGCCGAGGCGGCGAAGGTGAAGGCGGCCCGTCTTCCGGACGCCTCCCTGGGCGCCGAGCCCCTGACTCACTACTGCCGCGCCTGGCTCCGGCACCGGCTGGGCGAAGGCCGCGCCGAGCGGATTGACTTGGCGGCGGCCGCCAGGGCTGAGCCCGACTATTGCTTTCCGGCGCGCCTGGAGGAGATCTTCATTCTAAACCACGCGGTCGAATCCAACCCAAAGGACGCACGGGCCCCGTTCTACCTCGGCAACCTGCTTTACGACCGGCGCCGGCACGTCGAGGCCATGCGGCTCTGGGAAAGGGCCGCTAGGCTCGAGCCGGGCAACGCGGTCGCGTGGCGCAACCTAGGGATCGGCCACTTCAACGTGTCCAGGCGACCGGCCCGCGCGCGCGCAGCTTATGAACGCGCCTTCTCCGCGCGCCCAACCGATGCGCGCATCCTCTATGAGCGCGACCAGCTATGGAAGCGCCTCGGCGTCCCTCCTGGCAGGCGCCTGAGGGAGCTGCGCAAATACCCGCGGCTGGTCCGCATGCGCGACGATCTTTCGGTCGAGCTGTGCGCCTTGTTAAACCAGACGGGGGAGCCACACAAGGCACTTTCAATCATCATGAAACGCAAATTTCAACCCTGGGAAGGCGGCGAGGGCCAGGCGCTCGGCCAACACGTGCGCACCCACGCGGCACTCGGCCGACACGCGCTGCGCTGCAAGGAATTTACCCGGGCGATCGGCCATTTCCGCGCCGCGCTGACGGCCCCGCCAAACCTAGGCGAGGCAAATCATCTCCTGGCGAACCAAAGCGACGTCCACTACTTCCTCGGCCTTGCGATGGACAGCGCGGGAGACTCCGCGGGCGCCCGCGCGCACTGGACCGCGGCCGCGGAGTTCAAGGGCGACTTTCAGGCGATGAGCGTGCGCGCATTCTCGGAGATGACCTACTACTGCGCCCTCGCAATGCGGAGACTGGGGCGAGTGGCGCGGGCCCGCAGGCTTCTTGGCGCGCTGCTCGCCTATTCGCGCGACCTCGCAAAGGCACCCGCCAAGGTAGATTATTTCGCGACGTCGCTTCCCACGATGCTCCTCTTCGAGGACGACCTTGCCGCGCGCCAAAAAACCACCTCGATGTTCCTCGCGGCCCAGGCGATGCTCGGGCTCGGCCGGAAAGCCTCCTCCCATAGATTGCTCAGGGAGGTTCTGCGCCGCGACCCCGGCCACGCGCTCGCGGCCGATCTCATCTCCCAGGCGCCCTGAGCAATCCCACAACATCCCGACCTAACCACTGCAATGCCCCCTTCCCTTCCCAAACTGGCCCGCCTCTTCGCCGTCGCTCTTTCGGCCGGATTGGCGGCCGCCGCCCCTACCCGCGCCGAGGAATCGCTGGATCTCTCCGGCAAATGGCGTTTTCGGCTCGACCCGGAAGGAAGGGGTATCGCGGCGCGATGGTTCGCCGCGGCCCTGACCGGTGCCATCGACCTTCCGGGCACCCTGCCCGGCCAGGGCGTCGGCGACCCGGTCGCGGTCGGGACAAAATGGACCGGCAGCATCATCGACCGCTCGTACTTCACGGCGCCCGAGTACGAGCCGTACCGCAGGCCGGGAAACATAAAGGTCCCCTTTTGGCTGCAGCCCGAGACTTACTATGTCGGCGCCGCGTGGTACCAGCGAACCGTCGCGATCCCCTCCTCGTGGACGGGCCGCCGTGTCGTGGCCACTCTCGAGCGGCCGCACTGGAAGACCACGATGTGGCTGGACGGCCAAGCATGCGGGTCGGACGACTCGCTTTCCGTCGCGCACGCGTATGACCTCGGGACGCAGGTGACGCCCGGCCAGCACGTGCTGACCATCCTGGTGGACAACACGCTCGCGCCGGACATCGGCGAAAACTCCCACAGCGTGAGCGACCACACCCAGGGCAACTGGAACGGCATCGTCGGCCGAATCGAGCTCACCGCGACGCAGCCCGTGTGGATCGACGACCTGCAGGTCTATCCCCGCGCCCGCGACCGGTCGGCGCTTGTCCGCGGGCGGGTGGCCGTCGAAGGGTCACACCCCCTGCCCGGGACGGTGCGCCTCGAGGGCGGCGAAGCCGGAGGCGCAATGCGCGCTCCGCTCGACGTCGCGATTGGCCCCGACGGCGGCTTCGAGGCGGAGTATCCGCTTGGACCGAATGCCCCTCTGTGGGATGAGTTCACGCCGGCTCTCCACCGGATCACCGCGGCGCTCGAGAACGGCGAGCGCCGCGAGGCGGTGTTCGGGCTTCGAGACCTGTCCGTCGAGGGCCACCACCTTGAGATCAACGGCCACAGGCTCTTTCTGCGCGGCACGCTCGAGTGCGCGGCCCATCCCAGGACCGGGCACCCACCGGTGGACGTCGCCACCTGGCGAGGCATCCTCCAGGTCGTGCGCGCACACGGCCTCAATAATGTGAGGTTTCATTCCTGGTGCCCGCCCGAGGAGGCGTTCGTGGCCGCCGACGAGCTCGGAGTCTACCTGCAGGTGGAGATGGCGTCCTGGCCGAACGGAAGAATAACGCTCGGCGACGGTAGGCCCTCGGACGCCTGGATAGACGCCGAGACGGGCCGCATCCTGCGGGCATACGGCAACCATCCCTCGTTCGCGCTCGTCTGCGCGTGCAACGAGCCGGGGGGCGACGCCGCGGGCAAATGGCTGGCCGCGTGGATCCTCCGCCACCGGGCGAAGGATCCCCGCCACCTCTACACCTCGGGCGCGGGCTGGCCCGAGCTGCCCGAGAACGACTACAACGTCCGCCCGCAGCCAAGGATCCAGCACTGGGGCGAGGGACTGGACTCGCGCATCAACGCCCTTCCGCCCGAGACCGTCAGCGACTACACAGGGATCATCCTGGCGTTCCGGGCTCCTGTCGTCAGCCACGAGATCGGCCAATGGTGCGCGTATCCGAACTTCGACGAGATCCCGAAATACACCGGCTACCTCAAGGCGCGCAATTTCGAGATCTTCCGCGCGAGCCTGGCCGCCCACCATATGCTCCCGCAGGCCCGCGACTTTCTGATGGCCTCCGGAAAGCTTCAGGCGCTCTGCTACAAGGAGGACATCGAGTCGGCGCTGCGCACGCGCGACATGGGCGGTTTCCAGCTCCTCGGACTCAGCGACTTCCCCGGACAGGGCACGGCCCTCGTGGGCGTGCTCGACGCGTTCTGGGAGGAGAAGGGATACATCTCCGCCCGTGAATTCAGGCGTTTCTGCGGCAGCACGGTGCCGCTTGCCCGCCTCGAGCGGCGGGTGTTCACGACCGACGAGAACTTCTCCGCGGAGGTTGAGGTCGCACACTTTGGCCCGGCGCCCATGGCCGCGGCCGTGGCCCGCTGGAGGCTCAGGGCCGACGACGGCAGCATCGCCGCCCAGGGCCGGTTCGAGCCTCGCGACATTGCGATCGGAGGCGGAAACAGGCTCGGCCGGATCGAATTCCCGCTCGGGAACGTGGGGGCCCCCGCGCGCTACAAGCTCCTGGTCGCGATCGAGGGATCAGACTGCGAGAATGACTGGGACGTATGGGTCTATCCGCCGGCGGCGCGGGTCCCGGCGGACCCGCCCCGCGGCGTCACCCTGTCCCATACGCTCGATGCGCAAACCCGCGCTCTTCTCGAGTCCGGCGGAGCCGTCGTCCTCATGCTGGCGCCGGCCTCCGTGCGACCCGACCCCGTTAGGGGAAGGGTCGCGCTCGGGTTCTCAAGCATCTTTTGGAACACGGCGTGGACGAGCGGCCAGCCGCCTCACACGCTCGGCATCCTCTGCGACCCGAGACAGCCCGCGCTCGCCTCGTTTCCCACCGACGCGTACAGCAACTGGCAATGGTGGTACCCGATCCATGCCGCGTCGGCGATGATCCTGGACGGCCTGCCGCCTGAACTGCGCCCGATCGTGCAGGTTGTGGACGACTGGTTCACGAACCGGAAGCTCGCGCTCGCATTCGAGGCCCGTATCGGACGCGGCCGGCTGCTCGTCACGAGCATCGACCTTGACGGCCCGGCCCTGGACCCGGTGCGCCTCCAGCTGCGATCGAGCCTTCTCAAATATGCGGCGAGCCCCTCCTTCAGCCCCGCGGTCTCGCTGAGCGCCGACCAGGTGATGAGCCTGACAACGCAGTAGACCCGACCCAATTTCATGATCGCCGCCCCCCCGGCGCACGAGCCGAGCCGCGACGCCGAGATCAACCTTGGCTATGTCTGGACGATTTCCTGCGTCGCCGCGCTGGGCGGGCTTCTGTTCGGCTGGGATTGGGTGGTCATCGGAGGCGCAAAACCGTTCTTCGAGCGCTTCTTCGACCTCAAAGACCCGGCCCTCGTCGGCTGGGCGAACAGCTGCGCCCTGATCGGCTGCCTAGCCGGAGCCCTCGCCGCAGGCGCCATGAGCGACCGGTTTGGGCGAAGGCGCCTCCTCATTCTCTCGGCCCTGCTGTTTGCCGCCACCTCGGTCGGAAACGCCCTCGCCCCGACATTCGCGGCCTTCATCGCTTGGCGCATGCTGGGCGGCGTGGCCATCGGTCTGGCCTCGAGCCTTTCCCCGATGTACATCTCCGAGGTCGCGCCGGCGCAGATGCGCGGGAAGCTGGTCTCGATCAACCAGCTGACGATCGTCGTCGGCATCCTGCTCGCCCAGTTCATCAACTGGTCTCTCGTGCGCAGCCTGCCGGAGGGCGCGACCGACGAGTTCATCCGCGGCTCCTGGTTCGGCCAGCAGGGATGGCGCTGGATGTTCGGCCTCACAGCGGTGCCGGCCGCGCTCTTCTTTGCGGGCATGGTGCTCGTGCCCGAGAGCCCGAGATGGCTTGCCAAGAACGGCCGCGGCGACCGCGCCCGCGCCATCCTCGCCCGTATCGGCGGCCGCGCCTACGCGGAGGCGGCGATCGGGGAGATCGGCCTCTCGCTCCTGTCCGAGGAGGGCCGGCGCGTGCGCGCCGGCGAGCTGCTGGAGCCGAGGATGATAAAAGTGCTCGTCCTTGGGGTTGTGCTTGCGGTGTTCCAGCAGTGGTGCGGCATAAACGTGATCTTCAACTATGCCGACGAGATCTTCAGGGCCGCCGGCTACGACATCTCAAGCGTGTTGAAGAACATCGCCTGGACGGGATCGGTGAACCTGGTCTTCACGTTCGTGGCGCTCGGCACGGTCGACCGCCGCGGGCGCCGCCCGCTCATGCTCCTTGGGGCGGGCGGCCTTGCACTCGTCTACACCGCGCTCGGCGCGTGCTACGCAAGCGGCGTCAAGGGCCTGCCGATGCTGCTGCTCGTGCTGGCGGCGATCGGATGCTACGCGATGTCGCTCGCTCCCGTCACTTGGGTGATCATCTCGGAGATCTTCCCGAACCGCATCCGCGGCGCCGCGATGTCCGCGGCGGTCGCCTCCCTCTGGATCGCGTGCTTCGTCCTCACCGACACCTTTCCCATGCTAAACGCGAGGCTCGGACCGGCCGGCACCTTCTGGCTCTATGCGGCCATCTGCGTGGCGGGTTACCTGTTCATTCTGGCCAAGCTGCCCGAGACCAAGGGCAGGACCCTGGAAGAGCTTGAAAGGCAGCTCGTCGGCCGCGAAGACCTTCCCCGCGGGGACGACCGACGTTCGCGCTAGCCGCGGCCGCCGACTTCTGATCGGCTTGGCTCCGTGCTTCCCCGCGCAAGCGGCCCTTTCGTGAAAGTCAAGGAATTCGACGCTCACCCAGCCCCGCCGGCGCCCGCGGCAGCGACCGCCGATCACGCGGACCGAGAGACCCGCGCCGCGGACCGGATAGGGCTTGCGGAGAAGGTTGCGCTTGGATCCGGCAATCTCCCGCTCTTCTACGGCACCTCCGGCGTGAAAAGCCTCGCCATCCCCGTGTACCAGATGGTGCTCGGCGTGAATCCGACCCTCCTTGGGGTCGCGCTGGCAATCCCGCTCTTCTGGGACGCGCTGACCGACCCGATAGTCGGGATGGTCTCCGACAACTGTCACACCCGTTTCGGCCGGCGCAAGCCGCTCATCGTCCTCGGCGCCATACTACAGGCCATCGCCTTCGGCGCGATCTGGATGGTGCCCGGCGGAATGACCCAGACGGCGACGATCGCCTATCTCATCGGCACGCTCTGCCTCTTCTACACGTGCTTCTCGATCTTCTCGGTGCCGCTCATGAGCCTCACCTACGAGATGACGCCCGACTATCAGGAGCGCACGCGCGTCGCCGCCTTCGGCGGGCTCTTCTGGAAGATCGGGGAGCTCACCTACAGCTGGACGTTCTGGGCCGCCAACCTCGCCATCTTCGGCACCATGCTTGCCGGCGTGCGCGCGATTGGATGGACAATCGGCCTCATCGTGATGGGCGTGGTCGGGGTTATCCCGGGAATCTTCGTCCGCGAGCGCTATTACAAGAAGGCCGTGAGGCAGGACCGCGTGAGGATCGGCCCGGCTTTCAAGGCCGCGTTCAGCAACCGCGCCTTCGCGGTTCTCACCGGCCTCACCGTCTGCCAGGTGCTCGCCGGCATGCTCGCCAGCAACATCGACTACTACCTGCTCGTCTACAACATGTGCGGCGGAGACATAGTGGAGGGCACCAAATGGAAGGGCGTGCTCTCCTCCGCCTACGCCATATTCGGGATCGGCATGATCTACCCGATCAACTGGATGGCCAATCATTACGGCAAGCGCACCACCCTCAGCGTCATCTTTGGATTGGTGCTCGTCGGCTCCGTCGCCAAATGGTTCGTCTTCACGCCCGGCCACCCGTGGAAGATCCTGCTCGACCCGATGCTCTGCACCCCGGTCTGGACCGCCCTTAGCATCCTCACGCCTTCAATGCTCGCCGATGTCTGCGACGCCGACGAGCTGCTGCACGGGCTGCGGCGCGAGGGGATGCTCGGCGCCCTCTTCTCATGGATTCAGAAGACCGGATTTGCCCTCTCCTTTCTTGGCGCCGGCGTCGTGCTCAACCTGACGGGCTTCAACGCCGCCCTGGGCGGAATGCAGGCCGGCTCCACGATCCTCGGGATGAGGCTGACCCTCGCCATCTCGACCGCCGTCTGGTCCCTGATCGCGATCGGGCTGCTCTCGGTCTATCCGCTCACCAAGGCACGCGCCTACGAGATACGCGACGCCCTCGAGTCCCGGCGCGGCCCGGTATGACGATCGTTTGGCCCGCCGGCAGCAGCGGGAGTCACCGCGGCTATTGTGGTCCGGCCGGAGGAAGCTGCACCCTGTAGCGCGGGATGATTTCGGCGCCCTTGAGCTCCGCAATGCTCGAAGCCCCGCCGAAGTCGGGGCGCACAGAATCGGCCACGAAGATGCGCTTCTCATCACCCGTGACCGCGTCCTTTCGCAAGGGCAGCACCGCGATGCGCAGGTCGCCGCCGAGTATCCCCGGGGCGTAGCGGCGCAGGCCAAGGTCGAGGGAGTTTCCATTGTAGAAGTCGTCGACAAGGAGTCGCCCGTCGAGTGTGAAACGCGCAACGTCGCCGACATAGTGGATGCGGAGAATCGGGTTCGTGCCCAAGTCGATTTCGGCCGGCAGCTTGACGCGCCACACGGCCGCCTTGGCGAAATCCGCGTCGCTCGGCTCGGTCGCGACCGGCTCCGAGATCTTCCCGATTGGAACATCCCGTGCAGGCCCAGCCTCCTGGATTTGCGCGATGGAGGCTTCCGGTCTCACCGCCGGCGGCGCCACTGGTTGGTAACGCGTGAAGATCCCGTCGCTCTCGCCTCCAGCCAGGCCCGCCGGCGCCGGATAAATGCCGACGGAGAGTTCGGTGCGGTCGCTCGATTCCAGGTGGACGCTGTCGCCGTCGATCACCATCCCGGCCCGCGTCAGAAACACGCGGTCGCACCCGCGCCAGCTTCCCTTCCACAGCGCCAGCGAATCGGCGTCGCTTAGCAGGACGACCCGCACCGTTCGACCGGTTCGTCCCTTGACCTGAAAGGCGCCGCCGCGTCCGGCGGAAACGGAACGCACCGCGGATTCTCCCTCAACCGCGAATTGCGCCGGGACTCCCGGCGTCTCGGCAAAGAAGATCGTGCGTTCGTCACCGTCATCGACCCCGCAGATGGGCTGCGCCGTGGCGTACTTGAGCCGCACCCAGTCGCCCAGAAAAAAGTTGAACGGCCAGACGAAAATGCTGTCTGCCGGGACAGTGATTGGAATCGCCGGAAAGGTTACCGGCGCGGAGGGCAGATTGACGGTGAACTGCACGCCGCGTTTCTCCGGCATTGGAAGCGAGCGCTCGTAGTTGTTCACGAAGACATAGCCGCGCGTGCCGTCGGAACGAACTGACCAGCAAAGGGTTGATGTGTCGTCGCGACCCCCAGGCCGCACGTTCGGAATCGCCGGCCGCATGTGCGCCAGCGCCGGGCCGAAATCGGCCAGGAACAAGTGAAGGCGGCGCAGCAGATGGTACTGCGGGCGAAGCTGGCCGAATTCTCCGATCGGCGCCTGAAAGTCGTAATTCATCTGCGGCATGTCGTTGTAGTTCGTCATCGGCGTGTCCTGCGCCTCCATAAGCGTCGTCAGCTTGCCGGCGGGATTGGTGCCGCCGTGATACATGTAGTATCCGGGCAGGGTGCTGCCGGAACCGAGCTTCACGAACACCGTTGACTCCACGTCCTCTGGAAGGATCAGGATGCGCCGATGGTAGCTGCTCATCATGCCCCCGCCGACTTCGCACGTGAGATAGGGGTACCGGGCAACGTCCGGTGCGTCATGGGCGCCGCCGCGGCCGAACTGCTCCTGGGCGATGACGTCGTCGACGCGAAGCAACGAGAAGCGAAATGCAGTCCAAAACTGCCCGGGCATCGACGTGAGCTCGCGGGACCAGAATCCCTCCGCATAAGCGCCGTAAAGCGGCAGGATTTCGCCAAACGGCATCGGTGACGTCAGCCGCGGCCACCCGGTCCGCGTGTAGATGGGCAGATCGAGGCCGGCGTCGAGGGCAATCTGCTTCAGGGCCAGCAGGTACTCGGCCGGGCCGCCGTATTCGTTGTCCACCTGGATTCCGATGACGGGTCCGCCGTCCTTCCAGAGCAGGCCCTGCAGGTGCCGTGAAATCTCGCCGTAGAGCACGCGCACCTTCCCAAGGAACCGCTCGTCAAGGCTTCGAAGCTTCCAGCCCTTGGCGACCAGCCAGTCGGGGAACCCGCCGTTGCGCACCTCCCCGTGGCACCACGGGCCGCACCGCACGACGACCTTCAGGCCGACGCTCCCGGCCAGCCGCACGAATTCATGCAGGTCGTGGTTGTCCGACCAGTTCCACTCGCCCTCAACCTCCTCGTGGTGGATCCAAAAAACATAGGTCGAGACGATGGTGATGCCGCCGGCCTTCATCTTGAGAAGCTCCTCCCTCCACTCTTTTGCCGGGTAGCGCGTGTAGTGGAATTCGCCCATGACGGGAATCAAAGGATGCCCGTCGAGACGAAGGCCGGTCTCATCGGCCGCGAGGGTGGACCCGTCGGGCCGGCGAAGGGTGCCCATGTGAAAGCTCTCAGCGCGCACAGGCGGCTCGGCGCGCACTGTCACCGCGAGCGGGTCGGCGCTTGCAACTGTTACGAGCGCCATCAAACAGTTTAGCCCTCCGGCCAAAAAAAGGACCCCTCGTGCCGCAGAGGAGACGCGGCCGCCGGCGGCACCGGAAGTCGGATATTCGGTCGGTGGCGCTGAGACCTCTGTGCCCTGTTGGAAAATCATTGGACTGAGTTTCGCTCGACGAGCCGGATCGGAAGAATGACGCGCCGCTCGGAGACGCGGTGGCCCGTGGTGAGCTTGTCGAGCATGGTTGCGGCCTGCTCGGCCATTTCACGCAAGGGCTCCTCGATCGTTGTCAGGGGCGGGTTGAGTAGCGACGAGACCCGTTCGTTTTCACCGCCGATAAGCGATATGTCCTGGGGCACCTTCATCCCCATCACATACGCGAGGACGTGCAGGCACTCCAGGGCCTCGTAACTCGAGCCGGGCGCGTAGATCGCATCCGCTCCCGCACGCACGACGCGGGTCACCACCGACATGCAGTTGCTTTCGGGCCCGTACAGCGACGCGCGCTGATCGTCGATCGGGATCTCGGCCTCGGACAAGGCCTTCTTGAATCCCTTGAGCCGCTCGGCAAACGCCGCATAGTCGCCGCCCACGAACGCAAGCCTGCGCTTGCCGCGCTCTATGAAGTGGCGGGCCGCCATGTATCCGGCGGCGTAGTGGTCCGAACACACCACATATTCGTCCTGGGCGTTCTGGAACTTGTCGATGTGGACGACGGGCATCCTCTTCTCAAGCTCCACCACCAGATCCCTCAGAGCCTTGGCCTCCGTCACCACGACGATTCCGTCAATGAATTTGGTCGGCAGCTCGACGAGCGGGTTCAGTGGAAGGAGCACGCCGATGTTGCGCCTTGCGAACGCAAATGAGAGGTGCGCGGTCAGCGTTCCGGCGTATCCGCCGAAACGGTCCGTATAGGTCGGTTCAGAGAGTATCGCCACCTCCCGATTGCGCACCGACGCCTGGGGCTTCAGATTCAGATCGGCCGCGGCGCGCAGCACCGCCTCGCGAGTCTCGGTCTTTACCCGGTCTCGGTTATTTAGGACCCGGCTGACCGTGCCCGGCGAAACATGCGCGATCCGCGCAAGATCGTAGATGGTTGCCCTCTTCCCCGCCTCTCGGGGCGCATCGGGGTGTCTTGCGCCAGTCTTTGGGGCAGCGCCCGGGCTTTCACCAGGTGCCGGAATATCTCGTGGTTTTGTCACC
>DATNHT010000099.1:0-10021 GCA_035604815.1 Opitutaceae bacterium
CCGGTTCCCGCCGGTATGTGCCTTTCCTCGCGAGCCGCGCCCGAAACACGGATTTCG
This sequence comes from Opitutaceae bacterium, assembly GCA_035604815.1. Classification (GTDB taxonomy): domain Bacteria; phylum Verrucomicrobiota; class Verrucomicrobiia; order Opitutales; family Opitutaceae; genus Palsa-1447. The sequence goes on from DATNHT010000099.1 coordinate 58, forward strand.
CGAACAACGATAGCTTTTCGTCAAAAAGTTCTTGCCGACATTTTGACGCAGAGTAGCCTCAACCTCTTTTCCCAGTCTCCCGCCACTCTCAGAAGAAACCGCATGCCGACCATCAACCAGCTCGTGCGCATTGGCCGCCGAAAGGTGCGCGCAAAGTCGAAATCCCCGGCTTTGGAAGGCAATCCTTTCCGCCGCGGCGTGTGCGTGCAGGTCATGACCCGCACGCCGAAGAAGCCGAATTCGGCCATCCGGAAGGTCGCCAAGGTCAGGCTCACGAACGGCAACGAGGTCATCTCGTACATCCCCGACGAGGGGCACAACCTCCAGGAGCACTCGATCGTCCTCGTCCGGGGGGGCCGCGTTAAGGACCTTCCCGGCGTGCGCTATCACATTGTCCGGGGCACCCTCGACGCGACGGGCGTCGAGAAGCGGCGCCGCAGCCGCTCGAAGTACGGCGTCAAGCGTCCGAAGGAAGCCAAGAAGTGATCGGGAGGGGAACCTAGACCATGTCACGCCGCCACAGAGCCGAGAAACGCAACGTCGCCCCCGACATCCGGTACAAGAGCCCGCTTGTCGCGCACCTGGTGAACGTCATCATGAAGTGCGGCAAGAAGAACCTTGCCCAGCGCATCGTGTACGGGGCCTTCGAGAAGGTGTCCGCGAAGCTCGAGAAGGGCGACCCGGTGGACCTGCTCCTCGGGGCGCTCGAGAACGCCCGCCCCAGGCTCGAGGTCAAGAGCCGCCGCGTCGGCGGTGCGACCTACCAGGTCCCGATCGAGATCTCATTTGAGCGCCAGGAGAGCCTCGCGATCCGCTGGATCGTGGACGCCGCGGGTTCCAGGAAGGGCATCACCATGCGCGACGCCCTCGCGGCCGAGATCATCGACGCCTACAACAACACGGGCTCGGTGGTGAAGAAGAAGGAAGACACCCACAAGATGGCGCAGGCGAACCGCGCCTTCGCCCACCTGCGCTGGTAGCATCCCGGAGCCTCCCATGCCCGCCGTAGCCGCACCTTCCATCAGCGTCGTCACAGACAAGTCGAAGATCTCGCCGCAGAATTCGCCCGACCGCCCGTTCCCGCTGGAGTGGACGCGCAACATCGGCATTGCCGCCCACATCGACGCCGGCAAGACGACCACGACCGAGCGCATCCTCTTCTACTCGGGCGCCGTCCACAAGATGGGCGAAGTCCACGACGGCACGACCGTCACCGACTGGATGGAGCAAGAGCGCGAGCGCGGGATCACGATCACGGCCGCGGCCATCTCCTGCGCCTGGAACGCCTCGTGCGGCCCGTGGAAGGGGATCGAGCAGCGCATCAACATCATCGACACCCCGGGCCACGTCGACTTTACGGCCGAGGTGGAGCGCTCGCTGCGCGTGCTCGACGGCGCGATCGCCGTCTTCGACGCGGTCGCCGGCGTCCAGCCCCAGTCCGAGACCGTCTGGCGGCAGGCGAATAAGTACAGCGTGCCGCGGCTCGCATTCATCAACAAGATGGACCGCGTCGGCGCCGACTTTCACAAGGCGATCGACGACATCCGCACGAAGCTCAAGGGCAACGCGCACGCCCTCTTCCTGCCGATCGGGGCCGAGGAGGACTTCAGGGGCGTGATCGACCTGGTCCACATGATCGCCTACATCTTCGACGACACCAAGGACCCGCTCGGCCTGGAGCCGCAGACCGCCCCGATACCGGCGGAGATGCTGGCCGAGGCGACGGTGTACCGCGAGAAGCTGGTCGAGGCGGTGGCGGATTTTGACGACATACTCGCCGAGAAGTACGTCCACGGGCACGTGATCGACGAGGAGCACCTGACCCTCGCCATCCGCAGGGCCACCATCTCCCTCAAGTTCTTCGGCGTCGTCCCGGGCTCCGCCTTCAAGAAGAAGGGCATCCAGCGCCTCCTGGACTGCGTGGTGAACTACCTGCCGAGCCCGATCGACGTGCCCCCGATGGCGGGCAAGGACAGCGACGGGAACGCGGTCGAGGCGGCCGTCGACGACAATGGCAAGGTCGCCGGGCTCGTCTTCAAGCTCTGGAGCGACCCGTATTTCGGGAAGCTGGTGTTCTACCGGGTCTACACGGGCCAGGTGACCAAGGGAATGATGCTCTACAACCCGCGTACCCGGCGCCGCGAGCGCGTGTCGCGCCTCGGGCTCATGCGCGCGATCGACCGCGAGGACATCGACGTCGCGTACTCGGGCGACATCTGCGCGCTGGTCGGGGTGAAGGACGTCATCACCGGCGACACGCTCTGCGACGAGGACTTCGACATCCGCCTCGAGCCGCCGTCGTTCCCCGAGCCCGTCATCTCGATGTCGATCGAGCCCAACTCGAAGTCCGACCAGGAGAAGATGGGCACCGCGATCCAGCGCCTGGTCGCCGAGGACCCGACGCTGCGGGTCAAGACCGACCAGGACACGGGCCAGGTCATCCTGTCCGGCATGGGCGAGCTCCACCTTGAGATCATCCTCGACCGGATGAAGCGCGAGTTCAAGGTCGAGGCCACCTCCGGCAAGCCCCAGATCGCCTACCGCGAGACGGTGAGCGGCTCCGCCGAGGGCGAGGGCAAGTTCATCCGCCAGTCTGGCGGCAAGGGCCAGTACGGCCACGTCGTCGTCAAGCTCGAGCCGAACGGCAAGGGCAAGGGCATCGAGGTCCTCAACGAGACGGTCGGCGGCAGCATCCCCAAGGAGTTCATCAAGCCGACGATCGACGGCATCATGGAGGGCGCGAACAACGGCGTCGTCGCGGGCCATCCGGTCGTCGACGTGATCGTGCGCATCGTCGACGGGTCGTTCCACGCGGTCGACTCCTCGGAGCTCGCGTTCAAGATGGCCGGGATCTTCGCGTTCAAGGACGCGATGAAGAAGGCCAACCCGATCCTGCTCGAGCCGATCATGGGCGTCGAGGTGACCACTCCGGAGGAATACCAGGGGGATCTGATCGGCGACATCAACCGCCGCCGCGGCACGATCCACGGCATCGAGAACAAGGCCGGCGCCTGCATCATCGCCGCCACGGTCCCCCTTGAGACCCTCTTCGGCTACGTGACGGACATCCGCTCGCTCTCCAAGGGGCGGGCCAGCGCCTCGGTCACGCCGTCCCATTTCCAGCAGGTCCCGAATGCGCTGCTGCAGAAGATCGTCGAGACCACCTCGAAGGCACCGGCCCGCACCTAACCCCCGTCCCTTATTAAGCCATGAAAGGCCAACGCATTCGCATCAAGCTCCAGGGCTTCGACTACCGCGTGATCGACCAGTCGGCCCAGGACATTGTCGAGACGGCGAAGCGTTCCGGCGCCCGCGTCTCCGGCCCGATCCCCCTGCCGACGCGTATAGAGAAGCTTTCGGTCAACCGTTCGCCGCACGTCGACAAGAAGTCGATGGAGCAGTTCGAGACCCGCACGCACAAGCGCCTCATCGACATCATCGAGCCCACCGCGCAGACGGTGGACGAGCTCAAGAAACTGAACCTGCCCTCGGGCGTCGACATCACCATCAACGTCTAACGTCCACAGTTAGCAGTAGCCCGTGCGCGCCGCTGGCGCGCCGCCGGGCCCCTCTAATGTAGGTCCCAAACGGAACCCATCCACCTACCGCTTAGCCCATGATCTCCTCACTTCTCGGCAAGAAAATCGGAATGACCCAGGTCTATGACGCCCAAAACGTCCTGGTCCCGGTCACCGTGGTTGAAGCCGGCCCCTGCCCCGTGGTGCAGGTGAAGACCGCCGAGGCCGACGGCTACAACGCCGTGCAGATCGGCTTCTCCAGCAAGAAGGACAAGAACAGCAGCAAGGCCGAGCTCGCCCATGCCAAGAAGGCCGGGATCGACCATGCGCCGCGCGTCCTCTCCGAGGTCCGCCTGCCGGCCTCGCCGGCCCTCAAGGTGGGCGACGTGGTGACCGTCGCCGCGTTCCAGGAGGGCCAGCTGGTCGACGTGGTCGGCGTCTCCAAGGGCAAGGGCTTCCAGGGCGTCGTGAAGCGCTTCCGGGTGGCCGGCGGCCCCGCCGCCCACGGCTCGATGTTCCACCGGCGGATCGGCTCGATCGGCATGCGCCAGACCCCCGGCCGTTCCTGGAAGAACCAGTCGATGCCCGGGCACATGGGCAGCGAGCGCCGCACGATCCAGAACCTGCGCGTCGTGAAGGTGATCGCCGAAAAGAACCTCCTTCTCGTCAAGGGGGCCATCCCCGGGGCGAACGGCGACGACGTGCTCGTCCGCCTCGCGATCAAGGGCCAGCAGCAGAAGACAGCCTAATCCCCAAGCGATGAAACTCACCGTCTTCAGCCCCGATGGCACCAAGAGCCGCGAAGAGGACTTCGCGGGACTGCCCACTTTCGAGGGCGACAAGGGCCTCCAGGCCGTCAAGGAGGTCATCGTCGCGATAAACGCCAACAACCGCCTCGGCACCCATTCGACGAAGACCCGCGCCGAGGTGAGCGGAGGCGGCCGCAAGCCCTGGCGCCAGAAGGGCACGGGCCGCGCCCGCGCCGGATCCAACCGCTCGCCCCTCTGGTCGGGCGGAGGCGTCGTGTTCGGCCCCAAGCCGCGCGACTACGACAAGAAGATCAACGGGAAGGTGAGGGCGCTCGCCTTCAGCCGGGCCCTCTTTGACCGCGCCAGCGCGGGCGAGATCGCCGTGATCGAGAATTTTGAGGTGGCCCCCGCGAAGACCAAGGTCGTCAACCAGCTGGTCGGGCGCATCGCGCCCACGGGCAAGATCCTGCTGGTCGACGCCCCTTTCGCGGCCGGCACCCGGCTCGCCGCCCGAAACCTCGAGCGCGTGTCCCTCCAGGAGGCCGCGAAGCTGAACACCCTCGACCTCTCGCAGTACCGCAAGATCATCGTCAGCGCAAAGGCGCTCGAGGCCATCATCGCCCGCGTAAACGGAGGAAAGAACTGATGAACGCCGACAGGGTACTCAAGGGCCTCCTTCTCACTGAAAAGGCCAACAAGCAGTCCGCCGAGCTCGGGCAGTACACCTTCGAGGTTTTCAAGGATGCGAACAAGCACGCCATCGCCGAGGCCGTGGAGGCCACGTTCAAGGTTACCGTCCGGCGCGTCAACACCCAGAACTACCGGGGAAAGAACAAGCGGAGCCGCACCGGCCAGCCCAGCACGACCTCCGACTACAAGAAGGCGATCGTGACCCTGAAGCACGGCGACAAGATCGAGCTGCTCTGAGGCGCCGCCCCAAAGACAGGAACCTAAAGCCATGCCCATCAAATTTTTCCGACCCCTCACGCCCTCGCAGCGGTTCACCTCGCTGAACAAGCCCGCAGGCCTCTCAAAGAAGCGCCCCCAGCGCCAGCTGACGGAACCCAAGCACAAGACGGGCGGCCGAAACGTGTACGGCAGGCTCACGTCGCGGCGCATGGGCGGCGGCCACAAGCAGCTGTACCGCATCATAGACTTCAAGCGCGACATCCTCGACATTCCCGCGAAGGTCGAGGCGATCGAGTACGATCCCAACCGCTCCGCCCACATCGCGCTGCTCGCCTACACGAACGGCCTCAAGCGCTACATCCCGGCCCCCGAGGGCCTGAAACCGGGCGACAGGGTCTTCGCGTCCAACGCCGCGACAACGAATGACTTCACGGTCGGCAACAGCTTCCCGCTGAGCGTCATACCCCCCTCCACCCGGGTCCACTGCGTGGAGATGGTGCCCGGCAGGGGCGCCCAGATGGGCCGGTCGGCCGGGGTCAGCATCGAGCTGGTGGCCGTCGAGCAGGGCAACGCCCAGCTGAAGATGCCCTCCGGCGAGATCCGCCTGGTGAACGCCAAGTGCCGCGCGACCATCGGGGTGATCGGAAACGCCGACCAGGCCAACGCCTCGCTGGGCAAGGCCGGCCGCAACCGCTGGCTCGGGCGCCGCCCGCGCGTGCGCGGCGTGGCGATGAACCCCGTCGACCACCCGAACGGCGGCGGCCAGGGCAAGTCGAAGGGCGGCGGCGGCCGCCAGCAGATCGTCTCCCCGTGGGGCCAGCTCGCCAAGGGCTTCCCGACGCGCCGGCGCACCCTCATCTCGAGCAACTTCATCCTCGTCCGCCACAACGGCCGCCCGCCGCGCGGCAAAAAGTAACCCCTTCCGCCCCGCACCATGGCCCGCTCCATCAAGAAAGGCTTCTTCGTCGACTACCACCTGCTCGAGAAGATCGAGAAGGCGGTCAAGGCCGGCGCGCGCAAACCGATCCAGACGTGGTCGCGCCGCTCGACAATCACCCCCGATTTCATCGGGCACACCTTCAACGTCCACAACGGCAAGCTGTTCCTCCCCGTGTACGTCACGGAGAACATGGTCGGCCACAAGCTCGGCGAGTTCGCTCCCACCCGCGTCTTCAAGGCGCACGGCGGAATGACCCGCAAGGAAATCTGAGGAGTCCCGCACCATGGAAGTCCAAGCACTCACACGAAACGCCCGCATGTCGCCGAAGAAGGTGCGCGAGGTGGCCCGCACGATCCAGGGCCGCATGGCCAACGACGCCGTCGAGTACCTGACGCTCATCCCGCGCAAGTCGGCGCGCCTGATCGCCAAGACCCTGAAGAGCGCGATCGCGAATGCGGAGAACAACAACAACCTGGCCTCCGACTCGCTGACCGTGAAGAGGGCCGTGGTCGAGAACGGGCCCGTCCTCAAACGCTTCAAGGCCGGCGCCAAGGGAACCGCGATGCCGCGCCGCAAGAAGATGTCGCACATCCGCATCGTCCTTTCGGACGGCAACCCCAACCCAGCCTAATCCATGGGCCAGAAAACCAATCCTATCGGCTTCCGCCTCGCCGTCCGCCGCGACTGGCAGTCCCGCTGGTTCGCGAGCAAGAAGGAGTTCCCCAAGCTCCTGCTCGAGGACCAGCTGATCCGCTCGACCCTGATGGAGAAGCTCAAGCAGGCCTCCGTGCCGCGCATCTTCATCGAGCGCGCCTCCAGCCGCGTCCGCGTCAAGATCTACACCGCCCGCCCCGGCATCGTCATAGGACGCAAGGGCCAGGAGGTCGAGAACATCAAGGCCCAGCTGATGAAGCTGACGGGCAAGGAGATCCTCCTGGACATCCAGGAGGTGAAGAAGCCCGAGATCGAGGCGCAGCTCGTCGCCGAAAATGTCGCCCTGCAGCTCGAGCGCCGCATCACGTTCCGTCGGGCCATGAAGAAGGCCGTCGAGATGGCGATGGCGCTGGGCGCCGAGGGCATCAAGATCCAGTGCTCGGGCCGCCTCGGCGGCGCCGACATCGCGCGCCGCGAATGGCAGCGCAAGGGCCGCGTTCCGCTCCACACCCTGCGCGAGAACATCGACTACGGCTTCTCTGAGGCCCAGACCGTCTACGGCAAGATCGGCGTCAAGTGCTGGATCTGCAAGAAGGAGGCCGATGCCGCCTGAGGGCGGCTTCCGGCACGACACGCTGATCAGGAGACACTTCCCATGGCCCTCGCCCCCGAACGCACCAAGTACCGCAAGTCCCAGAAGGGCTCCCGCGCCGGCAATGCCAAGCGCGGCAACACGCTCGCCTTTGGCGAGTTCGGGCTGCAGTCGCTCAACCGCGGCCCCATGACCGGCCAGCAGATCGAGGCGGCCCGCGTGACGATCTCCCGCCACCTGAAGCGCAAGGGCAAGCTCTGGATCCGCGTCTTCCCCCACAAACCCGTGACGAAGAAGCCCGCCGAGGTGCGCATGGGGCAGGGCAAGGGCCCGGTTGAATTCTACGTGGCCGTCATCAAGCCCGGGGCCGTCCTCTTCGAGCTCGCGGGCGTGCCCGTGAGGGTCGCCAAGGAGGCGTTCCGCCTCGCCGACGCCAAGCTGCCTTTCCGCTGCCGATTCATCGTCCGCGAGGGCGTCGCCGTCTGACGCGCCGACCCGGACACCCGCCAACCATGACACCCAAGGAAATCAGAGAGCTCTCACTGGAGGAGATCACGACCAAGATCCGCGAAACCCGCGATTCCCTCCTGCAGATGCGCCTGCGCAGGCAGACGGGCCAGGTCGAGAAGATCCACGAGATGCGCGCGTTCCGCAAGGACATCGCCCGCCTCGAGACCATCCGCCGCCAGAAGAACGCCCCGGCACCCGCCGCCACCTGAGCCCCGGGGCCCAAACGCACGCACCCACGCCATGTCCACAGCCGCTCCCAATTCCCGCAACACGCGCAAGGCGCTCATCGGCTTCGTCACGAGCCGTTCGGGCGACAAGTCCATCAAGGTCACGATCCCGTACAAGACGCCGCACCCGCTCTACCACAAGGTCATCAACCGCAAGACCGTCGTCCACGCCCACGACGAGAAGAACGAGACAAAGGTCGGCGACAAGGTGGAGATCATGGAGACGCGCCCCATGAGCAGGCTCAAGCGCTGGCGCATCATCTCGGTCGTCGAGAGCGCGCTGGGCGCGGCTGCCGAGGCCATCTCGGAAAAGGACGTCGCCGAGACGGTGCCGACGAAGACCACCCGCAGCGGCGCGGGCGCCCCCGCCGCCAGCGAGGCCCCGGCCGGCGCCTGAACAGGGCCGCACCCTTCAACCCAACCCCTCAACCAAGTCCCGCAATGATCCAACTGCGCTCCATTCTCGAGGTTGCCGACAACACCGGCGCCCGCAAGGCCGCCATGATCAGCCGCATGGGACAGAACACCGACACCGCCGGAGTCGGCGACATCGTCACGGTCCACATCAAGGAGAGCACGACCGACGCGACCGTGAAGAAGGGCGAGGTCGCTAAGGCCGTCGTCGTCCGCACGAAGGCGCCCGTCCGGCGCTCCGACGGCAGCTACCTGCGCTTCGACAGCAATGCCATCGTCATCCTCGGTCCGGACGGCAACCCCAAGGGCACCCGCATCTTCGGCCCGGTCGCGCGCGAGCTGCGCGCGAAGAACTTCATGAAGATCATCTCGCTCGCGCCGGAGGTTCTCTGACCATGCAACGATTCCACGTCAAACGCGGCGACCCCGTCGTCGTCATCTCCGGCTCCCACCGGGGGAAGGAGGGGAAGATACTCGAGGTTCTCCCGGCGAAGTCCCGCGCCCGCGTCGAGGGCGTCGCCATGATGAAGCGCCACATGAAGAAGTCCCAGGAGCACCCCCAGGGCGCCATCGTCGAGCGCGAGGGCTCAATCCACATATCAAACCTGATGCTCAAGTCGGTCTACGACTCGGGCAAGCGCAAGAAGGCGCCATAACATGAGCACCGCTCCCACACTCAAGAAACTCTACACCGATCAGGTATTCCCGGAGCTCGTGAAGCTGCGCGGCTACAGGAACAAGCTCCAGGTTCCGAGGCTCGAGAAGATAAGCCTCAACACGGGCATAGACGCCGAGGCCGACAAGAACCAGATCGCCGACATCCGGCGCGACCTCAGCCTGATCGCGGGCCAGAAGCCGGTCCTGAGCAAGACCCGCAAGGCCATCTCGAACTTCAAGCTGAAGGAGAACCAGATCGTCGGCTGCCACGTCACGCTTCGGGGCAACGCGATGTGGGAGTTCCTCTACCGGCTCCTGGCCGTCGCCCTGCCGACCATCCGCGACTTCCGAGGCGTCTCGCCGAAGCTGGACGGCCAGGGCAACTACAACCTGGGGATCTCCGACTTCACCATCTTCCCGGAGATCACCGTCGAGAACGTGAAGAAGAGCATGGGGCTCGACATCACGATCGTCACCACGGCCAGGACCGACGACGAGGGCCGGGACCTGCTCCGGATGCTCGGAATGCCTTTCCGCCGCACTGAAACCAAGACAGCCACCGCCGCCTGAACCCGAAACCATGCCGAAAACCTCCGCAATTGAACGCAACGAGAAGCGCAAGCGGCTCGTCGAGAAATACGCCAAGGTGCGCACCGAGCTGAAGGCGGTCCTCGCGAACCCCGCGACGACCGACGAGCAGTTCTTCGCCGCGCAGACGAAGCTCCAGAAACTGCCCAAGAATTCCTCCAGGATCCGCATCCGCAACCGCTGCTCGATGAGCGGCCGCCCGCGCG
>DATNHT010000100.1:0-3063 GCA_035604815.1 Opitutaceae bacterium
CCCGCCAACACGTTTGCCTGGCTGCTCGTGATCGTGTTCATCCCCTGGCTCGGGGTGCCGCTCTACCTTCTCCTCGGCGGGCGCAAGCTCCGCCGGCTGGCAAAGAACAAGTCGATGCTCCTTCCCTTGCTCCCGGCCATCTGCGTCTCCGAGTCGAAGGACGTCTACCTTCCGGTTGCCAAGACGGTGGCGGCTGCGGGCGGGTTTGGCCCCGTGGGAGGAAACCGGGTCACCCTTCTGCTCACGGGCGAGGAGGACTTTGCCGAGCTGGAGCGCCGGATCCTGGCAGCCCGCCACTCGATTCACATCACCACGTTCATCCTGAGCCGCGACGCGACAGGCCGCAGGATCGTCGAGCTGCTCGCCCAGCGGGCCCGGGAGGGGATAAGGGTGCGCCTGCTGCTTGACGCCGTGGGCTGCCCCATATCGTCACGCGGCTTCGTGGACCCGATCCGCAGGGCGGGCGGCGAGGTCGGCCGGTTCATGCCCGTCATGCCGTTCACGTCGCGCGGCTCGGCCAACCTGAGAAACCACCGCAAGATCGCCATCTTTGACGGCACGGCCGCGATGATCGGCGGCCGAAACATCGCTCGCGAGTACATGGGCCCGACCCCGTACGCAAGGCGCTGGCGCGACTTCGGGGCGATCGTCGAGGGGCCGGGAGCGGTCGTGCTTGGCGAGGTCTTCATCGCGGACTGGTGCTTCGTCTCGCGCCAGCCCCCGGAGGCGGCCCGCACCGACGCCCAGCACGGGGGGGCGCCCATCTGCGGCGATTGCGAGGTGCAGGTCGTCGCGAGCGGCCCGGACGTGCCGGGCGACCCGCTCTACGAGGGCATCGTCTCGATGATCCAGCAGACGGAGCGCAGCATCCTGATCGTCACCCCCTATTTCATCCCCGACGAGGTGATTCTGCGCTCGCTGATCGTCAAGGCGCGCGCGGGATGCAGCGTGACGCTTATTGTCCCGGCCAAGTCGAATCACCCGGTGACCGACTTCGCGCGGCGCAACTACACCCGGGAGCTGATCAAGGCCGGAGGCCACCTGCTCCTCTACAACGAAGGGATGCTCCATGCGAAGGCGATCGTCGCCGACGACCGCGTGGCGCTTGTGGGCTCGCCGAACTTCGACCTGCGCAGCCTCTTCGTCAACTTCGAGATCGGCATGCTCATCTACACGAAGCCCGAGGTCGCCGCGATCCGGGACTGGGTCTACGCCCTGATGCGTGAATGCGGCCCGCCCGTTCCCGCGAAGACGAACTTCTTCTCGAACGTCGCCGAGGACGTCTGCCGCCTGCTCGCACCCCTTCTCTAGCCAAGGGGCGGCCGGTCTTCAGGGCCGGCCGGTGATCGACAGGCGGTACTCGACGGCCTCGCGGAGGGCCTCCCAGCTGGCGTCGATGATGTTGTCGCTCACCCCCACCGTGCCCCAGACCGAATGGCCGTCGCCGCTCTCGACGAGGACGCGCGTCTTCGAGCCGGTGCCCTCGTTGCCCTCGACGATGCGCACCTTGTAGTCGCGAAGCTTCATGTCGCGCAGCTGCGGATAGGTCTTCTCCAGGCCGAGGCGCAGGGCCTTGTCCAGGGCGCCGATCGGGCCCGCGGACTCGGCGACGGTGTGGACCGACTCGCCGCCGACCTTCACGCGGACCGTGGCCTCGGACCAGATCTCTCCGCCGTGGCGCTCGACGCTCACGCGGTAGCCGTCGACCGCGAAGAACTCCTTGCGGTGCCCCAGCATCCTGGAGACGAGGAGCTTGAACGACGCGTCCGCGGCCTCGTATTCGTAGCCGCGGAACTCGCGGTCCTTGAGCTCCTCGACGAGCCCCTTAAGCTCCGGGCTCTTCTCGTCGAGCTCCACCCCGAATTCGCGCGCCTTGAGCACGAGGCTGCTGCGCCCGGCCATGTCGGAGACAAGCACGCGGGTCCTGTTGCCCACGAGCGCCGGGTCGATATGCTCGTAGCTGCGCGCCACCTTCTGCGCTGCGTTCGCATGCAGGCCGCCCTTGTGGGCGAACGCCGAGCGGCCCACGAAGGGCGCCTTGGGGTCGTGCCGGAGGTTGGCGAGCTCGTCGAAGAAGAGCGACAGGTCCCTCAGCTCGACCAGGTTCGACCCGCAGCGCACCCGGCGCCGCATCTTCAGCGCGAGGTTGGGGATGATGGAGACCAGGTTGGCGTTGCCGACGCGCTCGCCGTAGCCGTTCATGGTGCCCTGGACCAGGGTCGCTCCGGCATCGATCCCGGCCAGCGAGACGGCGACGCCCAGGCCGCTGTCGTTGTGGCAGTGGATGCCGACCAGGCCGCCGCCGAAGCGCTTCACGACGGCCGCCGTGATCTGCTGAACCTCCGGAACGAGCTTGCCGCCGTTGGTCTCGCAAAGGGTCAGGTTCGACGCCCCCCCCCGGGCCGCCGCATCGAGCGTGCGCATCGCGTACTCCGGGTTGTCGACGTAGCCGTCGAAGAAGTGCTCCGCGTCGTAGATGACCTCGCGCCCCTGGGAGGCCAGGTAGCGGATCGAGTCCTCGATCATCGCGAGGTTTTCTTCCGGCGTCGTCTTGATTATCTCCTTAACGTGCAGGAGCCAGGTCTTGCCGACCAGGGTGAGGACGGGCATCCCGCTCTCGAGGAGCGTCCGCAGCTGCGGGTCCGTGCTGGCCTTCGATCCGGCCCTGCGTGTCGACCCAAAGGCGGCGAGCCTGGCGTGGCTTAGCTTAAGATTCCTCGCCTCAGCGAAGAACGCGATGTCCCGCGGGTTTGAGCCGGGGTAGCCCCCCTCGATGTAATCGACCCCGAACTGGTCCAGGCGCTCGGCGATCAGGAGCTTGTCGGCGACCGAAAAGCTGATCCCCTCGCCCTGCGTTCCGTCGCGGAGCGTGGTGTCGTAGACCCTGATTTCGGCGGGGGGCATTGGGGGGCGGCCTGTCAAACGGCGTGGGATTCGATGAAGGCACGGATTGCCGCCGCGTCAGCCACAATCTTGTGGCGCGCGAGGGGCCGGGCCTTGAGCGCCTCGAGCGAGGGGTGCGTGGGCTCGAACCCGACCGAGGCGCGGATCGTGTCTGGGAAC
>DATNHT010000101.1:0-3045 GCA_035604815.1 Opitutaceae bacterium
AACATACCGGTGCCTTCGCCTTCGGCAACAATAGCGCCGATTCGACGATCCTCATCGTCCTTCCCCCCGGAAACTACACGGCGGAGCTGTCCGGCGCCGGGGGCTCCACGGGCGTCGGCCTTGTCGAGGTCTACGAGGTTCCCTGATCCCGCGGGGAGCCTCGCCGGGCGCGACAATTGGGTGGTGATTTCGTGATTTCGGGCTAGGGTCCGTGGGTCGATGACCAGGACCCCGAGCCCCGTCATTTCGCCATCCGGCACGTCGCACCCGTTCGCGGGTGTGTTTGCGATGCTCGCCCCGCACATGGCGGCGCTCGACCAGTTCCTCCAGGGGCAACTGGCCGCGTTCGAGCCGGAGATCCGGGCCATGGTGAACTATTGCATCGACACCTCGGGCAAGCGGATCAGGCCCGCGCTTGTGTTCCTGAGCGGATGGAAGGAGCCCGATGCGGTCTCCCCCGACCATGTCCGGGCGGCGGCCGTGGTCGAGCTCGTCCATCTGGCGACGCTTGTCCACGACGACATCATGGACTCCGCCGAACTGCGCCGGAGGCGCAAGACGGCGATGCGCGAGTTCGGCCCGACAGCCGCGGTCCTGCTCGGCGACGCGCTATTTGCGCACGCGCTCCACCTGGCGACCAAATTTCCGACGACAGAGGTGTGCGCCGCCGTGTCGGAGTCGACGCGCAGGGTGTGCGCGGGCGAGATTGTGCAGAGTCTGAGGCGCGGATCGACCGACCTGACACCGGCCGACTACCAGCGCATCATAGACCTAAAGACGGCCGAGCTCTTCCGCGTGTCGTGCTACCTGGGCGCCCGGCTGGCTGGCTCCGAGGACGGCTACGTGGACGCCTTGGACCGTTTTGGCCGGCACCTCGGCATCGCCTACCAGATCTACGACGACCTCGCCGATTTCTTCGGGCGCGAGGAGAAGATCGGCAAGACGCTCGGCACCGACCTTGCGAGCGGCAAGTTCACGCTTCCCCTGTTTGCGCTCATGGACCGGCTCCCGCCGTTCGAGCGGGCGGCGCTGTCGGGGGAGATCGGGGGCCGCCAGCCGGCCCAGCCCGCGCTCCGCCTGAAGCAGATGCTCGACCTTGGTGTCTTCGATGCGGTCGAGGCCTCCGTCCGGGGAGAGGTCTCCGCGGCGCGCGCGGCCCTTGCCGAATGGCCCGGCCACTCACCGACGCCGCATCTTCTGGCGCTTGGCGCGGTCCTCCTTGCGCAAGTCGCCGCGCTGAGGCCGGTTGGATGAACGGCCCCGTGCGCCTCGCGGCCCGATGAGCGCCGCGGGACCCGGAATCCGATTCGATTTGCCAAGAGACATTTGCGGGGATTCGCTATCCTCGCCGAATGAACGCCAGCAAGGCCATCGAGAAGACCCTCGTAGCATCACCGGAGCGCAAGCTCGAGGCGGATGCCGACCTGGCGGTCGTGCGCAGGGTGCAGGCTGGCGATGTGGCCGCCTTCGACCGCCTGATAGGCAAGTACCGGGAGCGGGTGCTCGGCATCATCTACAACATGACGTCCAACCGGGAGGACGCCGCGGACCTTGCCCAGGACGCCTTCATCAAGGCCTTCCAGTCGATCCACCGCTTCCAGGGACAGTCGTCGTTCTTCACGTGGCTTTACCGCATCGCGGTCAATTCGACCCTGAGCCACCTGAGGAAGAACCGGCTTAGGTCCTTTTCCAGCCTGGAGTCCATAGGCGAGGACGATCCGGTTTCCCGCGAGCTGGTGGACGCCCTGACCGACAAGACGGGCGCCGGGCGGGAGGCGTTCGTGCGTGAACTTCAGGAAAAATTGAACGATGCGATGCTAAAACTGTCTATCAATCATCGCACTGTGGTGACTTTATTCGAAATTGACGGACTCAGCCACCAGGAGATCGCTGAAGTGATGGACTGCTCGGTAGGAACGGTGCGGTCCAGGCTTCATTATGCAAAACAGTTGCTTCAAGCCGAGCTCCAACCCTATCTGCGCCGATGAACCGTTCCGACCGAAAGATCACTGTTGAGGATCTGCTTCGGATCAAGAGGGCGGAGCGCCCGCCTCCGGAGTTTTGGTCGAGGTTCGAGTCCGAGATCCGTGCGAAGCAGCTGGCCGCCATCGTCGTCAGGCGTCCGTGGTGGGACGGAGCCTCGAGGGTCTTCGCCGTCGTCTATCGCAACCGCCTTCCCTTCGGGGCGACTGCGGCGCTCGCCCTGGCTTGGGCAGGAGTGCATTATGAGGGAGGCCTCTCTTTGACCGGGCACGCGGTTCCCGTCGGAACGGCCGGGCCGACCGCGGCCGCCCGTGCTCCGGTTCCGCGCGTGCAGGTTGCCTCCGCCTCGGTCCTGCTCAGCGCGAAGGTCGAGATCGGCGCCCCCGATCGCGCCCCGCCGCCGCAGGCGTTGGTCGTTTCAAACGCGTCCCATTTGACGAAGGCGCCTGTGGCCTCCCAGACGGAGTCCGCCTCCAGGACGCCGTTTGTGGACGGGATTGAGATCGCCCTTGTCGATTTTCGGGCGACGGGTCCGGACCTCGCGAAAGGCGGGGTTTTTGGCTCGGACCGGGAGTTTGAGGCATCGGTTGCATCCGTGCACCAGCCGGCTGCCGAGCCCCTGACGCAGATGGATCCGGCCGGGGAGCGCCTGGAGAGGCTGCTCGCGCCGGCGCTGCCGACCTATTCCTCCTCCGGCGCCCGTGCGTTTGCGAGCGACCGGCTGAAACAGAAGGCCTCGTACGACAGGATGTACGAGTCGATGGATCGGTACGGAGCGGGCGGGATGTCCCTCGAGTTCAGGTTTTGACCTGACCGGCCTGTGAGGGCGGCAGGCAGGCCGCGCATCCGTTGGCGAAGAAATCGTTGCCCTTGTCGTCGACGAGGATGAACGCGGGGAAATCCCTGACCTCGATCTTCCACACGGCTTCCATGCCCAGCTCGGGGTACTCGAGCACCTCCACCTTCGTGATGTTCTCCTTAGCGAGGATCGCGGCGGGCCCGCCGACACTTCCTAGATAGAAGCCCCCGTGCTTCTTGCATGAGGCCGTCACGCCGGGCCCG
>DATNHT010000102.1:0-9426 GCA_035604815.1 Opitutaceae bacterium
TTGACCTTCTCGGCTGCAACCTTGGCCTCTTCAGCCGTTCCCATGGTGACGAAGGCGAAGCCGCGCGGGCGGCCCGTCATCTTGTCCATGGCGACGTAAACGTCGGTGACGGATCCGAACTGGCCGAAGTGCGTGCGCAGCTCGTCTTCGGTTGTTTTGAACGAGAGGTTTCCAACGTATAGTTTGGAATTGCTCATGATGTGATGTTCGTAGAGCCACCGTCCGCTGCCAGTCCGTTCCCACCGTCGGGTTTCGAAATCATCACTTGAGCAAACCGCTCAGCCAACGACTCACCAGAAGCTGTCACCAAAACGCTATCTCTAACGATGCATCCTACCCTGCACGCATGCGACCGGGGCGCAAGCCCAAATCGTCGCCTTCTTCGGGGTCAGGCCTTTGCGAGATTCCTCAGCTTTGAACGGGCCCATTCGTCCAGAATGTCCTTCTCGTAGCGCAGGGGATCCCAGCTGTCGAGGGTGACCCTCCACTGGAAGGCCAGGTCGCGGATATCCTCCGAGCCCTCCCTGACAACCTTCCCGGACGGATCCGTCACGCTGTAGGTGAACTTGAACTCCGGCGGGTATATGTCCCTGATGAAGCGCACGTCGTCGTATTGCACGCCGTGCCACGGCTCGAATTGTCCGGCGAGGTGGATGTCGGTGAAGGTGATCTTCAGATTGTATCCCTTTGGGAGCAACGAGTCCGCCCGGTGGACAAGGAAGTCCCGGATCGTCGCCAGGATGAAGTTCTGTCCCTTCTCGGTCGGGACATAGGAGTCCTTGACGTCGGCGAACTTTTCCGGGTGGTCGAAGACGACCTCCGTCCGGGAGGCGGGATTGGCGCCTCCGTGGAGCGCGCCGGCGGCGACCAAACCGAGCATCGATGAGAGCAGGCGTATCGTTTTCATAGTCGGTCTCTTCTCCATTGCTGCCTGTCAGAAACGGGGTGATTCCAAATCATACAAGCCTCGGGGCTCGACGCACGGTACCCCAAAAAGGTGCGCTTTTCCACCGCGAAAGGCCCATTTGCTGCCGGTCGCGCGGCCGGGCCGCCGGGGCGCCCCCTTTTTGGGCTTCGCCCCGGCGGGCGCCGCGCCAAGATGGAGGGCGATGACGCCGCGACCGCCCATGCACGAGCCCCTGTTCAACTGGCTTTCCTCGAGATCGGCCGGCGTCCTGCTTCATCCGACGAGCCTCCCGGGAGGCCAGGGCGTCGGCACGCTTGGCGGGACGGCGCTTCGTTTCCTCGAGTTCCTCCAAGCTGCGGGGATGACATGGTGGCAGGTCTGCCCGCTCGGGCCCACGGGCTACGGTGATTCCCCCTACCAGTGCTTTTCCGCATTCGCGGGCAACCCGTACCTCATCGACCTGCAGGACCTTGTCGCCGCCGGCCTGCTAAACGACGGCGAAACCGCTCCCCTGGCCTCGAAAGGGGCCGGCGCGGTCGACTTCGCCGCGCTCTTCGAGCTCAAGATGCCGCTGCTGCGGCGCGCGGCCGGCCGCCACAGGCTCGCGGGCTCCCCCGCCCTCGGCTCCGAGGGACTGGCGGACTTCAAGGCGGCCCAGGCCTCGTGGCTTGAGCCCTATGCCTGGTTCCGCGCGCTCAAGGATCATTTCGGGGGTCGCGCCTGGTGGGAATGGCCCCAGGGCGCACGTGGGTTCGCCGCGCTGCCGGCGGCCCTGCGCAGGCAGCTCGGCGACGAGGCTGACGCCCATCAGTTCTACCAATACGTGTTCTTCATTCAATGGCGCCGCATCAGGGCGGAGGCCGCCCGGCGCGGGATCGGGATCATCGGCGACATCCCGATCTTCGTCGCCGCGGACTCGGCGGACGCATGGGTCTTCCCCGGGCTCTTCGAGCTCGGACGGGACGGCCGCCCGATCGCCGTCGCGGGCGTGCCCCCCGACTACTTTTCCGAGGACGGCCAGCTCTGGGGCAATCCGCTGTACCAGTGGGCGGTCCACTCGGCGGACGGCTACGGGTGGTGGAAGGAGCGCCTTCGGGCCTCGTTCGGCATGTACGACGTCGTGAGGATCGACCACTTCCGCGGATTCGACACGTATTGGCGGATCCCTCTTCCCGCCGTGAACGCGCGGTCGGGCGAATGGCGGCGGGGCCCCGGCCTGGATTTCTTCCGCGCCGTCAGCCGGGCGTTCCCGCAGGCGAGGATCATAGCCGAGGATCTCGGCCAGCTGACCCCCTCGGTGGAGGAGCTGCTGCGCGACACCGGGCTCCCGGGGATGGCGGTCCTGCAGTTCGCGTTTGGCGGCGACGCGTCAAACGCGTACCTGCCGCACAACCTGCGCGCAAACGGGGTCGTCTACCCGGGGACCCACGACAACGACACGGCGCTCGGCTGGTACGCGGCCGCCGGCGCAGCTGCCAGGGACCACGCCCGGCGCTACCTGCGCGTCGGCGGGGGCGAGATCGGCTGGGACCTCATCCGCGCCGCCTACGCGGCCGTGAGCAGGATCGCAATAATCCCCGCGCAGGACATCCTCAGCCTGGGCTCGGAGGCGCGGTTCAATTCGCCGGGAAAGCCGGAGGGCAACTGGCGCTGGAGGCTTGCCGACGGGGACCTCGGGCGCCTCGCCGAGGGGAACACGGCGCCGTACCTGGCCGAGCTTGCCGCACTCTACGGTCGGGCGCCGTCGGCCGGGACGCGGGAACCCCGTCCCGGAATTTGAAACCTGCGCCCTTCGAGTCTACGGTTGCCGGGAATCCCCGCCATGTTCGCCGATCTCGTGCGCCTCATCAACCGCCGGCCGCCCGTCGACTACGAGCGGGGCTTTGTTCGGGCGGTCAGCGTGAGGGAGCGGGCGCCGAGGAACCTGCGGGTCGAGCGCGTGATCGCGATCTGCTGGGCCGTCATCGCGCTAAAGTGCGTCGCGGTCGTCTGGCTCTTCGGCCATTACCACGTGCCGGTGAGCTCCCTCTGGGTGATCGCGCCGACCGTCGTCTTCGCGGCGCTGTGCACCCTGGTCTACCTCTTGCGGGACTAGCGGTTCCCGTTCCAGCGCCATGCCCCGCATAATCGGCCTCAGGAGCCCCCACGCCAAGGTCGGGCGCGTTGTCCATTTCGGCCGGATGGTCGACAAGATCAGGCTCCAGGCACGGGGCGCCCTCCCGCCCGAATATCAGGCCAACCTGGGAGAGCCCAGGCCGCAGGTGTTCGACGCCCGGTGCTGCCGCTTCCTCGGTGTCGATTACGCGCGATTGCGCGCGCGGGTGCTGCAGGGGGGCTGCGACGAGGAGATCCTCTCCTGGGCGCACGCGAGCGGGGCGGCGCGAAGCGACGAGGAGTGCGTGGTCTGGAACAGGTTCCTCACGAAGCTCGGGTGGAGGGACGACAGGAGCGACCCGCTTCGCGAAACCGCGGCGAAGCACGGGCTCGCCGACATCCGGCCGGAGACCTTCTGCGAATTCATAGACCTCGACGAGGGCCGCCCAGCCGGCGGGACCCGCTCGTGGGAGCCCCATCCGCTTTCGGTCATCATCCTGATGGGGGTCGCCGGTTGCGGCAAGACGACCGTGGGGCTCGGTCTCTCCGAAGCGCTGGGCTGGGAGTTCCGGGACTCCGACACGCTCCATCCCCCCCCGAACATCGCCAAGATGTCCGCAGGCATCCCGCTGGAGGACTCCGACCGGGCGCCCTGGCTGGCGGCGATCCGCGCGGACATCGAGTCGCGCGCCGCCCGGGGCGCGAAGACCGTCGTCGCGTGCTCGGCCCTGAGGGCGGCGTTCCGCACCGAGCTCACGCCCGACCCGGCGTACAGGCGGTACGTCCACCTGCGCGGCGAGATGTCCCTGATCAGGGGCCGCCTGGGCGGCCGCACCAACCATTTCATGAAGGAGCCGCTGCTCCGGTCCCAGTTCGAGGCCCTTGAGGAGCCGATGGACGCGCTCACCCTCGACGCCGCCCAGGCGCCGCCGGTATTAATCTCCAGGATACGGGACGTGTTCGGCCTCTGATGACGGCAGGGTCCTCAATGAGGAGAATCCTCGCCGCGGCGGTCCTGCTGTGCGCCGCCCTGGCCGTGGCCGCCGCGGCCGCCGGCTTCTGGCTGCGCGGCCGCATGGCCGCCGGCCTCCCGAGGCTCGACGGAGTCTCGCCGCTCCCGGGCCTCGGCGCCCCCGTCCGGGTCTCGCGCGACGCGCTTGGGGTGCCGAAGGTGGACGGTTCCAGCCGGGTCGACGTCGCGCGCGCGACCGGCTGGCTGCACGCCCAGGACAGGTTCTTCCAGATGGACCTTCTCAGGCGCCGCGGCGCGGGCGAGCTTGCTGAGCTCTTCGGCGGGGCGGCGCTGCCCCTGGACAGGGCGGCGCGGATGCACGGCTTCCGCCGGCTCGCGCGCGAGGTCGTTGCGCGCACGAGCCCGGCCCGCCGCGAGATCCTCGAGGCCTACGCCCAGGGCGTGAACGCCGGTCTCGCGGCCCTTGGCTCCAAGCCCTGGGAGTACATCGTCCTTCGGGCGGAGCCCCGGCCCTGGCAGCCCGAGGACAGCGCCCTCGTAACGTTTGCGATGACGCTCGACCTGCAGGACGGCACCGGGCGTTACGTGCGCATGCTCGCGGCGATTCGCGACGAGCTCGGCCCCGCATCGCTCGCCTTCTTTGCGCCCCTTTCGGTTCCCGGCGACGCGCCGCTCGACGGAAGCTCCTCGCGTGGGGCGCCGCTCCCGCCCGCCTCGGAGGTGGACCTGCGCAGGGGGCAACCCGCGGGCGGGGCGGCAACGGCGCGCGCCGCGGTCCCCGGCGGCGGGGCCTGGAGCGATCGCGAGACGCCCGGCTCGAACAACTTTGCGGTGTCGGGCGCCCACGGGAAGGGGGGTTGCGCGATCGTGGCGAACGACATGCACCTGCACCTTGGCGTCCCGAACGTCTGGTACCGCATGTCCCTCAGCTGGCCCGGGCACGGCGAGACCGGCGTCACGCTGCCCGGGGCGCCGGCCCTGGTCGCCGGCAGCACCGGCCGGATCGCCTGGGGGTTCACGAATTCCAACGGAGGAACCGGGGATATCGTGCTCGTCGACCCGAGCGTCTCGCCCGACCTGTACCACGGCCCTCCCGGGGCCGGCCTGCTTCCCTTCGAAAGGCGGACGGAGACGATAGGCGTCAGGGGTTCGGGGCCCGTCACGGTGGCGTATTCATGGACGGTCTGGGGCCCCGTAGTCGGCGAGGCGCCCAGGGGGCGCCTGTTCGCCTACCGCTGGACGGAGGACGACCCTGCCGCCACCAATTTCGACATCATGGACCTCGAGGATGCGCCGGACGTCCGCGCCGCGGTCGCCGTCGCGCACCGCATGGGGATCCCCGCGCAGAATGTCGTCGTCGCCGACTCGTCGGGCCAGATCGCGTGGACGATCGCAGGCCTGCTTCCGAGGAGGGTCGGGTATGACGGCCGGCTCCCGATCACCTTCATCTACGGGGACCGCAGGTGGGACGGCTACCTCGCTTCCGCGGACGTCCCCGCCATCGTTTCGCCCGAGGGCGGGCGACTCTGGACGGCCAACAACCGGACGGTCGGCGGACGCTCCCTCGCGGCCCTGGGCGATTCGGGCTACGACATTGCCGCCCGCGCGAGCCAGATCCGAGATGACCTCGACGCGCTGATCCGCGCAGCAAGGCCGATCGAGCCGAGGGACCTGCTCGCCATCCAGCTGGACGACCGCGCGGTCATGATGGGAACCTGGCACGGCGTGCTCCTCGGGACCCTCCGGCCCGACGTCGTCGCACGGAGGCCGTCGCGCGCCCGGCTCCTTCAGGCCGTCCAGAAATGGGAGGGCCGGGCGGACGTCGATTCCGTCAGCTACCGGATCGTCCGCGCGTTCCGGCTTGCGGTCGCCCACCGTGTCTTCGACCCGGTCTTCGCGCCGTGCGTCGGCCGGGATGCGGACTTTTCGTGGTCGAGGCTGAACTACGAGGAGCCGCTCGAGGCGATCATCGGGCAGCGGCCCGCCCATCTTCTGGACCCCGCCTTCCGCACCTGGGACGACCTGCTTGCCGCCGCCGCGGACGACGTGTCGGCGTCCTTCGAAAAGCAGGGAGTCGACCCGCGGAGCGCCACCTGGGGCCAGCGCAACACGGCGCGGATCGAGCACCCGTTTGCACAATTCCTGCCGCGATGGGCGGCCTACTGGCTCAGGATGCCCGCCGAACCCCTGCCCGGGGATTCGCACATGCCGCGCGTCCAGGAGCCCTCGGACGGGGCCAGCGAGCGCTTCGCCGTCTCGCCGGGACGCGAGGCCGATGGAATATTCCACATGCCGGGCGGCCAGAGCGCCAACCCGCTCTCGCCGTATTTCAGCGCGGGCCACGAGGCCTGGGCCCGCGGGGACCCCACGCCGTTCCTGCCCGGTCCCGCGCAGCACACGCTCGAGCTGGTCCCGTGACCCATGGCGCGTCCGAATGAATTGAATTGTCCGGGGGACCGCTTCGCGGTTTAGTGTGGGCCCGGGCGCCCATGAAGAAAAAGAAGCGCAGTCTCAACGTCTTTTTCGGCGGAGAGCTCTTCAACCTCAAGCACATCATCGGGAACGCCTATCTCGCCGAGGCCATCTACGAGAAGTCGCACGGCAGGTACCTCTGCGCGCTTCCCCAGGACTTCGATCCGCGCGGGACGGCCGCGCGCTCGATCCGCGACCACCACATCCGCGCGCTCGTGGAGTGCGACCTGGCGCTCTTCAGCTTCGACGGGCCCGAC
The DNA here is from genome assembly GCA_035604815.1 of Opitutaceae bacterium. GTDB lineage: Bacteria > Verrucomicrobiota > Verrucomicrobiia > Opitutales > Opitutaceae > Palsa-1447. The sequence goes on from DATNHT010000102.1 coordinate 6,704, forward strand.
CTCGACAGCGGGACCGTGGCCGAGTTCATGTTCGCGAAGTTCGCCGACATCCCGTCCGTCGTCCTGCGCAGCGACCGGCGGGGGGCCGGCGAGCGCTCGTCGCAGTGGAACCCGATGGTGAACTATTTCCCGCGCACGGTGGTCGTCGCCCTCGACGGGCTCGCCGCCTACAAGGCGATCTTCAGGAAGCGCCAGCGCAGGATTGACGAGGTGATCCGCCTCGCGGGCCAGCACAGCTCGGCCGACGCCCAGCGCATGTGCGACGAGGTCGCGGCCGTGGTGGTGCGGGCGCTCGACCGCGTGCAGGAGATCGAGCCGGTGATGCCGAGGCACCTGCGCGAGGAGGTCTACAACTGGATCCCGCTGATGCCCGGGCTGCGCGGCAAGGAAAAGCCGCTGCGCCGGGAATTCGAGCGTCACCTCGAGCGCAAGGTCCAGAGGGACCTCCTTTGAATCCCATGCTGCGCGTCCTCGAGCACCCCCTGGCGGAACACATCATCACGCACCTGCGCGACAGGACGACGAAGCCGGCGACGTTCCGGACTCTCGCCTACCAGCTCACGCTCATGCTCGCGATCGACGCGACGCGCGACCTGGCGACCGAGCCGAAGGCGGTCGAGACCCCGCTCGAGCCCGCCACGGGCCGGGTGCTTGCGCACCAGCCCATCGTCGTCGTCGCGATCCTCCGCGCCGGGGTCTCGATGGTGCAGCCGTTCCTGGACATCTTCCCCGACGTGAGCGTGGGCTACGTCGGGCTGGAGCGCGACCACGTGACGGCGGTCGCCCGCACCTACTATTGCAAGCTCCCCGCGCTCGCCGGCAGGCGCGTCCTTGTCGTCGACCCGATGCTCGCGACCGGCGGCTCGGCCGTCCAGGCGATCGACGCCGTGAAGCAGAACGGGGGCACCGCGCCCCGGCTGGTCTGCATCATAGCGGCCCCCGAGGGCGTTGCCGAGGTGTCGAAACGCCACCCCGACGCCTCGATCCACGTCGGCGTGGTCGACCGGGCGCTCAACCCGCGAAAGTACATCCTTCCCGGCCTTGGCGACTTCGGGGACCGGCTCTACGGGACCTGACCGCGCTCAGTGCACCGGCTGGCCCTCGCCCCAGCTGAGCACCAGCCGCGTGAAATAGACTGTCTCGAGCTTCTCGACGTCATCGGCGGGCCTGCCGCTGTAGTTGTTCTCCATGCCCATGCTCAGCTTCCACAGCGACTTGGTGATCGGAATCTCGTATGAGAACTCATTAGCGGCGATGTAGTTGCCCAGGTCCTGGAAAGCCGGCACGAAGGCGACCTTCTCGTGCAGGTGCGCCTTCCCGATATTCCTGGAGTACTCGAGCTCGAAGTCGGCCCCGGCCGAGCTCAGGCCGGGCGTGTCAGGGGCGGAGTACTCGTCGTAGCGGTACGATAGGCCCGCCCGACCGGTGAATGTCTGGTCCTTCTGCTTGATGAAGTCGTAGCCGAAGCCGGCGGCGGCTACATCGTAGAGCTTGACGTCGATGACCCGGTCGAAGCCGCCCTCGTCGCGCGCGTACCAGGACGCATGCGGCGTGAAGTTGTCGGCGTAGTCGACTCCCGCCTTGAACTGGTCGGCCGAGACCTGGCTGTCGGCCTCCTGCCGGTTGTAGGCCGCATAGTACTTGAAGGTGTCGTCGGGGCCCGCGAGCTTCGCGCGGTAGCTCAACGCCTCCCCGGTCTGCGTGCGGGTCCCCCTTGTTCCGTTTATGTCCACGCCCGCCTCGTAGCTCCACTTGCGCCGCAGGGCCACGACGTCGGGGTCCTCCTCGCCGGCCGCCCAGCATTCCACGACCTTGTCCAGCGGCGTGACGATCGAGCTGGTGGGGCTAGCGACCTTCAGGCCGCCCTCCTTGTCCGGCGACACCATCCCGATGATCCGCGTGCCGTCCGTGACCTTGACCGCGACCGGGTGGTCGGTCGTTATCGAGCTGACCAGGGCCTGCTTCAGATTGATCTCGCCCGCGTACGCGGTGTTGACCGTGACGACGCCGCCGTGGATCTTCGTGACCCTTCCGACGATGCGGGCGCCGTCTGTGGTCTCGACGACGTCGGCGGAGAGGCAGCTGGCCCAGAATGCGGCGAGGCAGGCGCCGATTCGCAGGATGTTGGCAGGGTTCCTGTGGTGGTTCACGTCCGTCATTTCTTTTGCGTTTCGAGTGCTGATGGGGAGCGAAGATCTGATTGGCTGTGCGACAGCAGGTCAATCGCCGAGTTCAAATTTTTTGCCTCTTTCCCCGGGGTGCCTCGCGGCGGGCCGCTCGCGTCTTTACATGCGGGGCGGCCGGCGATTGCCTCGGGGCGAACGCGACCCGATGTCCCTCGCCGTCCAACGACCCCCGCTCCTCGTCGCCGACCGATGGCGCGACTACCAGCTCGTCGACTGCGGGGACGGGATGAAGCAGGAGCGCTGGGGCCCGTACACCCTGGTGCGCCCCGACCCGCAGGTTCTCTGGCCCAGGCGGGGAATGGAGCCGGGCGCGCGCTGGGAGCATTGGGACGGCTTCTATCACCGGGGCGAGGCCGGAGGCGGGCGTCGGGAGTTCCGCAGGCCCCTGCCCGAGCACTGGGAGATCCGCTACGACGCCCTTGGCCTCACGTTCAAGATCCGGCCGACCTCCTTCAAGCACACGGGGCTGTTCCCGGAGCAGGCCGTCAACTGGGACTGGATCGACACGATGATCCGCGCGGCCGGCCGCGGCGTCAG
>DATNHT010000103.1:0-13165 GCA_035604815.1 Opitutaceae bacterium
CCGCTGACCCCGCCGAATCCTCATTTCGGACTCAAGAGAGTTCGAAGACGGACTCATGCAACCGAAATCCGAAATCAATGCACAATCCATGATGACGTTACTTGTTTACAGATAACGATTTAAGAACCTACATCCCCGGGAACCCACCCCGCCCCTTCATGGCCTCCATCTGGCGCATGAGCTTCTTCTGGTTTCCGCCCTTCATCATGCGCATCATCTTCTGCATCTGCTGGAACATAGGTGAGGCCATTGTCAGCCAAGTGCTTGGGGAAGCTGCCTTGTTGAGACTCTCCCTAGGCAAGAATGGCTATGATGGCACACCCTGGCATAGTATCTGGCAAGCAGTTGGAAGAACTCACGGGAGCCCCGCACCGCCCGGGGGGAATAGAACCCCTTGTCGAGGGGGTCGTCGATCGAGGAGCCGATCACCACGTGGTGAAGCACCGGGACGTCGAGGATTTTACCGGCCTCCCGCATCCGCTTCAGATGAACCAGAGAGCGCACGTGTGTGCGCTGCCTGTGCCAATTCGCAACAGCCGATTCTGCCAGGCGTTTTGCTTACACCTGGTCAACCCTGAGTCGTTCTCCCACGACACGGCGAATGCGGTCGAAATGCACGTCACGGCAAGCAATCACCAAGCCTGTGCGAATGGCAACGGTTGCAACGAAGAGATCGTCGCGCGGGATCGTCACTCCTTCGCGCCGCAGTTGGCGTTCCAGGAGGGCCGCTTCCCGCCAATCGTCCGTTTCAAAAGGGACATGGTGGCTGAATCGAAAAGCTTCATCCAAGTCGGCCTCTTCGTCGGCTTTGACACCGCTCAACAATTCAAAGCGAATTGGGCAAGTATAGGCGGCCAAGTCCGCTTCGAGAAGCCGTGCAACCTCCTGCTTGACCGCCGAATTGCCTTTCCGCCGGAGAAATTCAACCCAGGCGGAACTGTCAACGAGCTTCATAGACGTCGCGCGCCTCCAATTGCTCATTGGTCAGGGCAAAGTCAGTCTTCCCAGTCAAGGCCCGTTCCAGGAATCGACGCCGGGCTTCCTGGCGGAGAAACTGCGCGAGGGCTCGACTCACGGCCGGAGATTTCTTTTTCAGGCCGGTAATCTTCTGGATTCTCCGCAACTCATTAGCTTCAATATCGACAGTAATTCTCATACTTAAATGGTATGAAATGATGATTTAGTGGAAGCCTGCAAGCATCATTTCGTAAGCATCTGTGCCCGCACAGAGTCCAATTCGTCCGGAACCGCGCGGAATGGACGCCGCGTGGGCTCACATCCCCGGGAACCCGCCCTTGCCCTTCATCGCCTCCATCTGGCGCATGAGCTTCTTCTGGTTCCCGCCCTTCATCATGCGCATCATCTTCTGCATCTGCTGGAATTGCTTCAGGAGCTGGTTGACGTCGGCGATCTTGACGCCCGCCCCCTTCGCGATCCTCTGCCTGCGGCTTCCATTGAGCACTTCCGGCCGTCGGCGCTCCTGTATCGTCATGGACCTGATGATCGCCTCGGTCCGCGCCATCTGAAGCTCCGCGTCGTCGCCGAGTCGGACGCCGCTCATCCCCGGCAGCATGCCGACGATGCTCTGCATCGAGCCCATCTTTTTCACCTGCTGCATTTGCGCCAGGAAATCCTCAAGGTTGAAGTCGGCCTTGCGCATCTTCTGCGCCATCCGCTCCGCCTCGGCACCATCGATCGATTCCTGCGCCTTCTCGACCAGCGAGACGACGTCGCCCATACCGAGGATGCGCGAGGCGAGCCTGTCGGGGTAAAAGGCGTCGAAGTCGTCGGTCTTCTCCCCGGTTCCGACGAACTTGATGGGGGTTCCCGTTATGGTCTTTATCGAGAGGGCCGCGCCCCCACGCGCGTCGCCGTCGAGCTTCGTCAGGACGAGCCCGGTGAGTGGGAGCGCCTCGTGGAAGACCTTGGCGACGTTGACCGCCTCCTGGCCCAGCGCCCCGTCCGCCACGAGGAGCACCTCGTCAGGGTCTGCCGCGGCGCCAAGGCGCTTGACCTCGTCGATGAGCCCCTCGTCTATCTGCAGCCGGCCCGCGGTGTCGAAGAGGATCGCGTCCGCGCCCGCGGCGATCGCCGCGTCCAGCCCGGCCCGGCCTATTGAGGGGACGTCCTTCGATGCGCGGTCGGCGTAGAAGCCGAGCTCCTCCTGGCGCGAAAGAATCTCAAGCTGGTCGATCGCGGCCGGGCGGTACACGTCGCAGGCGACGGTGAAGGGGCGATATCCGCGCTTCTTGAGCAGGCGCCCGAGCTTCGCGGCCGAGGTGGTCTTGCCCGAACCGTGGAGACCCACGAGCATGATCTTAAGGGGGCGCGCCGCGCTGAGCGCCGTCGCACCCTCGCCGAGCAGGCGGACGAGCTCGTCATGGATGATCTTCACGATCTGCTGGCCGGGCGTGACGCCCTTCAGGACCTCCTCGCCGGCGACCTGCGCCTGCACGCGCTCGACGAACTCCCTTGCGACCTTGAAATGGACGTCGGCCGAGAGCAGGGCGGTCCGGACCTCGCCCAGGGCCGCCGCCATGTTCTCCTCGGAAAGCTTGCCGACACCGCGCAGGTTTCGAAGCGCCGAGGTGAGCTTGTCTGTCAGGGACTCAAACATGCGAACCCATCGGATGGATCAACGCGCGCTCCGACGCAACTCCCGGGGAACTTTTTTGGGATGGCCAATCGTGAGGCGTCTATGAGACAATTGCACCCCCTATGAACCCTGTCCTCAAGCTGCTCACCGAAGGCGGTTACCTCACGACGGCGCAAATGGCGCAGATCGCCGGCATTTCCGAGTCCGAGGTCAACGGGCACCTTGAGCAGCTCAGAAAGGACAGGGTGTTCCTCGGCTGGCGCCCAGTCCTCGACCTGTCCCGGGAGTCGGCCGCGGCCGTTCGCGCCGTGATCGAGGTCAAGATCACACCGGAGAGGGGCGGGGGCTTCAACCGGCTGGCCGAGCGCCTGAGCCGCTTCGACGAGGTCGAGTCCTGCTACCTGATGTCGGGCGCCTACGACCTCCTCATCTTCGTCAACGGGCCGAGCCTGCAGAAGGTCGCGGGGTTTGTCTCGGAGAAGCTCTCGACGCTCGAGGGCGTGCTCTCCACGAGCACCCATTTCATGCTGCGCTCCTACAAGGAGGGATCCTTCCTCATGGAGGCGCCCTCGCAGGACGCCGAGAGGCTGAAGGTGTCGCCGTGAAGCGATTCATCGCCCGGCACGTCGAGGCGCTCCCCAAGTCGGGCATCCGCGACTTCTTCGAGATCGTGGCGAAGATGAGGGATGTCATCTCGCTCGGGATCGGCGAGCCGGACTTCGACACGCCCTGGCACATCCGCGAGGCCGCGATCTACGCCCTTGAGAAGGGCAGGACCCACTACACCTCGAACCTCGGGCTCCTGGAGCTGCGCCGCGCGATCGCGGAGTATGTGGAGCGTAACTACAAGGTCGGCTACCGGCCCGACGACGAGATCCTCGTGACGGTCGGCGTCTCGGAGGCGATAGACCTCGCGCTCCGGGCGCTGCTCAACCCCGGCGAAAAGGTCCTGTACCACCAGCCGTGCTATGTCTCCTACCATCCAGGCGTGGCCCTTGCGCACGGGGTGGCGGTTGCGGTGCCCACCCGCGCGGACGACGGGTTTGCTCTCAACGTTGCGGACCTGGAGAGGGCCTGGCTCCCGGGATGCAAGGTCCTCATGATGAACATGCCGTGCAATCCGACGGGAGGCACATGCGACCGGGCGCGGCTGGAGGGTATCGCCCGGTTCGCGGTGGAGAAGGACCTGATCGTCCTTAGCGATGAAATCTATTCCGAGCTGGTCTACGAGGGCGCCCACGCGAGCATCGCCGCCTTCCCGGGCATGAGGGAGCGCACGGTCTTCCTCCATGGATTCTCGAAGGCGTTTGCGATGACCGGTTTCCGGATCGGCTACGCGTGCGGGCCGTCCGAGCTCATCGACGCGATGATGAAGGTGCACCAGTATTCGATGCTTTGCGCACCGATCCTCTCCCAGGAGGCTGCGATCGAGGCGCTTGCCCGCGGGGAGGACGGGGTACGATCCATGCGCGAGCAGTACCACAGGCGGCGCGACCTTGTCGTGGGCCGGCTCAGGGCGGCAGGGCTCGCCTGCCGCGCGCCTGGAGGGGCGTTCTACGTCTTCCCCAGCGTGGCCTCGACGGGATTCGGCGACCGTGACTTCGCGTACGGGCTCCTCGAGTCACAGCGGGTCGCGGTCGTCCCGGGATCCGCGTTCGGCGAGAACGGACGGGGGTTTATCCGCGCGAGCTTCGCCACGGGATACGACCAGCTTGTGGAGGCCTGCGACCGGATCGAACGGTTCGTGAACACCGCGACGCCATGTTCCGCTCCGTCGTCATCGTAGGCCGGCCCAATGTCGGCAAAAGCCGGCTCTTCAACCGGCTCGCGCGCAAGCGGATCTCCATCGTCCACGACCAGCCCGGGGTGACCCGCGACGTCATTTCGGCCGAGGTCGGGGACGGCTACACGCTCATGGACACCGGCGGGCTCGGCCTGAGGGAGGGCGAGTCTTCCTCGGCCGCGATCATTGAGGCGTCCGAAAAACAGATCGGCTTCGCCATAGACACCGCGTCCCTCATCCTTTTCGTCGTGGACGGGCTTGAACGGGTCACGGCCCTCGACGACCGGATCGCCGCGCGGCTCCGTCGCGGGGGCAAGCCGGTGATCGTCGTTGTGAACAAGGCGGATTTCGGGGACGAGAAGGCGGACCTTGAGGGGGTCGCGCGCCTGGGCCTGGGCGAGCCGGTATGCGTGTCCGCCGAGCACGGCCGCGGCGAATCGGAGCTTCGCGAGGCCATCCTCGACAGGATTGGGCGCCGACCCGAGGCGCCCCCTGCGGACCCGGCCGACGCCGGGCCGGGCGACCAGGGGGGGAACAGGCCCATCTGCATCAGCTTCATCGGGCGTCCAAACGTGGGCAAGTCGTCGCTTGCAAACTGGCTCCTCAAGAGCAACCGCCTGATCGTGGACGAGCGCGCGGGAACCACACGTGACGCGGTCGAGCTGCCCTTCGATTTCAAGGGCCGCGACCGCAAGCTCCACTCCTTCAGGCTGATCGACACTGCGGGCATCAAAGCCGCCACAAAGGTGGCCTCGTCGGTGGAGTACTTTTCGCGCCTCAGGTCGCTCGACGCCATGCAGCGCTCGGACGTCGTGTTCCTCGTCCTCGACGCCTTGGACGGGGTGACGCAGCAGGACAAGGCGATCGCCGGCGAGGCCGTCAAGGACCGCAAGCCGATCGCGATCGTCGTCAACAAATGGGACTTGGTGCACGAGGCCTTCAGGAGGGACGGTGGCATCCAGGGCGCCAAGAGCGAGCGCGACTACCGCGAGAAGTACGAAAAGGCCCTGTTCGACCGTCTATTCTTCACGCCAGGGGCCCCCCTGATCTTCGTGTCCGCCCTGAGCGGCTACGAGGTGGACCGGATGATGAACGCGGCGGTCAGGCTTTACCGGACCATGGACAAGAAGCTTCCGACCTCGCGCCTCAACGAGACCCTGGCGCGCCTCGCGGAGCGCACGCCTCCCCCCGCCATCGGCGCCCGGAGGTTCCGAATCTACTATGCCACGCAGACGGGCAACCGGCCTTTCCGCATCAGGGTCTTCTGCAACCGGGAGGAGAGGCTCTCGGAGGGCTATCGCCGCTACCTTGAGGCCGGGCTTGTCGGTGAATTCGGGCTCAACGGCTGCCCGGTCGAGTTCGAGCTCGTCGGCAAGCCGCGCGGCGACGGCGGCCGCTGAATGCCGGAGAAGAAAGGCACCGATGCCCGAACCGCTTCGCCTCGTCTTCATGGGCTCCGATGCCATAGGGCTCCCGCTGCTCGGCTGGCTGGCGGACGAGGCGGGCGGGGCCGCGCGATTGGTTGGGGTGGTGACGGGTCCGGACAGGCCCTCGGGCCGGGGCCAGGCCGTCCGGCCGAACGGCGTCAAGGCGTGGGCCGCCGGTCGCGGCATCGCGATCCTCCAGCCGGAGCAGCTGGACGCGTCAGCGCTGGCGGAGCTGGCCGCCCTGTGTCCGGACGTCTCGCTTGTGGTCGCATTCGGGCACATCCTGCGCGACGAGTTCATCGCGGTCCCGCGCCTCGGCACGCTGAACCTGCACGCCTCGCTGCTTCCAAGGTACCGGGGGGCGTCCCCCATCCAGGCGGCGATCGCCTCTGGCGAAAGGGAGACCGGGATGACCCTCATGCGGATCGTCCGAGAGCTCGACGCCGGCCCCATCGGCGGCACCGAGCGGATCGCGGTATCACCGCTTGACACCGCGCTGGATGTCGAGGCAAGGCTCGCGGCCGCCGCGGTTCCACTCGCCGCAAGGGCGCTGCCCCTCCTCGCGCGGGGCGAGCTTTCGTTTCGCGCCCAGGACGGCGCGGGGGCGAGCTACTGCCGCCGGCTCGGCAAGGCTGACGGCGTGCTGGATTTCGCGGCCCCGGCCGCCGTGCTCGCGGCGCGCGTCAACGGACTCCATCCGTGGCCCTCGGTCGCCGTCGACGTCGCCGGCACGCCCGTCAAGCTCGGACTGGCGGACGCCCCCGCGGGCGGTGCCGGCGGGGTTCCGGGCACCGCGATCGGCTCGGATGAGCATGGCCTCCTTGTGGCGACCGGGTCTGGCATATTGAGGCTGCGCCGGCTCCAGCGCCCCGGCGGACGGATGCTCGGCGCCCCGGAGTTCCTGCGCGGATTCCCGATTCCCGCCGGGACAGTTCTGCCCTCGCGGCCGATGCCGGCGCTCGTCGCGGATTCCCCTTTCAGGCGCTGACCGCGGCGGACACATGCCGCTTGTTTTCACCGGGCCTTTGGGCAAGATTCCGGTCCGATGCCTGGCAGGCCCGCCCTTCGCAGTCTGACGCTTGTTTGCGCCGCCCTAGCGTCGTCGGTTGCGGGGCCGCGCGCGCGCGCGCAGTCAGAGGTCGCCGACCTGCGCGAGGATGTCCGCGGCCTTTCGCAACGCATCGGAGAACTCACGCTGCGCGTGGAGCAACTGGAGCACGAGAATGCGCAATTAAGGGCGAAGGTCGCGGCCCTGGACAGGGCGGGTGACTTTGTGACGTCGGCTCAGTTCAACGCCGCGGTGGCCGACCTGAACGCGTCGATCAAGACGTCGGTCGGGTCCTCGCGGACCGAGATCCTGCAGGAGGTGGCCACGCAGATGGAGAAACTGGCGAGGCAGACCAACGCCGCGCTGGATTCGATCGCCAGGACGGGGACCACCGCGCAGGCGAGGCCGGCCGGCCAGGCCCAGGGCCCCGCGCCGGCATTCGGCAGCGCCTACCCAAAGGAGGGCGTGAGCTACACCGTGCAGAAGGGCGATTCCATAGGGCTCATCGCGAAGAAGACCGGCGCGAGGGCGCAGGACATAATCGACGCGAACAAGCTGGCGGATCCGTCGCGAATACAGGCCGGCCAGGTGCTCTTCGTCCCCGGGGGCAAATAGCGCGGGGCGCTTCTCCATCCCTTTCCAACATGGCATCCCCCAAGAAATCCCGACTGGGCCGCGGACTCGGCGCACTCATCTCCGCCGCAAGGCCGTCCGCGGCGTCCCCCGCGGCGGGCTTCGCCCATGTTCCCCAGGCACAGGGTTACCTCGATGTCCAGGTGCATCTCGTCGAGCCGAACCCCCACCAGGCCCGGCGCGAGATCGCAGCCGAGCAGCTCGCCGAACTCGCCGAGAGCATCCGCAGCGAGGGGCTGCTGCAGCCCATCGTGGTGCGCAGACACGGCGAGAGGTTCCAGCTGATTGCGGGGGAGCGGCGCTGGCGCGCCTTCCAGATGCTGAACATCAGGTCCATACCCGCCCGGGTCGTGGAGGCGAGCGACGCGTCGGCTGCGTCGATCGGGCTGATCGAGAACCTCCAGCGCGAGGGGCTCAATCCCATCGAGGAGGCCCTTGGCTTCGCGAGCCTAATAAGGGATTTCGACCTGACGCAGGAGACGGCGGCGCAGCGCGTGGGCAAGGGCCGCGCCTCGGTGGCCAACTCCCTGCGCCTGCTTTCGCTCGATGCCGAGATCCAGGGTTACATCGCGAAGAATCTCATGAGCGTCGGCCACGCCAAGGCGCTCCTCGGGGTCGAGGATCCGGCGGGGCGCGCGGTCCTCGCGCGCCGCGTGATCGAGGAGGGGCTCAGCGTCCGCCAGGCCGAGAGATTGGGACAGGCCGCCAAGGCGGCGGGGGCGCCGAGGGCGCCGGCCCGAGGCCGGGCCCTGACGGCGCGCGAGGCCACGGCGGTCGAGAGTATCCAGAAGAGGCTGACCTCGCACCTGGGCGCGCGCGTGGCCGTGATCCACACACCGAAGAAGGGCAGGATTGTGATCGAATACCGCGGGAACGACGACCTGCAGCGGTTGCTCGAGAAGCTCGGGGTCGAGCGCGCCGACCTCCTCTGAGGGCCCCGGGCGGCGCGGGCGGGGCCCCAGTCCCGGCGTTGACAAGGCCGCGCGCAGTCTGCTTCTCTGACCCTTCCTCAACATGAGCATACTCCTCGGCATCTTCACTTTCGTCCTCATCCTGACCTCCATTTTCCTTATCTTGTTGGTGCTCGCGCAGAAGGCGAAATCCGACGGCGGGATGGGCGCCGCAATGGGAGGAGGCATGGCGGAGGCGACATTCGGAGCGGAGACGGGCAATGTGCTCAGCAAGCTGACCATCAACGCGGCGATCGTGTTTTTCCTTCTGAGCTTCGGCCTTTACCTTGGAAGGATTTACGAGGGAAAGCGCGCCTCCGCATCTGGCGGCGTCTTGCCCACCATCGCCGCCCCCTTGGTCCCGGCGGCCTCCAAAACCCCCCCGCGTGTCCTGGTCCCGGCCACCAGCGTCCCGACGCCCACGCCGGCGACAAAGCCGTGACCGGCTTTTGGTGAACTCGGCCGTGCCCTTGCCGCGCCCGGGGCGGGTGCGCGCCCTGCGGGCGGGGACCCTGGGCCTTCTTCTCGGGGCCTGCGCCGCCGCCACCGGGACCGGTGCCCGGGCGGGGCCTCCTGAGAAGGCCGATGCCGCTGCGGTGCTCGACCAGTTCAGGCGCTCGGTCTACGCGGAGCCCGTTTACGTCGAGTTCGACCTGAGGCAGATGCCCCGGCGCGGCGGCGAGCGCCTGTTCCACGGCCGCCTCTGGGGCGCCCGCAATGGGCGCGGACCGGTCACCCGGTTTGAGGTGGACGCCGGAAGGGGCGGCGCCCCGCGCCGGATCCTGGTCCAGAGCGGGCCCGACGCCGGAATCTGGGTGTCGGACGGGCCCGGCAACGGCTCCGCCGACGAGAAGGCCCTTCTGATGCCCCTTGTCCCCGGCACCGAAATGACCCCGTTCGACATCCAGATGCCCTACCTCTACTGGCTCGACGTCGACAGGATCGGCGAGAAGCGGATCCGCGGGCGCCAGGCCTATACGTACGTTTTCACGCCGCCCGCCGAGTTCACGGCCGCGAGCCCGGGCATCAGGTCCGTCATGGCGTACTTGGACACCCAGTACGACGCCCTCATGCAGTCGGAAATCACCGGCGCCAACGGCCGCGTGGCTAAGACCCTCTCCCTATTGGAGCTAAAGAAGGTAGGCGACCGGTGGATACCCAGGGATGTGGACGTCCGCAACGAGGAGACTCGGGACAAGACACGCCTCTCGGTCACGGGAGTTGCCGTCGGAATCGCCGTCAATCCAGCGACATTCGACCCCTTCCAGCTGGGAGTGGCCGCCGCTCCGCCGCCGGGAGCGAGCATCACACGGATAGCGCAATGACGCAAACTGAAGAATTTCGTTGCGGCGGGGCCGTCTCCGGTGCCTGCTCATGCCCCGTTCGGGTTACCCACTTTCAACGTCATGGCCACACGTTCCGCCTCGGCTCCGCTCACGTTTGATTTGCCGGTCTCGCTGATCGCCAAGATCGAGGGCCACCGCCGCAGGTACAGGCTGAAGACGGCGAGCGAGGTGGTGCGGCTGGCGATCGACGAGTTCAATTTCGAGGACTGCAAGCCCGCCCGCGATCCGCACCGCCAGGTGTCGGTGCGCCTGGGCTCGAACCAGCGCGCGATGCTCAAGCGCTACGCGAAGAAGAAGAACGCGAGCGTGGGCGAGCTGCTTCGGTTCGCGCTCGATGGGCTGCCGGCAAAGAAGTCCAAGTCCCGCTGAGGGGGCGACGGATCGGGGCAGGCCGAGATTCTTTTAGGAGCTCCCCGCTTGCATTCGGGCCCAAGGCCGCTTTCAAGTGGGGCCTCTTTGCTCCCGATGCCACCCGCTCCCCCGCCATCCCTATCGACCTGGGCCCGCAATATAGCGCCGTCGCCGACGCTTGCCATCGACGCGAAGGCGAAGGCCTTGGCGGCCGCCGGCCACGACGTCTGCAGCTTTGCGGCAGGCGAGCCGGATTTTGACACCCCGCAGCACATAAAGGACGCATGCGCCGCGGCGCTCCAGTCCGGGAAGACGAAATATGTCGCGACGCCCGGGATCGAGGAACTCCGAAGGGCGGTGGCGGAGTCGTACGGGAGCGTGTACGGGCTGAGGGTCGCTCCCGGCCAGGTGGTCGTAAGCCCCGGGGCAAAGTTCTCATGCTACCTCGGCGTGCTCGCGACGTGCTCCCCAGGCGACGAGGTCGTCATTCCGGCGCCCTTCTGGGTGAGCTACCCGGAGATGGCGAAGCTCGCGGGTGCCGTGCCCAAGCCGGTGCTCACGACCGAGAGGTCCGGATTCAAGCTCGGGCCGGAGCAGCTTGAGGCCGCAATCACCAGCCGGACGAGGCTTCTCATCCTGAATTCGCCCTGCAACCCGACCGGCGCAGTCTACTCCCGCCCGGAACTCGAGGCGATCATGGGGGTCGCGATCCGCCACAACCTCTACGTCCTGTCTGACGAGATCTACGAGAACCTCGTCTACGACGGGCTCCGGTCCAGCTGCGCCGCGACGCTCGGCCCGCAAGCGGAGGCGAGGACGATCGTCGTCTCCGGCTTCTCGAAGACCTACTCGATGACGGGATGGAGGCTGGGGACGCTCGTCGCGGCCGCCCCGATCGCCAAGGCCGTCGCGGAGCTCCAGAGCCAGACGTCGTCGAATGCGACCACGTTCGCGCAGTACGGTGCCCTCGCCGCGCTCAGGGAGCCGGCTAAGACGAAGGTCTCCCTTGACAAGATGCTTGCGGCCTTCGACCGGCGCCGGCGCCTGCTCCACGCGGGGCTCTCGGGGATCCCCGGCGTGTCGTGCGCCCTCGCCCAGGGCGCGTTTTACCTTTTTCCCAACATCTCGAGCTTCGGGCTGAGCTCGCAGGAGTTCTGCGAGTCGCTGCTCGAGAAGGAAAGGGTCGCCGCCGTGCCGGGATCCGCGTTTGGAGCGGAGGGCTACGTCCGGATGAGCTATGCGACGAGCGATGAGACGATCGCCTCGGGCCTCGCGAGGCTCGCGAATTTCTGCGGAAGCCTCAGGGTCTGAGGCGCCCTCCCCAACGCCCAGGAAACACCCCCATGCCCTACAAAGACGTCACTCCGCCCTCGGGCGGGAAAATCTCCATTTCAGCCGGAAGGCTCAACGTGCCGGACAATCCGGTCGTCCCTTTCATCAGGGGCGACGGCACGGGGCCCGACATTTGGGCCTCGGCCGTCCGGGTCATGGACGCCTCGGTGGAGAAGGCCTACGCGGGCAAGCGCAGGATATCGTGGTTCGAGGTCTTTGCCGGCGAGGAGAGCTTCAAGAGATTCAACAGCTGGCTGCCCGACGACACCGTCGCCGCCTTCAGGGAGTATCTCGTCGGTATCAAGGGCCCGCTGACCACGCCCGTGGGCGGCGGCATCCGGTCGCTCAATGTTGCGCTTCGCCAGATGCTGGACCTCTACGTGTGCCTGCGGCCCGTCCAGTGGTTCGCCGGCGTTCCGTCGCCCGTCAAGCACCCGGAGCGGGTCAACATCGTGATCTTCCGCGAGAACACCGAGGACATATACGCCGGGATCGAATTTGCCAGCGGCACGCCCGATTCCCAGAAGGTCCTGGATTTCCTCGCAAGGGAGTTTCCCAAGTCCTTTGAAAAGATCCGCTTCGGCACAAAGGCCAAGGCGGAGGCGTTCTGGACGGAGGTCGGGGCCAAGGATTTTCCCTCCGACGTCCAGGTGGGGATCGGAATCAAGCCCGTCAGCTATTCGGGAAGCGTCCGGCTGGTTCACACCGCGATCGGCTACGCCGTGAGAAACAAGCGCAAGAGCGTCACGATAGTCCACAAGGGCAACATCATGAAGTTCACCGAGGGCGCCTTTCGCGACTGGGGATACAAGGTCGCGAAGGACTTCTACGGCGCGGTCGAGATTAACGGGGGGCCCTGGTGCCGGATTCCCGAGGGCCGGCCCGGAGCCGGGATCGTGATCAAGGACTCTATCGCGGACATCACGCTCCAGCAGGTGCTGACGCGGCCCTCGGAATTCGACGTCATCGCGACGCTGAACCTGAACGGCGATTACCTCTCAGACGCCCTTGCGGCCCAGGTTGGGGGCATCGGGATCGCCCCAGGGGGCAACATTAACTACATTTCGGGGCACGCCATATTCGAGGCGACGCACGGGACCGCCCCGAAGTACGCCAACAAGGACGTGGTCAACCCCGGCTCGGTGGTCCTGTCGGGCGAAATGATGCTTCGCTACATGGGCTGGTCCGAGGCTGCGGATCTTGTCCTCAAGGGGCTAAGCGGCGCGATCGGCGCGAAGAAGGTCACCTACGACTTCGCGCGGCAGATGGAGGGCGCGACCGAGATCAAGTGCTCCGCTTTCGGCAGCGCGATCATCGCCCACATGTGAGCGGTCGCGCGAGGAATCTCCTGCGGCCGTGCGGGACGGGGGCTATTTCTTGATGAATTTGAGCAGCCAGGTGAAGAGGAGCGCGCCCAAGATTGCGAAGACGAGCCGGCCCGCGAAGCCGTAGGCCACGATCCCGAGCAGCCCGAAGCAGACGCCTCCAAGAAATGCGCCCACGATTCCGACGATTACGTTGCCGAGGACGCCAAAGCCGCTTCCCTTTGAAATGAGGCCCGCGCACCAGCCAGCGAGACCGCCGATTACAAGGAATACGATGAAACTGGCGATGGCCATGGGATTGTATGGGTGTCTGTGCCGCGGATCATTTTGACACGAGCGTCTTTGGAAACTGCATCTTCGCCACGATATCCACT
>DATNHT010000104.1:0-8049 GCA_035604815.1 Opitutaceae bacterium
TCGGCCGGCAGAAGGGGCACACCGAAATTTACCGGGGGAGCGAGTACACGGTCGATTTTCTTCCCAAGGTGAAGATCGAGATCGCCGTTGCCGACGATATGGCCGGCAAGGCGATCGACGCGATCGTGAAATCCGCGAAGACCGGCAAGATCGGCGACGGCAAGGTGTTCCTCATCCCGCTCGAGGAGGTCATCCGCATCCGCACCGACGAGCGCGGCGAGGCCGCGGTCTGAGCGTTCCCGGCGCCTGTCGCACTACGCCGGCTTTTTCTTGCCGGAGAGCGACCGTAGGCGGATCTCCTCCAGGATTCTCGGGAGGAATTGGTCGAACGCCAGCGCCCCTTCGTCGCCGCGCGCCCTGCTTCGGACGCTGACCGTGCCGGCCTCGGCTTCCTTGCCGCCGAGGACGAGGGCGTAGGGAACCTTATCGACCTCGGCCCTTCGGATCTTGGCGCCGAGCTTGTCGTTGTGCTCGTCGATCGAGGCCCGGACGCCGGCCGATCTGAGCCGGGCGAGCAGGCCGCGGCCGTAGTCGAGCGTCTTCTCGCTTATGGGGACGAGGCGCACCTGCTCGGGCGAGAGCCAGACCGGGAAATCGCCCCCGAAGTGCTCGATCAGGACGCCGCAGAACCGCTCCATCGAGCCAAAGGGCGCCCGGTGGATCATGACGGGACGGTGCGGCTGGTTGTCCGCCCCGCTGTACGTCAGGTCAAAGCGGACCGGAAGATTGTAGTCCACCTGGACGGTGCCAAGCTGCCACTCCCGTCCGATCACGTCCTTCACAATGAAATCGATCTTGGGGCCGTAGAAAGCGGCCTCGCCCGGCTCCTCAGTGAACGCGACACCGAGGGTCTTGGCCGCCTCGCGGCACGCATCCTCAGCCTTGTCCCAGTTCTCCTTCTGGCCGATGTACTTGCTCGAATCGGGATCCCGGAGCCCGACGCGCACCCGGTAGTCGCTCATGCCGAGGGTGGTGAGGATGACCTTGACGAGTGCGAGGCATCCCAGGACCTCCTGCGCGACCTGGTCCTCGGTGCAGAAGAGATGGGCGTCATCCTGGGTGAATCCGCGCACGCGCGTCATCCCGTTCAACTCGCCCGACTGCTCCCACCGGTACACGGTGCCGAACTCGGCGAGGCGCACCGGGAGGTCGCGGTAGGAGTGGGGCTGCGACGCGAAGATCTTGATGTGGTGGGGGCAATTCATCGGCTTCAGCAGAAAGCCGTCGATGAGCTGGTCATCCGGCCTAACGCGGCCCGGGGCGATCGTTTCCCGGCCAGTGCGCTGGTTGATCTGGGAGGCGAGGCGCGACGACAGGGCCTCGAGGCGCACGACCATCTCGGCGCACGAGCAGCCCTCGTGGAGGATCCTCGCGAGCGACTCGTTCTCGACGACGGGCGTGAACTGCGCGTCCTTGTAGAACGGGAAATGGCCGGATGTCTTGTAGAGCTCCAGCTTGCCTATGTGGGGCGTGAACACCTGCGAGTAGCCCTGCTTGCGCAGCTCCTCGCTGATGAAGGTCTGCAGCTCCTGGCGCAGGACGGAGCCGTTGGGCGTCCATAGGATCAGGCCCTGGCCGACGTCGTCGTCGATGACGAAGAGCTTGAGGTCCCTGCCGAGCTTTCGGTGGTCGCGGTGCTTGGCCTGCTCCACCTGCTCCAGGTACTGGGCCAGCTCCTCCTTGGTCGGGAACGCGGTGCCGTAGACGCGCTGGAGCTGCTTGTTCTTCTCGCTGCCTCGGTGGTAGGCGCCGGCGATGGAGAGCAGCTTGAACGCCTTGATTTTCGAGGTGTAGCGGACGTGCGTGCCCGCGCAGAGGTCGATGAACTCGCCGTTCTGGTAGAACGAGATCTTTTCGCCCTCGGGAATGTCGGCAAGTCGGCCGAGCTTATAGCGCTCCTGGCCGCGGGACCTGATGATCTCGGCGGCCTCCTCGCGGGAGACCTCCTTGCGGACGAACGGCTGGTTCTCGTCGGCGACCTTCTTCATCTCGGCCTCGATCCGCACGAGGTCCTCGGCGGTGAGTTTATGGTCGAGGTCGAAGTCGTAATAGAACCCCGTGTCGGTCGGGGGGCCGATGTCGAGCTTCGCATCGGGATAGATGCGCAGAAGCGCGGTCGCGAGGACGTGCGAGGCCGAGTGGCGGAGTTCTTCGAGGGGGGTCATCGGCGGGAGGCTTGGCGATGGGCGATGGAGGGCAAAAGCCAAATCAGGCTTTCCTTATCGGCTCAAGCGTGGAGCCGTCCTTGCCGTCGCGCACGGACCATCCCGCCGCGGCCAATTCGGCGCGAAGCGCGTCGGCGGTCTCGAAATCCCTGGCCTTCTTGGCGGCCAGGCGCCTGTCCGCGAGGGCGACGACCTCGGGCGGGCAGGACGCGGGTGCGCCCTGCGTTTCCTTTAAGGAGAGGTCAAGGCCCAGGGCGTAGACGGCGCGCTCAAAGCCCGCGCGATCGGCCTGCGTCGCGGCCCCGGCGCCAAGGCCGTTGATCGCAGTGAAGAGCGCGCCGAGGGCCGCGGGAATGTTGAGGTCCTCGTCGAGCGCCCTGAAGAAGGCGTCGAAGCTCCGCGACGGGGCGTCCGGCGGCTTGGCGCCCGCGCCCGCCCTCAGGTCCTCGGAGAACCGCCGCAGCGAGCCGAGCGCGCTCCCGGCCGCATGCAGCGAATCCAGGGTGAAGTTGAGCTGCTTGCGGGGATGGCCGGCGAGGAGGGCGTAGCGGACGGCCGCCGGCGAGTACCCCTTCCCGACGAGGTCGCCGAGCGTGTAGTAGTTGCCCCGGCTCTTGCTCATCGTCGTGCCGTCGACAAGCAGGTGCTCGCTGTGGTACCAGTGGCGGGCGAACGTGGCGCCGTTGCAGCACTGGCTCTGGGCGATCTCGTTCTCATGGTGCGGGAACAGCAGGTCGACGCCGCCCGTGTGCAGGTCGATCGTCTCGCCGAGATGCTTCTTGATCATCGCGCTGCATTCGATGTGCCAGCCCGGGCGCCCCGCCGCGGCGCCGCTTGGCCCGGGCCACCTCACATCGCCGTCCTCCTCGGGCTTGTGCGCCTTCCAGAGCGCGAAGTCGCCGACGTCGTCCTTGTGGTCCGCGTCGAAGACGCTGTTGGTCACCTTGAGCTCGCGCTCCCTGATGCGCGAGAGCGCGCCGTAGGCGGGGAACGAGCTGATTTTGAAATAGACCGATCCGTCGGCGGCGCGGTACGCATTGCCCTTGCGCATGAGGACGTCGATCATGTCGACCTGCTCGCGGATGTGGCCGGTCGCCGTCGGCTCGACGTGCGGGGGCAGGCAGTTGAGCAGAACGCAGTCGGCGTGGAACAATTCCGTCCACTTGCGCGTTATCTCGGCGAGCGGGCGGTTTTCCTGGCGGGCCTGGCCTATCGTGCGGTCGTCCACGTCCGTCAGGTTGCGCACGTGCTTCACCCTCCCGGGGAACTCGAGCTCGAGCAGGCGGCGCAGGACGTCGTTGATGACGAAGGTGCGGAAGTTTCCTATGTGGGCGGGCGCGTAGACCGTCGGGCCGCAGGTGTAAAACCGGAATATGCCATCGGGCTGCGCGGGCGAAAGTTCGCGCATGTCGCGCGTGAGGGAATCGAAGAGCTTGATGGCCATGAATGGGTGTAGATAGGAGAGGGTGTGCCTAGAGTATTTTCCAGCTTAGCGGAACGCTGTATTTTCCCCTGCCAGCTTGCCGATGGCGCGCGGCGATGCAAAATCTTGTGGCGACCCGTCCGATGCCGTGCTCCAATGCACGAGCCAACGAAGACATGCCCAACTCATTCAAGCTCAATCTGGTTCAACGCCCCAGGCGGCTTCGGCGGACGCCGGCGCTGCGGGCGCTTGTCGAGGACACGGTGCTAAGGCCGAGCGACCTTGTCGCCCCGCTCTTTGTCGTCGATGGCAGGGGCCGGCCCGAGCCGGTCCCCTCCATGCCGGGTGTGTTCCGTCTGTCGATTCCCGACCTCGTCAGGGAATGCCGGGCCCTGGGCAAGCTCGGGATCCTCGCCGTGGCGCTGTTCCCGAAGCTCGACCCGCGGCTCAAGGACGAGGAGGGCACCGCCGCCCTGAGGGCGGATGCCCTGATCCTGCGCGCCGTGAGGGCGGTGAAGAAGGCGCTGCCCGAGATGATGGTCATGACCGACATCGCGCTAGATCCGTACACCGTTCACGGCCACGACGGCGTGCTGACGCCGGACGGCCGGGACGTGGACAATGACCGCACGGTCGGGATTCTCGCGGAAATGGCGGTCCTGCACGCCGGCGCCGGTGTCGACCTCGTCGCGCCGAGCGACATGATGGACGGCAGGGTGGGGGCGATCCGCAGGGCGCTTGATGCCGCGGGCCGTGAGGACACGGCCATCATGGCGTACACGGCAAAGTACGCCTCGGCCTATTACGGCCCGTTCCGCGATGCCGTTGGGAGCGCGGACGCCGCCGGCACGCGAAGCCTCGACAAGCGGACCTACCAGCTCAACCCCGCGAATCGCCGCGAGGCCTTCACCGAGCTGAGGCTCGACGAGGCCGAAGGGGCGGACATCATGATGGTCAAGCCTGCCGGCCCCTACCTGGATATCATCCGCGGGCTGCGGCATGCGACAAGGAAGCCCATCGCCGCCTACCAGGTGTCCGGCGAATACGCCCAGATTCACGCGGCCGCGAAGCTGGGTTGGCTTGACCTGGCGCTCTGCAGGCGCGAGTCGCTGATAGGCATCAAGAGGGCCGGTGCCGACATCGTCCTGACCTATTTCGCCAAGGAGATGGCGGCCGAGCTGGGGAGGTAGGAGCGCCCCCTAGAACGCGGAGCGAGAAACCTGCACCGAGTCGCCGGGCTCGAGCCTGGGGTCCTGGGAGGGGCTCTTCTGGGCCAGCTTGATGTCGATTTGGTACAGGATCTGGCTGCGCACGACGCTAACCCTGTCCTCCTTGGCGTAGAGCGTGAAGCCCCCGGCCGCCTGGATGGCCTTGGAGGCCGTGAGGTCGGGCGTCCAGACGATCCGGCCCGGCTTCTCGACCTCGCCCCCGACATAGACGTAGCGCTCCGTGACACTGACCGAGATGTCGACCGACGTGTAGATCTTCTGCGTGACGTAGGCCTGCCGGATGCGCTGGGTGAGGCCGGCGGTCGTCTCGTTCGACGCCTTGATGGGCCCGATATATGGAAGGCTGATGAGTCCTTGGTCGTCGATCTGGACGTTGTTCGTCGTGGGATCGGGGACGCCGATGATGGCGACGCTCAGATTGTCTCCCGGGCGGAGCTGGGAGGCCGAGGCCGCCGAGGGAATGACCGGATTCCTTCCGGTCGGCTCAACGGCTTCGCATCCCGCGAGGATCCCCAGGAGGGCGATCGCCGCTGCGCGAGGCAAATGCATGGTGCGGACGTGTCCGGCTCAGCGTTTGCCGCGAGACTTGCGTCGGGGCTTCTCAGCTTCGTCGTCCACGTCTGCTTCCTCCTTGCCCTCCTCCTCGCCCTTCTTCTCCCCGTCCTCCTTGTCGTCGTCCTTCTCGTCATCGCTGTCCTCGTCCCATTTGAGGGACTCGTCATTCTTGAGCTTCTCCTCCTCCTCGGCGTCGAGGGTGGGGAGGTCGTCATCCTCCTCCTCGGCCGCCTTTGACGGCTGCTCCTCGTCGGAGTCCATCCCCTCCGGCATGAAATCGAGGATTGCGCACAGCTCGGTGAAGGTGTGCACGGCCTTGCCCTCGATGAAATGGGTGTTCTGCTCCTCGCGGATCTCGTCCTCGACCTCGTCCACGGTGAGCTTGCTCTCAAAATTGAAGAGGTCGTTCAGCATCTTCACGCGGCAGCGGGTGAGGTGGTCGAGCAGGTCCGCGTAAGGCCCGTTCTCCTCGTCCAGAATGTCCGGCAGGACGAAGAGCTTCTCCTCCGATTCGAAGATGGATTCCTTGACCCGCTTGAGCCGCACCTTTCCGCCCCCCAGGTCCTTCTCGATTCGGAAGGGGAAGAACGCGGCCTCGAAAAGATCCTGGTGAAATCCGTAGTCGCGAAGCGCGTCCACAAGCTCGATCAGGTGCGCGACCTGGCGCGGATCGACTATGCTCAGGCCGTCCACGTCCCAGCGCACGGGGTCGCTCGTCTCGCACACCCACCAATTGTGGTCGTCGCCGAGTCGAATGACGCACCAGTCTAGGGCGGAGGTGGGTTTAGCCATGGATTTTGTACTTGCAGGAAATTTTAGCCGCAGCGTGCGAGGGGGGGGGCAAATAACAAGCACAAAAGCACCGCGGCGGTCATTGTGTTGCGGGAGAATGGAACGCGTTGGCCCGCGGGGTGTTTCAACAGCTGCACTTGCGTTTTCCCGGGCGGATTTCACGCTGGAGCC
The DNA here is from genome assembly GCA_035604815.1 of Opitutaceae bacterium. Lineage (GTDB taxonomy): Bacteria > Verrucomicrobiota > Verrucomicrobiia > Opitutales > Opitutaceae > Palsa-1447. The sequence goes on from DATNHT010000104.1 coordinate 6,336, forward strand.
ACATGGGGGCGCTTTACGAAAAGATCATGCGGCCCGTCTTGTTTCGCCTCGACCCGGAGCATGCCCACGAGCTGGCGGTCAATTCGATGGCGCTGCTGGGCCGGTTCGCGCCGGTTTGCAGGATGCTGGAGGCCCTGGAGCGCGTGTCGCCGTCGAGCTTCCGCCCGGTGGAGGCATTCGGCGTCCGCTTCCCCAATGCGGTCGGCCTGGCGGCAGGCTTTGACAAGAACGCGCGCGCGTGGCCCGCGGCCGCGGCCCTCGGCTTCGGGCATGTTGAACTGGGGACGGTGACTGCGGTTGCCCAGCCAGGCAATCCCAGGCCCCGGATGTTTCGCTACCCCGAGCACGAGGCGGTGATCAACCGGCTGGGCTTCAATAACGAGGGCTCGGACGCGGTTGCCGCGCGTCTTTCAAGGCATCCGCTCCCCGGCAACCGGCGGATGCCGCTTGGGGTAAACCTCGGCAAGTCGAGGAGCGCCGAGATCGACCGCGCGCCGGAAGACTACCTGGCGAGCTTTGCACGGCTGGCGGAGTACGCCGATTACATCGTGCTCAACGTTTCAAGCCCGAACACGCCGGGTCTCCGGCAGCTTCAGGACGAAGCCCGCCTGAGGGAGCTTCTCTCGGCCGTGGTCGGTGCGAACAACAGGCGCGCGCCACGGCGCGGCGGCACCCGGGTCCCGATCCTCCTCAAGATCGCGCCCGACCTCGGGTTTGCGCAGATTGACGCCGTGCTGGCCGTCGTGGCGGACCACGGGCTCGACGGACTGGTCGCGACGAACACGACGCTGTCCAGGCCCGGCGTGTTTGCGGGGGTTGCCGAGGACGGGGGGTTGAGCGGGGCGCCCCTGCGCCGGCGATCGACCGAGGTGGTCAACTACGTCGCGCGCGCCACGGGCGGGAGGCTCCCGATCATCGGGGTGGGAGGGATCACGGATGTCGACGGCGCGGCGGAGAAGCTGGATGCGGGCGCGTCCCTCATCCAGGTCTACACCGGGATGATCTACCGGGGGCCGTTCTTTGCTGCCGAGCTCGCGCGGGCCCTGTCCGACCGGCAGCGGCGCTGGGCCGACAGGCCGGGCCGGACATAATCAGATGACCCAGTCCTCAACGTATCCGACGAGGGCCTCCTTCTTCTGGCGCGGCCGTATGACGAGGTCGTCGCTCTTGAAGTAGGCGATGCTGTTCGCGGGGACGGAGTCGAGGAGCCAGACGTTTCCTCCGATGACCGAATTCGCGCCAATGATGGTGTCGCCGCCGAGGATCGTCGCGTGCGCATAGATCGTCACGTTGTCCCCGATGTCGGGGTGGCGTTTCACGCCCTTGACCGGATTGCCCTGGTTGTCGGTCTCAAAGGACTTCGCTCCAAGGGTGACGCCCTGGTAGAGCTTCACGTGCGAGCCGATGGTCGCCGTTTCGCCGATCACGACGCCGGTGCCGTGGTCGATGAAGAAATGGGTGCCGATGCGCGCGCCCGGATGGATGTCCATGCCCGTGCGCTCATGGGCGAATTCCGTGATCATTCTCGGCAGGAGCGGGACCCCGAGGTTATGGAGCACGTGCGCGAACCTCTGCAGCGAGATCCCGAGCACGCAGGGATACGCGAGGATGATCTCCTCGTAGTTGTGGGCCGCCGGGTCGCCCGTGTAGGCCGCCTCGACGTCCGTCCGGATCGCCTTGCGCAAATCGGGGAGCCTCCCGAGCGCGTCCAGGG
>DATNHT010000105.1:0-4372 GCA_035604815.1 Opitutaceae bacterium
CCATGGTCTTTTGCTTTGAGATCATTTGGCGCGGAGAAGGCGGAGGCCGGCGGCTGGGCTGGCGGCAACCATTTCGGCGAGTACGGGCAGGGAGGTTTCCGGGTAGTGTTCGGGGAGGAGGACGAGCAGGGCGCTGCGCAAGAGGGCCAAGTTGGCCAACGCCTTGGGTTGGCGGGTGCGGGAGCGGTCCTCGCCCCAGAGGGCGTCGCGACGCCAGTGATTACGGATTTCCACACCGGCCCAGTGGCCGCGGATCAACGCATGCCATTGTGCCGGGGTGCGTTCGCTGGGCGCTTGGCTTGAGAGATACGCTCGGAGGTCGCAGGCGCGGGCCCCGGTCTTGGTGACGGTCAGTTCACTTCGAACCAGGATCAGGCTTCTGGCGTAGGGGAAGCCGACGGCGTCGGGTTCGACGGGGAAGGCATGCAGGGAGCGGGTTTCACAGCGGCCGTGGCCTTTGCCCGATTGGACAAAAAAGGGGTGTCCCCTAGCGCATTGAGCGCCTGGGCCTGGGCGAGCAGGCCGGGTTGATTGGCCTTGATCTGCAGGAGGTACTCGCCGCCTTTTTCCGCGATGAGTCGGGCGTTGGGCTTATAGGTATGCAGGGCATCGGCGGTGATGGTCCTGCCGTCCAGGGCCGGGAGTTGTTCGAGCACAGAGGTGGCGGCGGTCTGCTCGGTGCGCACCGTGCCCTCCTTCTGATCGAACAGGGCGAGGGCCTGCGGGGCGCCGTCCTCGTGCTGGGCGAGGGTGAGCACCCCGAGGTGATCGCGGATCATCTTGCCGTCCATCGCCAGGGCCTGGGGCAGCTGTGCGGCGTGGGCTTGGAGCCAGCCCTGCAAGAGCTCGGCAAAACGCTCCGGATCCATCCGGCAGAGCAGATCATAGAACACCGAGTAGCTGGGCACCTGCCAAAACGCCTTGGCCCCCTTCTTGCGGGGAAGGCCGAGCAGGTGGCGCTGGCGCTGGGAGAGGCGGGTGGCAAACCGGGCGATCTCCGAGAAGTCGCGCCGGCCAGCCAGCAGGGCCAGAGCGACCAGGGTGAGCACCGCCCCGATCCGGAAGCGCACGTTCTTGCCGCGGGGATCGGGGGCCTCGCGCAAGACCTCCCACAACGAGAGCATCTGCGGCTGAGTAAGCGGCAGCAATCCCGTCGGCGGGGCGATCGCACCGCCCTGGCAGTCCTCCGGCAGCGTCACCGCGCACAACTGCGCCCGAGCCCGCGGATCGAGCGGCCGCAGCCACAGGCGCTTGGGCCGCTCGTTCGGTATGTAGAAGTCCGCCCGGTGGCGACTGTACCCCTCGCTCCAGCCCACCGCTTCCCAGTTGCTCGCCTTGTAGCAGGTGCCCGCGTACGCCTCCGGATCGGTGAAGCTCTCCGCCAAAATCGGCCGATACCCGTGCCGCTCCTTCCATTGGCCGGGAAGCGCCCGCAGGGCCGCCCCCATCGTCTGCGAGGCCAGATTGGGCTCCGCTCCCTTCTCTGCAAGGACCAGGAAACGCCGGTTCTGTACGATCAGCTTCAGTCGCTCCACCCGCTGCAGGGCGCTCCAATTGATCCAGCGGTCCCGATCCTTCAGCGCATAGCAGGCCGGTCCCCACACCAACAGCGCCATCGCCCGCCCCCTTACTTCCACGATCTGCCGCAGATAATCGCCCACGGGGCGTCCCGCCCCAAGGTAATGGTGGTCCCTCAACTGCGCGTCGAACCACTCAACTTCGTCGGTTCCAGCCACCCTCACCATAACGGCGGGTTCCTCCGCCGGCAAAATGGAAGCGTCGCTTCCTGACATCGCTGCACAGGGTATCGAGTTCATCCCACGCTACCCGAGCACAAACCGCCGCCGTTGTCTAGGAAAAAATAACTCGCTTACCCCTCAACTACTTCCAACCCCACCGCAAAAGACCATGGGGCGAAAGGCCCGGGCGAGCTTTTTGGGGTCGATAGGGGAATCCCGGCCGCATATCCTGCGCGTGCCATGATCCGGTTCCGCCCCGACTTGCTCCGCCCGCTCGCGCGTCTCGCGAACGCCGCCGCCCTTGCCCTCGCCCTCGCCTTCGCCCCGGGGTCCGCCCGCGGGCTGGAGCCCGGGCCCGTCGACAGGCCGTACCCGGGCACGCTCACGCTCGGCGTCGACGTCTCGAATCCCGCGCAGCGGATATTCCGCGTGCACGAGGTCATCCCCTCCGGCCCCGGGGCGCTGGCGCTGCACTATCCCAAGTGGATTCCCGGCACGCATTCGCCGATCGGCCAGCTCGGCGGCGTGGCCGGCGTCGTCATCACCGCGGGCGGCGAGCGGGTCGCCTGGTCCCGCGACCTCGAGGACATGTTCACCCTGCACGTCGACGTCCCCCCGGGCGCCAGGGCGGTGGAGGTCGACTTCCAGTTTCTCTCGCCGACCGGCGGCGTGGGGGTCTCCGAGACGAACAAGCACGTCGACCTCCAGTGGTGGACCGTGGCGTTCTACCCGGCGGGCTACTTTGTGAGGCGGATCCCCGTCACGCCGAGCGTCGAATTGCCCGCGGGATGGAGCTACGCCACGTCCCTTGAGCCGGCGGGCGGGGCCGGCGGCAGGGTCGAATTCAAGACCGTCAGCCTCGAGGAGCTGGTGGATTCGCCCTTGATCGCCGGGGCCAATTTCAAGCGCGTGGACCTCGCCCCGAACGCCGCCCAGCCCGTGCACCTCGACATCGTCGCGGACCGCCCGGAGAACCTCGTGATCACGGATGCGCAGCTCGCGAGCCACTCGGCGCTCGTCGCGCAGGCCAACGCGCTTTTCCGCGCGCGCCATTACGGCCATTACGATTTCCTCCTCACGCTCTCAGAGAGCACGACCCACGGGGGCCTCGAGAACCACCAGTCGAGCGATGACAGGCTCTTTCCGGAGTACTTCACGGATCCGGACTCGTACCTGTACAGCGCAAGCCTGATGCCCCACGAGTACGTCCACTCCTGGAACGGCAAGTACCGGCGCCCCGCCGGCCTCTGGACGCCCGACTTCAACCACGTGCCGATGAGGGACGACCTGCTGTGGGTCTACGAGGGCCTGACGGAGTACTTCGGCGAGGTGCTCACGGCTCGCTCCGGCCTCTGGACGCCGGAGCAGTTCCGCGACCACCTCGCCGGCCTCGCCGAGGGCATGTCCCTGGCCACCGGCCGCGCATGGCGCCCGCTCCAGGACACGGCAGACGGGGCGCAGATCGCCTCCAGTGCCGGCGCCGCCTGGCAGAATTACCGCCGCTCGCACGACTACTACGACGAGGGGGTGCTGGTCTGGCTCGACATCGACACGACGATTCGCGAGCGCAGCGGCGGAGCCCGCTCGATGGACGACTTCGCGCGAGCGTTCTACGGCGCAAATGACGGCAGCCGCGAGGTCGTCACCTACACGCTTGACGACGTTGTCGCGGCCCTGAACAGCGTCCAGCCGCTCGACTGGGCCGCCTTTCTGCGCAAGCGCCTCGACTCCACCGACCCCGCCGCCCCGCTCGGCGGCGTCACGCGCGGCGGCTGGAAGCTCGCGTTCTCCGACGAGCCGACGGACGCCTTCAGGGCGCGCGAAAAGATAGGGAAGCGCGTCGACCTCCTGAGCTCGATCGGCCTCTCGGTCGACGCCGGGGACAACGCCGGCGCGATCACCGACGTGCTGTGGCAAGGCGAGGCGTTCAACGCCGGCCTTGCGCCGGGGATGAAGCTGATCGCCGTCAACGGCGAGAAGTACTCCGGCAAGACCCTTAAGGACGCCGTCAAGGCGGCGGAGTCGGGCGCGGCGCCGATCGAGCTGATCGTCCAGAACGGCGACGCGTTCAGCACGGCGAGGATAAGTCACCGCGGCGGCCTGAGGTACCCGCGCCTCGAGCGCATCGGGAACACGCCCGACCGGCTTGGCGACATAACGAGGCCGCGGAGCTGACCCGGCCCGCCGATGCAGGGGGCCGCTCAGAACATCTGGGCGGTGTTCCTCGGGTCCTTGAGCAGCGCCTCGAACCGTGGCTCACCCCTGAGCGCGGTCAGCATCGGGTCGTGGCGCAGGCTGTGGACGTCGGCCGGGCTGGGGATGGCCAGCAGCCGGGCGAGTTCCGCAAGCGCGCGCTCCTTGTCGCCGGTCCACGCGTAGACCTGGGCGAGAATGAAGCTCAGGGTGGGCGCGTCGATCGTGTCGCGCGTCTCGGGCAGAAATCCCACGGCCTGGCGGGCCAGGCGCACCGCCTCCTCATTGTGGCCGAGCAGCGCCTCCATTTCCGCGAGATAGCTGTGCAGCCGCGCGTTGGCGGGCTCGCGTTCGATCCGGGCCCGCAGTTCAGCGGGAAAATCGGCGAGCCGGTCCCGCGCGGCGGCCATGTCGCCGTGGGCGGCGTAGACCTTGGCCGC